>NZ_JH636437.1:352-349351 GCF_000255655.1 Schlesneria paludicola DSM 18645 | reverse complement strand
CAGAAATCGACGACCAAAACACCAACATTGAGTCCTGACCCCTTTCTGCCCCCCGACAAAAAACAGGGTAAGTACATTGACCTTGCCCCAGACGGCAAGATTATTTCGCTCGGATGCCAATAGATGGTGAGGAAAAATATGGATGGTATTGCTCGTATTACAAGAATTGTGGCCTTGTTGGATATCTGGGTAGATGGGCAGCTGTTTCCATTCCCTAAAATGAAGGTGAAAGTTGTCGAGGAGTCGGAGGGCAGCTATCTATCATTAATGAACGTGCATCGACGAGATAGATTTTCAGGCGAAACTGATTATCTTTCGGGGTTCTCCAATACGATTGACGGGGCGGTGGCCGACTTGTTAACAAGTTTTGTTTCAGGCGTTCGCGAACATATGCCAGAAGGAGGCTTGACCGAAAATGATTTTGAATGGTCCGCCCCTGAAGACTTTTAGAATCAACTCGAAGCCTTGAAATGGATGGCTCTCGTAGTGGACAGCTTGCGAGTCTGGGGAGTAAAGCGGAGCAGGAGTGAATGGTACTGACGCTGACGTTAGAGGCAGTTTCAAAACCATTTTAAGCATAGCATCATGCAGGCCAGATGCAGAAAGCCTTCGAAGAGGTGGGCATAGTATTCGTGACGTACGAGAAGGCGGCGTTGATATTCCAGCCAGCTGATTGTTCACTCGATCTTCCATCGGCGCTTGTAGCGGCGTAGAGATCGTCCGTCTGTCTTGACGGGTTTCTTTCGGCCCTCACGGTGGGGCGTAATTTGTTCGATCCCACGTCGTTCAAGCGAATCTCGAAGCCAGTCGGCATCAGCCGCCTTGTCATAGAGAAATCGCTCGGGACGTTGTCCGGCGATTTGAATGTCAACCAAGGTTTCGATGGTATTGACCTCCGCCACTTGCGCAGAAATGGTGAACGCCGAGACCGGGAGTCCGTGCCCTTCGGTCAACACCATGAGCTTGGTTCCTTTTCCCTTTTTCGTCTTACCCACCTCAGCGCCCCCCTTTTTTGTTGGGGAAAACGTCCCGTCCCCCAGCGCCTGCGACCAGTTGAGCAATTTCCGCCGATCCAATTCCTTGATCAGCCGGGACCACGCACTGACGAGCGTTCCCGACTCGGTCCATTGCTTGTGGCGACGCCAGCACGTTGTAAAAGAGGGATACCGATCTGGTAAATCTTGCCATCGCGCACCGGACTTGAGAACCCACAAAACACCTTCAAGACATTGTCGAGCCGACACTCTAGGCCGGCCTCCCGCAGGAGAAGGCTCAGGATCGTCGAACAAGTCTTCGATCAATTTCCATTGAACATCAGACACAAATGGTTTCGGGGCCGTCCTGGACCCTGTCGTGTTCGGCCGCCGTCGCTGGGGCCACTTGGACAGGGCAATGATCATGTGAGTTGTTCCTTTCGCTCACACTGGAATGCAAATTGCCTGCCATCTTTATTGACGATTTATCGGTTTTGAAACTGCCTCTAGCTGATGAGTCGGCCTGAATCGAGACGCGTACGACCTGACGTCTACAGGATCGATTGAGACTACAGGAAGTCTAGTTAGTGGAAACCTCAAAGGAGTTCTGCGACGCAGCACGCTCGACGATACTTGGCGAACAACCTCTTCAACGCGTGGTATCTTACGAGAAGCCGCAGACTCAAACACGCCTCGCTGTCCAGAGAAATGAACAAGGGCAATCAGCGATGCGACCACCAAGGCAGCGACGATATTCGCCCCAATTCGCATCTTGATGCTCTCCGCAAGAAACGAATGATTTCAAAACGGTTCGCCACGCGCGCCGCATAAAAAGCCGACTGCATTAACACAACGCACCGTAACAATGATTGCAACAAAACATCAACAACAAATCCGTCACCTTGGTGGAAGTTCAGGATCAAAAACGGTACACCCCAATTCAGCAGACATTTTGTCACAGACCCCACATCTGATTACTGACAAGGCGCGCCCAGACTTCCTGGGCGACCTCTTTGAGGCGCCCTCCGCCTTCTTCAGCACACGATTAACACGCTCGCCGCAGCACGCTCAGGATGAATCGAAAATTTGTAAGAAAGCCAGAGATTTGCGATCATCGATCGCTTTAAGAACTCAACAGTTGCACTGGACAGGGGCATTCCGCCAAGATCCACTTGTTGCGTCTCGACGTTCCTTCGTTAAGTGGCTGCCGTATGTCGTCTTCGTTTCCAATTCTCGCCTTCGGGTTTGCCAGCCCGCTGATGCTCTGGGGATTGGCGGCGGGCAGCATCCCGATCGTGATCCACCTGCTGCATCGCCGCCGGTTCCAGACTGAGCCATGGGCGGCCATGCGGTTTCTGATCGCGGCCACGAAGAAGCAATCTCGGCGGATGAAACTTGAGCAGTTGCTGCTCTTGGCGATTCGAACCCTCGCCGTCCTGCTGGTCGCATTGGCGCTGTCGCGGCCGACCGCCGAAACGTTTGGGGAATATTTCCAGTCCGCTAGCCCCAAGCATCGCATCATCGTGATCGACGCCACCTTCAGCATGGGATATGCCCCCAGCGGTCGGACGCGTTTCGAACGGGCCAAAGATCTGGCACGCCAAATCATTGGCGGATCAAGGCAGGGCGACGCCATCAATCTGGTGCGCATCAGCGATTCGTCACCACGCGTCGTCGTCCGGCGCCCCGCCTATCAATCAGCCGCCGTGATGGAAGAAGTGGACCAACTGACGCTGAATGACGAGCGAGTTGATGCCTCGGTCGTCCTCAAGGAAATTCAGGAACTCACCACTCTGGCCCCTGAACTGTCGCGCAAAGAGATCTATTTCATTACCGATCTGCAGGCCGCGACCTGGGCACCGAATCAATCCACCGAAGTCCAGAACATTCGCCAGGAGTTGCAGAAGCTGGCCGATCGAACCAAGATCTTTTGGCTGAATGTCGGCGAACCGATTGCCCCCAACATGGCGATCACCAATCTGCGGGCGGATGACCAGTTCGTGCTCTCGAACCGTGCCGCTCGGATCGCTGCAAACATTAAGAATTTCAGTGCCGCGCCGGTCTCAGGACAACTCGTGGAATTGGTCCTGGACGGACGCCTCGCCGACACAAAGCGGGTCGACGTGCCGGCCGGACAAGAGATTCAAACCGACTTTGCTCCGACGTTCAGCGGGGGAGAACACCGTGTCGAGGTCCGCCTGACGGCCGACGCATTGTCCGTCGACGATACGCGCCGCCTGGCCATCCCTGTTCGGGACGAACTGCAAGTCCTGCTGATCAACGGCAAGCCTTCCGGCGAACCGATGGGAAACGCGACCGACTTTCTGAAGCTGGCACTCGCACCCGAACTCCCCAACCGAGCACTGACCAGCCCCATTCGCCCGACTGTGATTCGCGAAGGCGAACTGCTGGGAACAGACCTGAGTCGCTTCGACTGCGTCTTCGTCTGCAACGTCGGTCTGTTCACCGAGCGTGAGGCCGAAGTCCTGCGAGGCTATCTTGAAGCTGGCGGGGGCGTCGTCTTCTGTCTTGGCGATCAGGTCCGGATCGACAACTACAATCAGGTCCTGCACAGCGGCAAGCAGCCGTTACTACCCGCCAGCCTTGTCGAGCGGGTCGGTGACATCAAGACCAAAGGCGACTCCTTCGAATTCGACGCGGGAGACTTCAGCCATCCGATCGTCGCCCCGTTCCAAGGCAACCCCGGGGCCGGTCTGGAACGCACGAAAACGTTTGTGTACATCAAGGCGAACGTCGATCAGGATCGCGGCGCGAACATCGCCTTGCGGTTCCGGACGGGCGACCCCGCGATCGTCGATGCCCCATTCGGCCGCGGGCGAGTCATCCTGATGACGACCTCGATCGATCGCGAGTGGAGCACCTGGGCGGTCTGGGGACACAGCTTGATCCCCCTGATGCACGAAACCGTTCATTACGCGATCGCCGGTCGCTGGAAAGATCGGGACACCCTCGTGGGACAGCCGCTTCAAGCGCATGTCGGCCTGCGTGCCACCGATACCGCGGCGACTCATCGACCTCCCAACGGTGAAACCAAAACGGTGCAACCATCGAGCGATGGCCGAATGGTCGTCACCGAACCCACGGCCGTCAGCGGCTTTCATCAAGTGGTGCTGGGACCACCGGCCAGTCGGACCGACTGGTTCGCCGTCAATGTCGACACCGCGGAAAGCGACCTGACGGCCTTGCGTGTCGAGGACATGCGCGAAGATCTGTTCCCGGGACTCGACTTCACTTACCTCACCGAATGGGAAGAAGAGACCAGGGGTGAAGGCCAGACTGTGCGAACGATCTCAACCGGAACCGGATTCTCACGCGCACTGTTGCTGGCAGCGATCGCCTTGCTACTGGTTGAACAACTCATGGCCTGGAATTTTGTCGGTGGGGTCAGCCTGCTGCTGGCCTTTGCCTCGTTGACACTCACCTGGAATCTGCTTCGCCTGAATTCTGTTGCCGGAATGCTGATGATCGTGGTGATCATCGCGTGCCTGGCGCTATTGGCGACCCGTTTCCGTTCGCGACTCCGCTGGAATTAGACGACCCGAGATGACTGCTTCACGTCGTCCACTGATGGCGAACCACAATCGATGTTGGATCTGGGGCCGCAACCTGGTGCTGGAAACCGTGCGCGCCGCCTATTGGCCCGTGCTTGAAATGCTGCACAGCGATCGTTGCGAGCCGCAAGCGCGTGACGAGGTGGTTTCGCTGGCCATGCAATTGGGTATCCCCACCCACGCCGTCAGCGATAGCCAGATCACGAAATCCTGTCGTTCGGAAGAACATCAGGGGCTGGCCGCCCGCATGCCGCCCTTTCCTTACCGCCGTGTCGACGAACTGATCGACGGACTTCCGCCCAACCCGGTCCTGGTGCTGCTCGATCGGCTGCACGATCCGTACAACTTCGGAGCGATCATTCGTTCAGCCGATGTGCTGGGGATCCACGGCGTCATCGTCGGAACTCGCGAACAGGCGGCAGTCAATAGCCTGGCGGCGCGAAGTTCCGTCGGAGCCGTCAATCATGTTCCGATTGCGGAGACCGACGACCTGATCACGACAGTCGAGATGTTGCAAGGTCGAGGCTTCCAGATCATCGGCACATCGGATCATGCTGACGAGCTGATCTTCGACCCCGATTATCAACGAGCCACGGTGCTGGTGATCGGAAACGAAGGGCGAGGCATCCAGCCCGCATTGGAACAGCGCTGCACTCAGTTCGTGAAGATTCCCGTCCTGGGACAGGTCAACTCATTGAATGCAGCTGTCTCGGCAGGAATTCTCTTTTATGAAGTGCTTCGGCAGCGACGCGACGATTAAAACCAGCTTCTTTTCGCCTTGGCATTCCCTTCATCTCCTGGCATCCGCTCAAGAAGAACTCATCGCAACGACGCCAGGCCGCAAAGTCGCAATGAAGAACAAGACGCGATCTGCTCTCGCGCCAACTCCGAACGATTCATTGCGCGCGAGCGATTGTTGAAAATCGATTCAGCAATCGTGCCCACTCATTTGGAGATCGCCCATTGAATTTGTGGGATTGGTATGAGATGGCTCCGTCTATCCGCGAGGATGGCATTTCTCGTGGATCGATTTCAGGCGGCTGTGATCGACATGGGTGTAGATCTGTGTCGTACGAATGCTGGCATGGCCGAGCAGTTCCTGTAGCGCGCGAATTTCTGCGCCGCCCGCCAGCATGTGCGTGGCAAAGCTATGCCGCAGCGTGTGCGGGCTCACTTCGCGGCTGGCCCCAATTCGTGCGGCGTAGCGTTTGACCAGTTTCCAGACCGTGATCCGTGACAATCGTTTGCCCGTGCGCGAGACCAATAGCGGCGTTGACGCGTCTTCCAGCTTGACCAGATTTGGTCGTTCATGCTTGAGATACGCTTCAATCGAAGCCCGGGCCACCGGATTCAGAGAGACGATTCGCTCTTTGTTTCCTTTACCGACGCATCGGCAATATCCCTCTTCAAGCTGGATGTCGCGCATGGTGACGCCACAAACCTCGGACGCTCGGCAGCCCGTGGCATACATCAACGCCAGCAGCGATCGGTCGCGAAGCGGGGTGCGGTCCATCCGCGAGGGCGATGCGATCAATTCATCCACCTTCTCGGGACTTAGCACCTTGGGCAGGTGTTGCCAGAGCTTCGGTGAATTGACGAGTTCCACTACGCTCTCGGGCAAAATCGCTTCGAGCACCAGATATCGAAAGAACATCTTGAGCGAGACAAGGTGCCGCGCCATGGATGTGGCGGCGTACGAATTCGAGTGCAAGTCCTGCAGGTATTGCGACAACAGAGCGAGATCGACCTGCTGAATCCGCGCAGGACCATGATCGCGATACCACGTCATGAACCGGACCAGATCGCGCCGGTAAGCCATCAACGTATTGTCCGACAGACCACACTCGGCCTTCAGATAGTGCGCGAAGCCCGACATGTACTGCGAAGGATCGCTCGGCCGGACAGCAGCAGCCGGGACAACCTGATTCGGTTTGCGACGTGGTGGCATGCGGTTCCCTTTGTAGCTGCAAACCAGCGGAGACCTGGACGGTACAGGACACCACCGTCATTCGATGATATCCGATCCAGCTCATTTCGTGCTTCTCATCTCCAACTCCCCTCGATCCCAAGCAGGATTTTCGCCTCTTTTCCCTCGCGACCAAATTCCTCGGCTTTCCTCGTTACCAAGCTCCTGCTTGGTAACGCCTCTTGCGATTCAATTTTCTGTCGAGCCGCAACGTGGCCTGGGACCGACGTACACATTTCTGTGTGTGCGTGTGTGTAGGAGACGTTACCAAGCGGGAGCTTGGTAACGAGGGGAACGAGAGGATGCTCAAGGCGACGAAACGAGGATCATCGATCCATGATATCCCCATCGACCAATCGGGCATCGGACCTTCTGCTCTTCAGAACCGACTTCGCACCGAGATCGGCAGAAACTGCCGTTTAAAACGGTTCCAACCAAACCTGTCCGCAACTTCAATTCGAGTCGGAACTGCCGTTCGATGAACGCGAGCAAGACGGTCCGGCGAATGACCTGCGATCACAACTACCGAAAAGAAGCACTGTTACAACGTACGCCGAAGCTGAGGGCGGTCGCGGAGACCGGATTGACGCCGCCGCAAGACCAACCCAAGCCTCAAAGACGGAATGCGCATAAAACTCACCGCAGGCGACAACTTCCACTGAATCAAAATCCCCTGCTTCGCCGATAACTGACGTTGGACACTCGTTGAAGTGGAACTTGCGTGAGTATTGAACAGCCTCGTTTCGCTCCATTCCGCCGCACGAGATAATTGGAATTCGCCACGAACTGTTCGGAAGGAACCGATCATGAAACGCGGGACTTGGATGCTCGCCATCTCGGGAATGATGGCGCTTTGCCAGAACGGTAACGCTGCTGACCCCGCCTCCGAATTGCCATCTCGCCGAAGCGCCGTCGGAACGACGCGCGTCTCTGGAAGCAGCTCTACCAAAAAGCCGGCGAGCGGAACCCCGAAGAACTACTACAAAGATTTGTTCGCCGAAGACGAACGAATCCCTTCCGTTTCGGCCAAGCGTGCGGCTGCGGCCGACGCAAGCCCGGCGTCGAAAGTGAAAGTGGTCGACTGGAGCGACGAAGTTGATGTCGATCGCCCCGAGACCTGGGCCAAGAAGACTCCCAAAACCGCATCGAAGCCGGTCGCACAAGATGACAGTGCGACGAGCGAACTTTCGGCAGGAGCTGAGCAGGACGCCGCCGCCAAAGAAGCCGCACCTCCAACCGGCCGTCCCTCTGCACGGATCTCGTATGCCAAATATGACCGCAGTGCAGGCAAGAAAAACCCGATTCAGCAGATTCGCGGTGATGGCCGCCCACGCAGCGCTCCCCCCATCCAAGGGCTTGAAGAAACGGCCGAGAAGCCGGTTCGCAAAGCGGATTCCAAGAAACCCGCCAGTGAACGTAGCCCGTTCGATGACATTGTCCAGACGGGTGGTGATTCTCACTCCGACCCCAGCACCGTTGCCGCCGCTGGACCACAGACACCTCAAGTCACGGTCGAGTGGGTCAAACGCGGCGAATTCAACGTGGGCCAAGAGTGCCTTGTGGATTTGATCGTCAAGAATGCGGGCGAAACACCCGTTTCCGAACTGGCCGTGGACGCCGTCTTCCCGACAAATGTGCGGCTGACCGCCGCCGAACCGCGGCCGGCATCTGCGACCGATCGCCTGACCTGGACATTTGAAAGTCTGGCCCCGGCCAGCGAGAAAAAGATCACCGTCACGCTGATTCCCAGCGTTCGGGGTGAAATCGGCGCGACAGCACAAGTCCGATTCACGGGCGTCAGCGCGGCCGCGTTTGCGGTTTGCGAACCGATGCTGAAGATCGCGATCAAGTCGCCAACCAAGGAAGTCATGCTAGGCGACCCCGCCTCGCAAATGATTACCGTGACGAACCCGGGAACGGGTACGGCCCAGGACGTGAAAATCGAAGCGAAGCTGTCCGATGGACTGGAACACCCCACCCGCGAAGACCGCCTGGTCATCGATGTGGGTTCGATCGGACCAGGCGAAACACGTAGCTATCGCCTGGGTTTGACCGCAGCCAAAGGCGGACCGCAGTCGGTCAGCGTGGTGGCCACGTCAAGTTCGGATGCCACCAGCACCGACACCGTCGATTTCGACGTTGTCGCGCCGAGTATCAAAGTCGCCGTCGAAGGCCCCTCTTTGCGATACAAGGGCCGGAATGCAAAGTACGTCCTGACTGTCACCAACGATGGCAGCCTGGCGAACAACAACATCCACATCTCACAACTGGTCGCGTCGGGGTTCAAATTCGTCTCGGCCGACAACAGCGGGAAGTTTGATCCATCGGTCAGCACGATCTCTTGGTTCATCGATCACCTGGAACCGGGTGAATCGACGCAAGTGGCGTGCGAACTGCGTTCGTTGCAGATCGGTGAGTTCGCTCACACGGTGCAGGTGGTTTCCGAATCAGGCGTCCAAGCCGATGCTCGCATCGAAACACGCGTCGACGGAATTGCGTCTCTGACGATGGAACTGGTCGATCTGGATGATCCGGTGGAGAATGGTGCGGAAACCGGTTACGAGATCCGCGTGAAGAACGATGGATCGAAAGCCGCGACCGACGTCAGCCTGGTCTGCGAACTTCCGGCCGGGATGGAATTCCTGTCCGCGAAAGCTCCCGTTCCACAAGACCTCGAAGGTCGGACGTTGTCCTTCAAACCGCTCGAGCAGATTGCCCCGGGAGCACAAGTCACGTACCGCGTGATGATGAAGGTCAAGAAAGAAGGCAGCCATCGCCTGAAAGCGCGACTCACCGGTGCGGAAGTCCAGGACGAAATCGTCCTTGAAGAAGTCACCCGCGCTTATTCGGATTGATCTGAGATCAATCGGTCAACTTCGCACAGTGAAAACGCCGCCGGGCCGTCCTTTTTCGAAGGACGGCCCGGTTTGTTTCATTTGAGGGCGCTGACGGATAGCCTCTCGTTACAAAGCTCCCGCTTGTTAACGCTCCTTGTGATCTCGATTCCGGAATGCCCTCCTCATCGAGACGTGTGTGCGAGGATCCCTGATCCACTTTCCACCTCGACAGAACACAAGATGGCGTGAGGCGTCACCATGCAGGAGCTTGGAGACGAGGACAAGGGATCAAGCGGACTCGGCGTCAGTGTGCCTGCATCTGTTCGTCGTAGATTCGGGCGATGTCATCCGCGGTGACGGTGATTTCACGGGTGAAGCCGGTATGCGATCGGTTGTACTCGATCTTGGCGGCCTTGGCAGGGCTGCGATGAACCATCATGGACAGGAACTTCTTGTCCTCGTCCGTCAACTTGCCGACCGACGGGTCCCAATGAGTCCGCGACTCAATGACCAGTGAATCGACGCGAGGATCGTACTTGGTGTAGTCGGCCATGGGGTCTGATCTGCCATAGGGGATCGATTGCAGCCCGGCGACGAAGGAACGGGCCACGTCTAACGGCCAGCATAGCCCGATCAAGCGACACTCGCAAAGGATCGTCGCCCCACGGAGCAACGTCGTGAACGATTTTCAAACGCCAAATCAGGCTACTTCACATCAACGCCAGCAAAACGCCCCGCGAAACGTTGCGAATGGAATTGAGAAGAAACTGAACGCAAAGGCGCTACGGCGCAAGGACGCAAAGTTAAGGCAAAGATCACCACCCGCTTCCTCAATTCTTTGCGCCTTGGCGCCTTTGCGTTCAGTTTTCTTCCCCCTCGGATTTCAACGTCACGACCGAACCTGTGTTTGAGGCGTCTGGGTCGCAATGCGGCACGAGGCGATTTACACTATTGCGACGGTTGAAACCTTGTTGTCAATGACCTCGTTTGGATTCGGGTCCGCGGAGAATTCAGTCTTTCATGTCTGCTCGTGAACGCATTCTCGCCTCAGTGCGACAACATTTGCCGCAATCGTCTGATCTCCCTGGCTTCGATGGTCCCTGGATCACCTATCCCGACCCGTTCGCACAATTTGCGAGCGTCCTGGAAATGATCGGCGGCCGTGCGATCCGCGTCGCGCACGAAGCGGACATCACCCACGAATTGAATTCGTTACCGCAGTTCACGTCGGCCAAACTGACGTTGTCGCTGGTTCCCGCGGCGCTGACCGGGACGACATCGATGGAAGCAATCAACGATCCCCACGAGCTAGCGGACATCGATTTCGCGATCCTGCCGGGAGAAGTCGCGGTCGCCGAGAACGCCGCCGTCTGGGTTAACGAACTCAAAGTTCGACATCGCGTGATCTATTTTCTGTGCCAGCACCTGGCGCTGGTCGTGCCTGCATCGCAATTGGTCAACAATATGCACGAGGCGTATGAGCGGATCACCGTCACAGCGTCACCTTTTGGCGGATTTATCGCCGGTCCATCGAAGACTGCGGATATTGAACAGTCGCTAGTGATTGGTGCTCACGGACCTCGCTCGATGACCGTGTTTATCGTAGGGTAGTGCGTTGTTACGACGAACAGTGCGGATCGGATGGGGGAGCTAGACGAGCAAAGCGACGGACGACCCAAGGTTTCGGCAAAGCTCTCCAAACCCGGCCATTCGATGTTTCCCATGAAGTGGCATTGGTGGTCAGATTCGCGAGCGTCGCCAGCAGGTTCACCGAGAATTCATCAAGGTGTCGATTCAGAATTGAACCTCAGCCATCATCCACAACCAGACATTTCTGCCCGATTGATTTGATCAATTCAAACGGATTGCCAGACCTATTTGCCTTCCGGTTTTTTTACTGCACGGAGCTGCATGAAACATGCTGGAACTCAACACGATCCATCACCTCGATTGTATTCAGGCGATGAATTCGCTGGATGCGGGCAGTGTCGACCTGGCGTTTGCCGATCCCCCCTTCAACATTGGCTATTCGTACGACGTCTACAAAGACCGCAAAGATGCCGACTCGTACATCGACTGGTCGCGCGAATGGATCACCGGCGTGCACCGCGTCCTGAAGCCGACGGGTGGTTTTTGGCTGGCCATCGGCGATGAATATGCCGCCGAGCTGAAGATTCTCAGTCAGCAAGTCGGATTTCATTGTCGCAGCTGGGTGATCTGGTACTACACCTTCGGCGTGCATTGCACCAAGAAATTCAGCCGGTCGCACGTGCACATTTTCCACTTTGTCAAAGACCCAAAGAACTATCAGTTCAATGCTGTTGACGTTGTGGTCCCTTCCGCCCGGCAAACGGTCTATGCCGACGCCCGTGCGGCCAAGGGCGGACGAATGCCGGATGACACCTGGATCTTGCGTCCACAGGATTTAACGGACGGATTCAACCCCGACGAAGACACCTGGTACTTTCCTCGCGTCGCAGGGACCTTCAAAGAACGAGAAGGCTTTCACGGCTGTCAGATGCCCGAGCAACTGCTGGGGCGCATCATCAAAGTCAGCTCGTCCCCGGGGGACCTGGTCCTGGATCCGTTCAGCGGCAGCTCGACGACGTTAACCGTCGCGAAAAAACTGGGTCGTCAATTCATCGGCTTCGACATCAGCGAAGACTATATCGCCCGCGGCCTGTCACGATTGGCAAATTGCGAAGTCGGAGATCGCCTGGACGGTTCACCTGAACCGCGCGTGAGCGCCCCGGCCACGCCGACGGCACCGGGCGCGAAAGGCAAAGCGAAGAAGGCGATGGCGTCCGCAGCGCCTGCCATCCCCAAAGGGCTGCTATTTGATCCCCTGCCAGTAGCCGTCGAACAGAAACCGATCGCCGCACCGATCATCGAAGCGTTCAAGCAAAGTTCCGGCGGCTATTCCGCTGACCGAGTGGTTGCCGATCCCAAATTGGATGCGGCATTCCTGAAGGCCTGTGCAAAACAGGGGCTGAAAGATCGTCCCGCGGACCTCAATCGAACCTTGTTTCGGCTGCGAAAAGCGGGCAAGCTGCAATCTGTTCCCACGTTGCATCGAACCGAATTCCGCTGGGAAGACACGGACGAATATCTGTTCGCCAGTGAGATTGCCTGGCGACAGATTCACGACCAAACGCAGGCCACGATCGACGACATTCTGTGCGACCCTGCCCTGGCCAAGCAATTTGACGAAATCGCCGCCAAGTTCGCCCCTGGCCACACGTCGCTCGAATATCGCTGGGCGGCGCTCAAGCTGCGTAAAGTCCAGAACACCGCCAGCACGCGTTCCAGTCGACTGGCGCAGATCAAACTGCCGAAAAGCTGGTCGAGTACCGATCACGCCAAGCTGACCGCCTTGCAGGGGGAACCCGGGCTCTACATGGTCTATGCGGCAAATCATCAACCGCTTTACGCCGGGGAGACGTTCGACCTGGGCAAGCAACTCGGCAAACAATTTGGAGCCGCCTCTACATCAGCCGGCTGGACGGAACATGGGCCGAAACTGCGAGTCAGCGCCGTCCCCTACAAGAAGTTTGACGACGTCGACACCACGGCCACCGGTAGTACGTTGGGGACCTGGCTGGTCGCCTACCAGTATCAACTGGTCAAACAAGAATCACCGAAATTCAATTCGCTGGGACTGGAACTGAGTGCCGTTTAAAAGTCTATTGAAAAAAGAGGGACAAACGCCTCGCGTTCACGATGTCATGGCATTTTCGAATCGGTACGGAGCCCGTCCCGTTTTTCCAACAGGCCGGTAACCACCTGTTGAACGGAAGCGCCAAGGTATTTTGACCGTCACGAGGTCGGGAGTTTTGCCAATCTGAACGGCGCCAGGCTCCGTGAGTTCACACCATCTGAAAAGGTCGATGCCGCTTGTCGCTTGCCAAAGGATGTACGTTGTCTGAGAAACTCGCGACAGACGAAGAAGAATCCGGCCCTTTGTCGCTTTGGGACGCGGTTAGCTTGATCATCGGGATCGTGATCGGCAGCACGATCTACAAAACGCCCGGGCTGATTTTCAGCAATGTTCCCAATCCCTGGGCGGGACTCGGCCTGTGGGTTCTGTGCGGATTTCTGTCGTTCGTCGGAGCGCTCTGCTATGCGGAACTGGCCACGACCTATCCACGCTCGGGCGGTGAGTACAATTACTTGTCACGTGCCTACGGTTCCTGGGCGGGCTTTCTGTTTGGCTGGTCGCAGCTCGCGATTATTCAGACCGGAAGCATCGGCGCCTTGTCGTATGTGTTCGCGGAATATGCGGCCGAGGTTTTCAATGCCAAACCGGATACGGTGGTCTGGTTCGCGCTCGCAGCGGTGATCGGGTTGACGGCGCTCAACATGATTGGCCTTCATGCGGGCCGACATGTCCAGAAAGCGCTGGTTGTCGCCAAATTACTGGGGCTGGTCCTGACAATCATCGCGGGATTATCAAGCCGCGCGGAAGCGGGCTTCGCGGTCAAGACCCCCGTCAATGGACCAGGTTGGCCACTCGCAATGATTCTCGTTCTCTACGCGTATGGCGGCTGGAACGATGCAGCCTTTGTGACGGCCGAAGTCAAAAATCGCAGCCGGAACATTCCCCGCGCGTTGCTGCTCGGAATGGGGCTGATTTCGATCGTCTATCTGCTCATCAACTTCGCCTATCTGCGAGCATTGGGTTTCGAAGGGCTTCGCAATTCATCCCGTCCAGCGGCAGACGCCTTGTCGGCCACGTTCGGTGGAAATGCTGGTCGCATCATGAGCCTTCTGGTCATGATTTCGGCACTCGGCGGATTAAATGGTTTGATCCTGGCGGTTTCCCGTGTGCATGCGACCGTGGGGGCCGACCATGCGCTGTTCGCGCGACTGGGGTACTGGTCACCACGCACGCACACTCCTGTCTGGTCCCTGTTTGTGCAAGGTGCCGTCACGGTCCTGATGATCGCTGGAATCGGTACCGAGGCGGGTCGCCGCCTCATCGATGAACTCTTTCGCCGCGGCTCGATCCCCGCCGTTCCCTGGGATCGTTACTTCAACAGTGGGTTCGAAACCCTGTACGCCGCCTCGGCACCGATCTTCTGGCTGTTCTTCTTGAGCACCGGGATCGCCTACTTCGTCCTGCGCGTGAAAGACCATAATCGGCTGCGGCCCTTTTCGGCGCCATGGTTTCCGCTGTGCCCGATCCTGTTCTGCGCGACGTGCGCGTTCGGACTGTACTCGTCAGTCAACTATGCAGCACCACTCCTACCTCTGATTGCGGTCCCCTTCCTGGCGGGACTACCGCTGTTCGCGATCAGCCAATGGCTTGGCCGAAAGCCGACACAAGCGATCTGATGTCACTCGCCGACGTGCTGGCCGTTGAAATTCGACGCGTCACGGTTGTACGTTCGTGTCTCGTGATTGACATCGCCTTCGCGATCGAAGACGAGACGCGCCTGATAACTGGGATGGGAAGTTGGGAATGTTTTCTTGTGCGCTGACGCTCATTTTTTACGCGGCGGGATGCCTGCTGCTGATGAAGCGATCCTCGGCCTGGTCCACACGACTTCTCGCAATTGGTGGATTGCCCGCTGTGTGGATCTCGATCTGCGCAAGCGCCGGACTTCTGGATACGCTGCTGGGCCTGCCACCGTGGCTGACACTCGGCCTGGTCGTCGTGGCAAGCATCGTGAAATCCGCCAAGACCACGAGCGTGACCGCCAAACCGTCGGTGTCCGCATTCAACTGGCTGTCATGCGCCGCCTTGGTAGTTGCGGGAGTCTGTTTCATCGCACTCGCCGCCTACGCGCATTCGACCGATCCCTGGGGCGGCTGGGACACCCTGTTTACCTGGATCATGCGGGCGCGATTTTTCTCGCTTGGCGGCAGCCAGTGGAACAATACCTTCTCGAATGACCTCGCATTGTTGCATCCCGATTATCCACCGATGCTGAGCTGGGCACTGCACGCCTTGTGGCGCGTTGATGGTCAGATCTCATCGCTCGCCGTCATCGCCTTGTTTGACCCGATCTGCCTGGCGTTCGTCTCGCTGGTATTTGGGTTCCAGGCGATTTCAACAGAGCGTCTTCGGCTCGGCCTTTCGACGGCCGTCGTGTTGGCAATGCCGATTCTGTGGAAACTGGCGGTCACCCTTCTAGCCGACTTTGCCCTGAGCTACGCGATTCTGGGTAGCTGTGCCTATTACGCCTACGCGGTGGCCAAGGAAGACAAACACGCGTCTTCTATGAGCGGATTTCTGGCGGCATGGTGCGGCTTGATCAAGAACGAGGGCGCGGTGTGGTTCGTCGCATTCATGGCGGTCATCGTCAGCGTCAGCCTGTTGTCGCGGCTCCCCTTTCGTCGCAGATTGGCATTGAACACAATCACCGGTGCGGCAATTCCTCTGAGTTTGTGCATCGCGTTCAAAGTCATGCTGGCCCCCCCGAGCGATCTGATCAATCCGACACGATGTTTTGAGATTGGCAACATTGTTCAGCCAGGCATCCTGATCAGCCCCGGCCCGCTGATCGTCCGTCTCGATCAGACTGAGTTTTTCCTTTACCACTGGCCGATCTGGTCCAATCTTTATGGCCTATTGTGGGACTATCGAGATTGGGGCATCGCGCTGTGGTGGAGTTTCTACCTCTTGATCACTCGATTCCGCCGCCCGGGTCCTGCGGCACCGTTGCTGGTTGCAATCGGCTTCCAACTCGCGATGTATTACGGCGTCTACCTGATCACTCCTTATCTGCCCTGGTGGCACATCTCCAATTCGCTCAGCCGAATTCTGGCGCATGTCATACCAGCCGCCTTGTGCCTCATGGCGTTCGACACGAACCCACCTCCGGTGATTCGACGGAAATCTCAACAGGTCGTGGTCCAAGAGAATGCGTTTGTTCCACGCAGTGCCGCGGTCTATCTGATCGCAGTCTCGGTTGGAACGCTTTACGTCGCACTTCAAGGACACTGGAATCTCGGCAAGCTGCCACCGGTGAATGCCGAGGCGCTCCGCGCGATCGAACTTCCGCCTGAGCCCGTGATCTCGTACGTGTCCTACGATCTGGGGACTCGTGATTTTTATTCCACCCAGTTTGCAGCGGTCCCCGCCGTTCTTGTGCTCGACCGCCGCGAATCCACGTTGTTGGCCCGATTTCCCGACGAAGCGGAACTGCGCCGCTATTGCGAGCGTCATCAGTGGGAACTGATGGCCAACCAAGGCGGCCTTGGATGGGCTCGCGACAAAGGAGGAAAAGAGCTGCGACAACCGGTGGAGGTCCCCCGGGCCTGGTAACTCCAACTAAATTCCAGGCGTCAGCAGCAGCTCCGGCAATGCGGCCGAACGCGTTCCAACGACGGGAGGATTGTCGGCCGCACGAAACGTGAAGACGGCCGAGTACTTTGTCTCGTTGGTCGTATTGCGGCTGGCAGAATGCAACGTCCGGCAATGAAAGAAGAGGACGTCACCGGGGTTCAGCGAAACGAACTGCTTCGAATCGATCAGATTCTGATTCTCGGGCAGATCGCTACGGAAAAAGAGCGCCTCGTCGAGACGGCTGGGATCAAGAACGAGCCGGTGAGAGCCGGGAATGACCTGCAAGCAGCCATTCTCGGGACGTTCACTTCCCAGAGCAATCCACGCGTTGATCAGTTCGGGCCGTTGGAACGACCAATAGCGAATGTCCTGGTGCCAGCCGGTTTCGCTGCTGTACTTGGGTTGCTTGGTCATGATGCAGTTGTGATGAGCCAGCGGACAAACAATCCGCTGCCCCAGCAACTGCTGCAGACGGTTCATCACCGGCGGCCGCAACATCCATTCGGTGAACAGAAATCCGCGACTGTGAGCCTGCTTCAGGCGACGAATGGTGTGTCCGCCTTCCGCGTCTTTCGACACCGGTGCGCCGGGATAGGAGAGCTCGGCTTCATACTCGAGCGGTTCAATTCGATCGCGGACGCCGTTCTCGGTGATCTGCCGCATCTGTGCAATATCTTCGGGACTCGCCAGATTGCGAACGACCAGAAATCCCCCTTGCCAGAAGCGATCCAACTCGTCGGGGGTGAACCGAAGTGACGGCGTCAAAGAAGCAGGCGACTCCACGTTAAACAAACTCCGTCGAAATAAGAGCCAATCGAAAAGGAAGCAAGAAGCACCGTGGCGGAACGGATTCGCAACCGGCATCGCCGCGTCATCGCGAAGGAAACGGTGCAAACCTCCTTCGATGGGGTCAGGCGATGCAGGCCGTCATCCCTTAATGTCGTATTCCTTGATCTTGCGATACATTGTCCGCTCGCCGATTTCGAGCAGATGCGCGGCTTCTTCCCGTTTGCCGCCGGTCAGCTCGAGTGCACGTTGAATGTAGTACTTTTCCACCTCAACCAGCGGTCGCCCCACGAGCGAATCAGCCCCCAGGAGAATCGCCTGACCGTCGTTGTTCTCGGCACCCGGTCCGACAGGGGCGATATCAGGTGGGAGATCGTCGACATCAAGTCGACCATCGCGATCGAGGATCATCATCCCTTCCATCGTGTTTCGCAGTTCACGGACGTTGCCAGGCCAATCGTAGGCAATCAGAGCTTGTTGTGCCTGGCGCGTGATGATGGGAATGGGCCGATGGTTCTTTGTGGACAGCTGCTTCAGGAACGAATCCATCAGCAGCGGAATATCGCTGCGTCGTTCACGAAGCGGAGGCAATTCGATTGTGACCACGGCCAGACGAAAGTACAGGTCCTTACGAAAGGTTCCTTTGCGGATCCCCTCTTGCATGTCGGCGTTCGTGGCAGCGACGACGCGGACGTTGACGTCCATTTCTTCGTTCATGCCGATACGAGACAGCTTGCGGTCTTCGAGCACTCGTAGCAGTTTGATCTGCGTCGGCATTGGCATTTCGCCGACTTCGTCGAGAAACAGCGTGCCCCCGTTCGCATGCTCGAACTTTCCGATGCGGCGACCGACCGCGCCGGTGAAGGCGCCTGGCTCGTGTCCAAACAGTTCACCTTCGAGCAGGCTTTCTGGAAGGGCGGAAATATTCAGCGGAACGAACGGCTTATTTTTTCGTTCGCTGTTTTGGTGGAGCGCCCGGGCGGCCAGTTCTTTGCCTGTTCCGCTTTCCCCGAGGATCAACACGGTGCTGTCCGTCGGTGCGACGCTACGTAATTTCTCCATCACGCGATGCATCGCCGGACTGTTGCCGATCACCCCTTCGTAACCGAATTTCTCGTCGAGCCGACGGCTCAGTTCGGCGTTGTTCCGCAGCAGGCGGACACGGCTGGAGGCTTTTTCGACCGCGTGACGAAGTTCTGTGATGTCGAGCGGCTTGGTCAGGTAGGTGTGTACACCATGCTGTCCGGCCGACACCGCCGTTTTGATCGAGGCGTGCCCGGTCAGCAAAATCACTTCCGCATCGGGAAGTTCTTCTTTCGACTTGCGCAGGATCTCAAGTCCGTCGACCTCGTCCATCATCAGATCAGTCACGACGACGTCATAGGTCTGACTTTCGATCAGTGCGACCGCCCGCTTTCCCGACGCAGCGACGGTGCAGTCGTAACCGACCCGTTGCAACGATTCGGCCACCGCCTGTGCGTGGGCCTCATCGTCGTCGACGATCAGAACACGAATCGAAGTCCCGGAAAGATCGACCGGGGTATTGTCCTTCCCGGACATGCGAGAAGCCTTGTAGAAGTCGAATGGTTTTCGTTGAACGCAGACGCATGCCGCCAGCGGCCCGTCCAGTTCGTAGTTTATGCAGCCGTCCCGAAGAAAACTACCGGATCGGGCCGAGCAGCATGTTCATCGTATCTGCTGGCGCTGCTTATAGTTCACGATTCCAGCACCAATTTGACATCAGATTCCGGAATATCGGCATACACCTGAACTTTTCCGATTTCCGATGGCAGGATGAATCGCAGGCGGCCAGAGACCGATTTTTTGTCGAGTCGCATTCGCCCCAGGATTTCTTCCGTGCCGAAATGGATCGCACACGGAAGCTGAGTCGGAAGATGCAACGCCTTTAGCAGTGCGATCTGCCGCTGAGTGACGCTCGCGTCGATCAGGCCGCGACGTTCCGCAAGTCGGCTGGCGTAGATCATGCCGATCGCGACGGCCTCACCATGCAGCAGTTCACCATATCCCGCCAGCGCTTCGAACGCGTGACCGAACGTGTGGCCATAATTCAGCGACGCGCGCAGCCCCGTTTTTTCATGCTCGTCCTGTTCCACAACATCCGCTTTCAGGCGACAACTTCGGGCAATCATGTGTCGAACGGCATCAGGCTGACGCGCGTTGATCGCCTCGACGTTCTGTTCGAGATACGCGAAAAAGCCGGCATCAAGGATTACGCCATATTTGACGACTTCGGCCAGTCCCGCGCGGTATTCCCGATCCGGCAGCGATTCCATCGTGGTGGTATCGATGAAGACGCCGATCGGCTGATAGAAGGCCCCGATCATGTTTTTGGCCTTCGTGTGATTGACTCCTGTCTTTCCACCGACAGAGCTGTCAACGGCCGACAACAACGTCGTCGGGACCTGAATAAACGGCAGACCCCGCATGTACGTCGCTGCAACGAAGCCCGCGGCATCGCCGACGACACCGCCGCCGACCGCCACGATCACGGTGCGACGATCGGCATTCAGGTCGATCAGGCGGTTATAGACTTGCGAAATCTTCTCTAACGATTTGGACGTTTCCCCGGCCGGAAGAATCTCTGTTTCGCAGCGCCACCCTGCCGCAATCAGAGCCTTCTGGACCGTCTTCCCATGCAGTTCCGCCACATTGGCATCGGTGATCAGCAGGGCAAACGGAGGATCGACGCGACGCTTCTCTTGGGTCCAGGCGCTCCCCAGCGGTGGCCGCTCGCTGCAGAATGCCGACGACATGCCGTCGCGAACGTACCACCAGTCGTAGAAGGTCTTGGCGCAATCGGCCAGCTGATGACTGACGATCGGGATCTCGTAGCTGCGCGGTCCGAGATCCACCTGGATCGCGTCGTTGTTCTGATTCACGACAATGGTCCTCTTTGTCACTCGCCTCGGCTGACTTCGTCCAGAATACGACGCATGTAGTTGATACTTTCCCGTGCGATCAATTCCGCACCCGGCTTGTAGTCGAACACTTCCACGCTGACCCAGCCGGAATAGTTGGTTTCCAGCAGGGCCTTTACGATCGGATGATAATCGGTGCGGCCCATTCCAGGCCCGAGCAGATTGTCGTCGTTCACGTGAAAATGGCCGGTGATCGGCGCGTACTTCTTGATTAGTTCTGGAATCGGCGTCGGTTCACTGAGCATCGCTTTGACATCTTGATGCAGCACAAAGTTCGGGTGCCCGACGCGTTCGATCAATTCGACCGCTTCGCCGCAGGTATTGACGAAATTTGTTTCCAATGGCGTCAGCGGTTCCATGGCGATTTTGACGCCACGATCCGCGAAGGCCGGCAGTGCGGTTCGGAACACTTCCGCAGCGTTCTCATACGCCTGTTCACGCGTGACGCCAGGCTGCAGGTTCCGCTGCGCGGGTGATCCGAACACCATGAAGGTGCCTCCAAAATCCGCACAGGCCTGCCCCAGAGCGATCAGATATTTCGCCGTCGCATCCCGCGTGGCCTTATCGTTCGTGGTGAGATGCAGGCCTTCGGTCTTTGCCAGCAGCCAGTGCAGACCGCAAATCTGTAGTCCGTAATCTTCCGCCTGAGCCCGCAGTTCCCGACGTCGCTCGCCAGAGACATCGGTGATACGCGGGGCCTGCGTAAACGGAGCCAGCTCGATTCCCGTATATCCCAGCTCGGCAATGAATTCACATTGCCGCTTCCAATCCCAGTTCTCAAACAATTCGTGGCAAATCGCGAACTTCATAAACGACCTCGGGAACAAATGGCGATGAACACCGTTAAGGAAGGCCACTGCGGTACACCGGGCGATTGACCCACCGCTCACAACTGCAGCCAATTCAAAACAGGAGAGATCATCGTAACGTTTTCGCGTTGAATGGTCATTTCTGTCAGTCCCGTGCTAAAATTCGACGCGGCCATTCCGTTTCAAAGTCGCGAAAGGAAGCGAGCCGTTCGAATGCCCTCATTTCCATTCCGAGGCCGCAGCGCAGGTTGATTTCACGACGTGGTTGACCTGAAGGAGACTTGTTGATGCGACGTTTCGCCAAGATGCTTTGCGGTGCCCTGATGGGTGTCGGTCTGCTGGCAATTCCGAATTTGGCCCAATCTGCGTCGACCGAAGACAATATTCGAGCGATCAAGTCGGTCGACAAAGATGGCAAGAATCACGCCGACGCCATTCGGGCCGCCAAAGAGCTATCGCAAGCCCCCGCCACGACCCTTCCGACCTTGCTCAAGAGTTTCCAGGGCGCGAACCCGCTGGCCGTGAACTGGCTGCGAGGCGTAATCGACACAATCGCCGATCACGAACTGAAAAAGACGGGAAAGCTGCCCGCCGCCGCACTGGAAGAACTCGTCAAAGACACGGCGCAGGCTCCCGACGCACGGCGGTTGGCCTACGAATGGCTCGTCAAAGTCGACGCGTCGGCTTCCGATCGATTGATCCCCGGCATGCTGCACGACGCCTGCCCCGAATTCCGCCGAGATGCCATCGACCGCCTGATCGCTCAGGCCACGAAAGCGCATGAAGCAAATGAGAAACCTGCGGAAATCGCACTCCTGAAGGAAGCGCTGAGCGGTGCGAGCGACGACGATCAAGTGAAAGCGATCGTCAAACCATTACGAGAACTGGGCGAAACGATCGACTTGCAAAAGCATTTCGGTTTTTTGACCGAATGGCACCTGATCGGCCCCTTTGACAATGTCGGCCTGAAGGGATTTGACACCGTCTATCCGCCCGAAAAAGAACGCGATCTCAAAGCCAAGTACCCCGGAAAATCAGGTGACGTCGAATGGCAGCCATTTGCGACGGACGACGAGTACGGCACGTTCGACATCGCGAAAAAGACGGCTCCTCATAAAGGTGCTGTCACGTACGCGACAACCACCTTCGTCGCCGACAAGGCCCGCGAGATCGAACTTCGTCTAGGGACGCCGAACGCCTGGAAGTTGTGGGTCAATGGCGAACTGATCTTCGCCCGTGACGAGTATCACCGCGGCACGTTTCTCGATCAGTACAAGGTGACAGCACGCCTGAAACCAGGACCAAACGTAATCCTGCTGAAGATCTGCCAGAACGAGCAGACGGAAGAATGGGCTCAAGCTTGGACGTTCCAAATGCGTGCCTGTGATCACTCGGGCATCGCCGTCCCGCCGGCCACGACGACGACCTCGTCCACGAAGTAATGAGGGTACTGGTCGTCCACAACGTCGCGCAGTGAATCCCATGATTGAAACAAAGGGGACAGGCACCTGGTGGAGCCAGCCCCCTTTGTTTCAATCAAGCCGGTCAGTTGGGGCGCGTTCCCTCGTTTCGCCGCCTCGTTACCAAGCTCCTGCAGGGTAACGCCTCTTGTGATCTTGTCGGCCGTCGAGCCGGAAAGTGGCCAGGAACCGTCGTCCACATTTCTGAGGTGGCGGACGCGTTACCCAGCGGGAGCTTGGTTACGAGGGAAACGTCAACACCCTGAACGAACCAGACTTTACATTCCGGCCTTCAAACTTCGCAGGTGCCGCACGAAGTGCTCGCGAAGGACGGCGGTATAACTTTCCGTGTGTGCGGCAAGCAGACTTTTCACTGCCGCTCCAAGCGTCGGATCAGTTAGTGTTGAACCGAACGTGCAGTGCAGGATCTGGCGTCCGGGTTTCGTGAATCCGCGACCTTCGGGAACACCCTTCCAGCACTCAAGGTAGTGCTTTTCGAGTTCGCTGATCACCGGACACTCTGCCGTCGTCGGGGCCGAATGCAAGGTGGCCGAGACGTGATACGTCGCGCGATCGATGTTGTAGCGGTCGCGCGCGAAGTCGATCAAACGACGAAAGAGAGGGGCGTCGTGCTTCGCGACGACTCGCAGTGCTTCCAGATAACTGGTGCCGGCAGTTTTGACATGAAAGCATCCACCCGTGGCCTTCGCCAAAGAGGCGTACATCGACAGCTTGTCCGACCCGGAATGAAGGCTCAGCTTATAAGGCCCCAGCGACTTGGCAATCGCGGCGTGATCAGCCAGTGATCGATCGAGCGCAGCCAGATCGCCTTTGAAATCAACGCCTTTTTCAAAATGCCCGATGAATCGCGGCGCCAGGCTGACCAGCTTCATCCCACGCGACAGACACTGATCCGCGATGATGTAGTGCTCGGCCAGCGTCGTCGGCTGATCGGTTTCGTCGACGCTCAATTCAATTTCGTAGTCGCGATTCGCTGCGGTCTGAACCGTGCGGATGTAGTCGGCCAATGCCACCGCCTGATTGATGGCTCGTCCGTACTTCACGCCCGCACGCAGACAGGCCTCGTCAGTCAATTCGAATGTGGTTCCCGTCGACAGCGTGACGTTGCGACCTTTGTACCCATCAATCCACGAGACTTCCGTCGTCAAAGCCGAGAACTTTTCGCGGACCAGATTCTCGCTGTAATCATCGGCCTTCTGATCGACGTATCCCGACGGATCGATGGTGAAGAACGTGAACCCGACGGCCGACGTGGCATCGACGTCGGCGGGGGTTTTCAAATGGTCGGCATCGGCGCCCACCGGGCCGTCCCAACCACAGGCCTCAACCGCCTGCATCGCATCGCCCATCACCTGAGCCGGCGTCCGCGAGGTCCGTGTCATTTCACGAATTGACTGCTGTGGGAAAATCCCCGCAATCCCTGCACCGGCTTCTTTCATCGCCGCCACATGTCCTGGAGTCGCCAGGCCGATTCGATCGCCAAACCCAAAACTGGGTGTCATTCCTAATGTTGTACAAGGTTGTGTCATCGTCCGGCCAATTCACGGGGAAGCTTGAGAGATCCGACGCCAAACCCGTTCAATCCCAATCACCGTGCGCGAAGTCCGCGACCGAATGGAACGGTTCGCGACGTTATATCGTATGATGCGGTCACGGAGCTATGTCTGCTCGCTTTCATTCTGTTGACCGATTGGCCAATCGCCGACAAGCTGAACCGATGACTGAACAAATCACACACCCCGCCGCCCAGCCAGTCGAACTGCTCTTACGCGATTGTGAGATTCGCCACGAACGCCGACGCGGACCGGGTGGTCAGCATCGCAATAAGACCGAATCCGCCGTGGTCATCCGTCACCTGCCGACCGGAATCGAAGGACAGGCAGCCGAGCGACGAAGCCAATTCGACAATCATCGGAACGCCGTGAAACGCTTGCGACTGAATCTGGCCGTCGACGTTCGTACCGCTCACCTGGCAGACGCCGCACCGACACCGCTTTGGCGTTCACGATGCCACGAGGGCAAAATCGGGGTGAATGCCGAGCACGAGGACTATCCGACGATGCTGGCCGAAGCAATGGATGTCGTTCATGCGCGGCAATGCCATCTGCCCGGCAGCGCCGAACAACTGAGCTGCACCTCATCACAGCTCATCAAGTTTCTCAAGAAGGAACCTCGCGCGTTCCTCTGGCTGAACGAAGAACGGCGCAAGCTGGGTCTGCCGAAATTGGATTAAGGTTCGTCAGGAAACGAGCGGCGAAAGGAACTCGAAGGATTCACGCATGACTTCGGGGGCCACGTGACTGTGGCGACTCAGTTCGACATTCACACTGCCGGTGTAGCCGATCTCTTTCAGAGTGCGGAACACGGGCGGAAAATCGATCGTCCCTTCTCCGAAACGCAAATGGTCATGAACGCCGCGATGCATGTCTTCGATGTGCAATGTATACAGCCGATCCCGCCATTCGCTCAGCCCCGCCGAGATCGATTGTGACTCAAGACAATGGACGTGCCCGATATCGACGGCCAGTCCGAAACCGGGTCCGTCGACCATCGCGAGCAGCCGTCGGTAATCGTCAAAGGTCTGAACGAGCATCCCCGGTTCCGGTTCGAAGGCGAGGCGCACCCCGGCCGCCACCGCCGTATCCAGTACCGCCTGGCAACCATCGGCCAGACGCTGATACGCCACCTGATCAGGGGCGTCGTCACGCAGGATGCCAGCCCAGAACGACACCGCGTCCGAATTGAGCTCTTTCGCAAGCTGAATGCAGCGCCTGAGGAAATCGACGCGAACGGCCCGGGCATCGGCCGCGGGACTGACCAACGTCGGTTCGTGCTTGTGGCAGGGATCAAGCAAAAAGCGAGCCCCCGTTTCGATGACGGACGTCATTTGAAAGCGGTCGAGCAAGCGACGCATTCGATCCAGTTCGTTCGCAAGTTTTTCTGAAAACGGATCGAGGCAGTGGTGGTCAACGGTAATCGCGACGGACCGGTATCCACACTCGGCCATCAGTTCGATGGCCTGATCCCAGCGATGTCCTGTCGTCCCGTTGGTATTGTAACCCAGCCGCATCGCCGACCTCATCGTTTGCATTCGAAACCGGAACCAGACTTTGTGAATATGCGAACGGAGTCCGCTGGCTCACACCGCATTCGGTCACCGTTCACAGGCCGCGGGGAATCGCTCATTTTCCCGCGTTAAAGGGAAGAGTTACTCTAGTCGATGCATTGTGAATTCCAATTGAACCGGGAAAATGTGCCTGCCCCTTTCCTTTGGGCTGTGATCGGTGATCCGCGTTCGAGCTCGATCAAGGTTCGATTTCTTCGTCGTTTCGACAAGAAATTGTCTGATTCTGCCCGCACGATTGACCAGGGTCGATTTGCGACATACGCTATGGATGTTGAAATGTAAGCAATTTGCCACGCGTAACGGTTCTCTCCTCGGTCATTGGTGGCTGTTGAGATCGAGTGACCTGTTCCCCGACGGCTTTGCAGGTCGGTTGTAAACACACGACGCATTTGGCGTTGAAGGCGGATGGATTATCCAAGTTATTGATCGGTTGATCTCAGATATGGAGCAAGCTCCTCCCTGTTTTGAAGATTTGGGACTTAGTCAGGACCTGCTGGTCTCGATCAAGCGAGCGGGTTTCACCCTGCCCAGCCCCATTCAATCAGCATTTGTTCCCGTCGCGCTGACGGGTCGCGATTGCATTGGCCAGGCACGCACTGGTACCGGAAAAACGGCGGCATTTGTGCTGCCTATTCTCGATCTCATCGATCTGGATGATCCGCGCACCCAGGCCCTTGTCCTGACGCCAACACGCGAACTCAGCCAGCAGGTTTCCAACGAAGTCGAACGACTGGCGTTCAAAAGCGCCGTCACGACCGCGTGCCTTGTCGGTGGCCGACCCATTCGGCAACAGATGAAGCAGTTGGAAGAGGGAGCCCAAGTCGTCATCGGCACACCCGGTCGCGTCATCGACCTGATGGGTCGACGGCTGCTGAAGATGCCCGACCTGAAAATTGTGGTTCTCGATGAAGCTGACCGGATGCTGGACATCGGGTTCCGACCCGACATCGAAAAGATCCTGCGTCAATGTCCGGAAGAGCGTCAGACGCTGCTACTCTCCGCGACACTGCCGTCACCCGTCGAACGGCTGGCCCGCCGCTACATGAAAGATCCCCAGCGGATCGATGTCTCGATTGCCAGCGTCTCGCACGACACGATTGACCAGTACTACGTGACGGTCGATCATCACCGCAAGTTCGGGGCACTCGTGCGGTTGCTCGTTCAAGAACGGCCGCAACAGGCAATCGTCTTCACACGCACCAAACGCGGAGCAGAAGAAGTTCACCGACGGTTTGCCGGTCGACTTCCCAAGATGGCATTTATCCACGGCGACCTCGCCCAAAGTGCCCGCGATCGCGTCATGCGTGAGTTTCGCGAAGGGGAAATTCGCCTGTTGATCGCGACCGATGTGATGGGCCGCGGAATCGACGTCAGCGGAATCTCGCACATCATCAACTACGACATCCCCGAGGATTGCGACGACTACGTGCACCGTATCGGACGCACGGGGCGACTCTCGTCGACGGAAGGCCAAGGCGCTGCGATCACGTTCGTCGCTCCGGATGAAGGTCAGCAGTTGACCAATGTCGAAATCCGGATCAACCAGATGCTGAACGCCTACCCCCTGACGGGCATCGACCCCGTCGAGAAGAAGCGCACCATCAAGCATGTCAGCGAACTTCCTCCGCCGATCGCGCGACATCACGTCGTTGACGAAGACGATTTCTGGTCGGTCGACTGAACAAACGCACGCCCGCTATTCGCCGCAGACGAGTCCGCATCGGCAAAACCTGCCGATCACAGCTCCCTGAGCCCCCTTTGCGTAAACCGAAAAGTCCGCAAGGCCGATAGAACTGATAGGGTCAATTCCCGGTCAGTCTCTCGGGGCAAACTGTCTTGCGGCGTCTATTCCGATCTTGTGTGACTTGCGCGGCGACGCATCAGCGAAGGGTGTGGCTCACTGTCGTACTGGCGCTTGCGCTGTGTCACCCCATGGGATGCACATCGACGCGCCGTCATGCTCTCACCCATGTCGCCGTTCGAACGCCCGAAAAGCCGGAACCGCTGGCCGAACCAGCCATGGCGGCCAACGTCGCGCTGAAACCAGATCCAGTTGACGACTCGCAGCCGACGTCGGCTCGGACGGCTCAGCCGGAAAAACGACGAAAACTGCCTGCGAACACGACGGATTCGCTCGCCCTCGCTCCAGAAGCTCCACTGTTGGACAGTGATTCAGACACCGAGCGCGATGGCGATGATGTGGAAGACGACGAATCGGCGGACCAGACCGTCCGCACCGTCTCGTCGATGGATCGCCTGAATGCGGCCTTGAACAACAGTGATTTCGAGTCGGGATCATTGCCGCAACGAAGTCTGACAACCCTGAACGAACGCCTGCACGTCGACGCACTGCTGGTACGAGCCAAGAAGTTGCTGGAAATTGGCCAGGTGGACCAGGCACACAACACGGCGCTGCAGGCGCAACAGATCGGCGACACGGCTCAAATCGAGTATGCACCAGACGAAGATCGACCGATCGATCTGGTCCGACAGATTGAAGGTCAGCTGGAAGCGATTCGCCTGAAACTCACCCCGCAGTTTGAGAGCACTCCAGTGGAAACGGCGGACGCCTCGGAATTCGACGAACCCAAGTTCTCAGACGAACCGCCTGCGGGTGCCCTGTCGGCCGACTCAAAGGCGACACGCCCCGAGCCCGACACGACGGGACTCGCCAGGATCAGGCGAGATTGGTCGACGATGTTCCGCCAGAAAAAAAGGGGATCATCGGCCGATGCGGGATCTGCCGCCAAACAAGTGATTCCACCCAGTTCGCCGCAACCGCCCTCGAAAACGAAATCCGCTTCGTCAAACCGCCAGGCCAGTCGTTCTGCGGATACCGAGGCACCCGACGCGGTGGTTCAAGCGAATCGGAGTGTCTCGTTGGAAGGATTAGAGCCGGACGATCTGACTGTATCCACATCCGCGCGCCGCCATCGCGACGAACATGCAATGATCGCCGCCCCAACCTCATCCACATTTCCCGAACCGGTCGAAGGTGAGACAACGGAATCAGAATCCCGCCGCAGGGCCCCGGAGGGGTTGAGGTCGACGGCATCACAATCCACGTTCGATTCGGATGACGCGGACGTCGCTCCACCCGACTTTGATGTCGTCGAACCTGTCACGGCCGTCCGCCATCAAGCCGCGCCGCAATTGATTCGATCTCGCCCCGCCGCCACCGATGACGAAGAACCGGAACGGCAATCGGACTGGACGCTACTGTACGTTGGCTTCGGGCTGTGCAGCATCCTGGCCTTTGGCTGCTACCGCCGAGGGGCCACGTAAGAAACGCTTCGGTCAAGAATGCGGAAACAGCGGCACGATGGAATCGGGCCCCACGTCCCGTTCTGGCTGGCGTTCGGAACGCTTCGCCCCCAGGATCAACCGTTGTTCGAGTAGACTTCGCAGCGAACCATTGCGCTGAAACGCAGCGGTGGGAAGGTGCGAGATCACCGACTGAATGAGCGAAACCAGTTCCACATCATCATTGTCGCCGTCCGCCGAAAGATGAGGACCAAACGTGAGCTGCATACTGGCAAGCACCAGATGTTCGGCGGGATTCGGCCCCGTCGCCACATCACTGGCCAGCAGTTCTTCGCCAAAATCGAGCGCCCGCTCAGGACTGAAGGCGAACTCGAAACAACCGCTCTTCACCGCGATCGGCCCCAACAGCAGGTCCGTCCAACGCTCACAGCGACGGCGCAACCGATCGATTCGTTGTGCATGCTGCTGATCTCGCTCAGGCACCGCGACCAGCAACGTCAACAGACTGTTTCGCGAACGAGTGAAACAGCCGACCGCGCTTTGAGCGACTCGAATCAGGTCGTCGTCCTGCCCAATTCGATCAATGCTGCCGAGGATCGTTCCCCAGATGCGAACGACCATCTCGGACGTCAGCAGACGCATCGCCAGTTGCTCGAGGATCGCGAGGTCGCGTGATCCGGCAACCGTCCATTCGTCGAGCGCCGTCGCCCAGCGTTTCTCAAGCGAGCGGCTGCTTTGCCAGAAAAGCTTCAACGACGCGGCGGAAGGTTTGTGGGAATGGTTGAGATGAGTTCGAGCGGCTTTCGAAATCACCAGGGCCAGTTCAGCAACAGTTCTGGCCGAGACTCCACGGTGGGAAGAATCCATAAGGACCTCGTAGGTGCGGAAGAGATGATCTCCGACTGATGAGGCAAACCGAATGCCATTCCGTTTGAACCCTGAAATCGAACGCTCAATCGCTACGATCGCGCATCCGCAGCAACATTTCGTACACGACGACATACAGTCGCGTTGACGGAAAACAACACCTGTCGCCAAGAAACCACGCCACACGTCGATCCATCACGACCACGAACGTCCTCGGTGTCGTCCGCACCCGTATGCTCCAAAAGTCCGCGAAACGTTCCAGTGGATCGAGTGGGGGCAGACTGAGACACCCAGACATGCCGGGAGATTTCTGAAAGACTCGAACGTTCCTTTGCCGTCGACACCAGACCGGTTCGGAATTCCCCATCACCCGCTTCGTTTCCAACTTCGCGCAAGCTCCGCTAATCTACCTAATCCTCTGTTGGATTCCGGTCGATCCATCTACAACTTACGTCTTCCGACCACAGTCGAGTGACCCTGGCAAGACGAGTTAAAGAGGCGCCCAGAACCGGCTGTGGCGCAACAGAATTAGCGACGTAGCGCTGCAGAACGCAGCCTTCTCATGAGGAAGCAGATTGCAAATGGCGAAGGGTAACGTGTTGGTCGGTCAATCGGGTGGCCCGACTTCGGTCATTAACTCATCACTTGCAGGTGTCGTTGACGGCGCGCTCAAGTCCAAGAAAATCGACCGTGTCTTCGGGATGCGCTACGGCATCGAAGGCGTTCTAAACGATTTCCTGATCGACCTGGGCAGCGAATCCCCAGATGTCCTGAAAGGTCTGCGTTCGACGCCCGGCAGCGCGCTCGGTTCCAGCCGACTCAAGCTGAAGGACGAACATTTTCCCGCCGTGCTGAAACAACTTAAGAAGTACGACATCCGCTATTACTTCATGATTGGCGGTAACGACACGATGGACACGATCCATCGCGTCACCAAATACGCCAACGAGAACGGTCATGAAATGGTCGGTGTCGGCGTCCCAAAGACGGTCGACAACGATCTACACGGTACCGACCACACGCCCGGCTACCCCAGCGCCGCACGCTATGTCGCTCTCAGCGTCCTGCAGGCCGGAATCCTCGCTCGCGACATGCAGAAAGTCGATCAGTTCGTGGTCTTTCAGTCGATCGGTCGCAGCGCCGGATGGCTGCCTGCCGCCGCCGCCTGTGCCCGAATCGGCGGCGAATCGGCTCCTCATGTCTTGCTGCTGCCCGAACGGCCTTTCGACCGAGCGGCGTTCCTGGCGGCGGTCGCCAAAGCACACAAGAGCCACGGCTTCGTCAGCATCGTCTGCGGCGAAGGAATCACCAATGCCGACGGCACGCCCGTCAGCGTTTCGACCACCAAGGACAAATTCGGCAACACCGAATTCGGTGCGATGGGCGGTACCAGCGCGGCAATGGTCCTGCATCGGATCATCGCGGACGAATTCGGCTGGCGCGGTGAATTCCAGGTCACCGAGTCGCTGCCGATGTGCGGTGCCGATCGGGGCGTGAAGCTCGACTTCGACGAAGCGTTCGCCTGCGGGCAGCAGGCCGTTAAGCTGGCCGCCAGCGGTGTCGGTGGCGTCATGGTTACGATGAACCGATTGAACAAACCGAGCGAAAAGTACCAGATGGGGTTTGGTACCATTTCACTGAGTGAAGTCGCGAACCACGAGCGACCAATGCCCAATCATTTTATTACCAAAGATGGTTTTGGCGTGACCAAGGCGTTCCTCGATTATGTCACACCGCTCATGGGGCCACTGCCGACCTACGCCAGCCTGGCTGCCAAACGCGCCAAGCCGTAACCGATGGATTTCACGAACGGTGCCGCAGTCACACCATGGTCACTGCGGCACTGTAATCACTGCGGCACCGTGGCAAAATCGTCCCCGTGCTCCCTTACACCCTCCCGTCCAGAACGGACCGCATTTTCGAACCGAAATCGACCTCATGCCCACGCCTGAGCTTGGTTTCGACAATGATTCAATTTGGCGACAGCAAAGGAACGTCGACGTGATCGAAGGCAAACCTCCCTATTCGCAATTCAACCTGATTACCGACATGGTCACCGCCGCGAATGTCATTCGGACATTTGATCCGACGGTGGTCAAAGCCGCCGCGACACAGATCGCCAAGGCGGGAAAATTGCTGATGACCGGCGAAGGCTCGAGCCGGATGTTCCCCGCGAAGAGTGCCATCGCCCATTCGCGCCGCAAGGGCTGGCCCTGCACGCTGATCACCGAAGCGGGACGTCAGTCGCAAGAGTACGATCTGAACGGCTGGGCCGTGCTCGGCATGTCGAACTCGGGCCGCACCGCCGAAGTGATTCGGCTGTTCAATGGCCTGAAAGCCGCCAACAGCCCCTGGCTGTACAGCCTGACGGCGATGCCTCAATCACCGCTGGAGGCCCTGTCCACCAGCGGCCGTGTGCTGACCTGCGGCAAAGAGGGGGCCGTGGCGGCGACGAAAAGCGTCGTCGAGCAGGCGCTCTACTGCCGTGCACTGGTCGAAAGTATCGCCGGACAGGAAACGCTCGCCGGCCGCTTGTCGACGCTCGCCGACCAATTCCTGGCGGCACTCGCACTGCCGATCGATGCCGAGATTTCCCAGAAGATGGCCAAGGCCACCTCGATCTACTTCGCGGGACGAAACGATGGTGTCGCCGAGGAACTGACACTGAAAACCAACGAAATCGCCCGCAAACGGGGTGACTATCTCGAAGGAACCTACGCCGTCCACGGAATCGAAGAAGCGATGCAGGCCGACGACGTGGTGGTCTGGATCGATCCGTTCGAAGAGTCCGAACAGAAGTTCCACGATGTCCTCGTGAAAGGTGTCGGCCTGACCGTCATTGCGATCTCCACTCGCAAGACACTGTTCCCCACGATTCAAATTCCCGACGCCGGCGACCTCTCGGTCTTCGTCCAGCTTGCGGCCGGTTGGAACCTGCTGGTCGAAGCAGGCCTGAAACTGAATATCAACATCGACAAACCCGAACGCGCCCGCAAAGTCGGCAACGAATTCGTCGGCTAATCTCTTAGTCTTCGCTTCTGACTTTCTCTGTGTCTCCGCGCCTCCGTGTCTCCACACCCACCCGTGTGTTCCCGAAGTACACGAAACGTACAAGTGGATCCAGTGGGGGTATTTGAGACACAGAGGCGCAGAGACACGGAGGAAGAGAACGAAGACTCGCAAGCTGAATTCCGTTTAAGACGGGTGCGGCTGGCGCGAGAAAATATTGATTTGTCTTTCTCGATGGATACACTGCGCGCATGGGCCAGTCGCAGCATTCGTTCTCGGGAGAGACATCATGCTCACGTTCCATGGAGCGGCGCACCAGTTCTGTGATCGGTTCGCGCGACGCGATTTTCTGCGAATCGGCGGACTGGCCTTCGGTGGTCTTACCCTGCCCGGCTTGCTGCGAGCAGAACATGCCTCGGGCAGTCTCGCCACCGGCAAGTCGATCATCAATATCTATCTGCCTGGCGGCCCCACACATCTGGACTTGTTCGACCTCAAGCCGAAGGCGCCCCGCGAATTCCGTGGAGAGCTTTCGCCGATCGCCACGAACGTTCCCGGTCTCGACATCTGTGAACTGATGCCACGCCTCGCGCGAATTGGAAATCAGTTCTCCGTGGTCCGGTCGATCACCGGTTTGCGAAATGAACATGCCCCGTTCCAAAGTGATTCCGGTTGGAGCGAACTGTCCCTGAAAAATCTGGGTGGACGACCGGGCATTGGTTCTGTCATGTCTAGACTGTGGGGCCCATCACAAACGACGGAACACGGCACGGCGCCGACCTTCGTCGATCTCACCGGATGGACCCGTTCCGGATTCACCGGGCAGATCAATGCCGGATATCGTCCGGATGCACAAGGACGCCAGAACCTCAGCTTGAACCAGAACGTGTCGCTCGAACGCCTCGACGATCGCCGAGCCCTGCTGGAAGGACTCGATCGGATGCAGCGAAGCGTCGACAATTCGGGCATGCTGTCCGCGATCGACAGTTACACCGAACGCGCGGTCGGAATTGTCACATCGGGGCAACTCGCCAAAGCCCTGGATATCCGCCAGGAAGACCCGCGCGTCGTCGATCGATTTGCCGCCAAGAATAATCTGGGTAACGATCGATTCCTGCTAGCCAGCCGCCTGATTCAAGCGGGTGTGCGTTGTGTCTCGTTTTCGTGGGGCGGCTGGGATACACACGGCAACAATTTCGTGCAAATGCGCCGGTTGGTTCCGGCACTGGATCAAGGAATGTCGGCACTGATCAACGATCTCGAGGCACACGGAGCTCTCGACAACACGATCATCATGATGTCGGGCGAATTTGGTCGAACTCCGCGTGTCAACAAGACAGCGGGCCGCGACCATTGGCCACGCGCGTCATTCTTCTTCCTGGCAGGTGGAGGCCTCCGGCATGGACAGGCGATCGGAGCCACGAGCAAGAACGGTGAAGAACCGATCGAACGCCCCGTCCATCTCCAGCACGTCTTCCACACCGTCTACCAGCAACTGGGCATCGACCCGAACACGGTCGTCCTGAACGACCCCAACGGCCGCCCTCAATACCTGCTCGAAAACCGACAAGTGATCTCCGAACTGCTGTAAGCACGCGGCAAGGTCCACATCATCACCGTGCAGGCAACACGTTCATGGATTCGGTCGTTGGCCGCCTCGTTACCAAGCTCCCGCTTGAAGGTGTCCGGGAATTCATTCTTGGAAAACACAATCAAAATAAGGGTTTTCGTCAAATCCATCTCGAAATCGAATATCGACATAACTCGTTATTTTAGGTTTCTCGCAGAAGCCCGAGAAATTGCACTTTGAATTCCCGGACACCCTCAAGCAGAGCTTGAGAACCAGAAAATTTTCCGTCGTCACCATCCACGCTCGGCGATTCGGTCAGCAAGTCGGTACGCTCTCAGGGTTTCAAAACAGTGCCCTCTGATCACCGAATTCCCTTTTGGAACTCCGGCATGCCATCCCCGTCAGTGCCGATCATCGATCGTCACTCCGCACGCGCCATTCTGCTGACACCAGACCACGACGTCCTGCTCTTCCGCATTCAACTTCCCGAACTCAACGAATCATTCTGGATCACCCCCGGCGGCGGCCTCGAACCGGGCGAAACCGCCGAAGCGGCACTGCGTCGTGAATTGCAGGAAGAACTTCAGCTCACGCAGTTTGAGATGGGACACGCAGTCTGGCGTCGACAGCACACATTCAGCTGGGACGGCAAACGATTCTGTCAGCGCGAGGACTATTTCGTCATCCATGTTGCTCGTTTTGAACCGACGCCCGCTGCGGATCTCGCGATGAGCACAGTTGTCGAATCGCGGTGGTGGTCCGCTTCATCACTCTGGCAAGCCACCGAGCGACTGACGCCACTGTCGCTGGCCGAGATTGTCTCGCGCTATATTGTCGAAGGACCACCGCGTGTGATTCCTCCCCTCGAAATCCTGGTCGACTGAAATCTGCTGAGACGTTCATACCCTTGGACACCCTTGCGTGCGTCCGGGACGCCAGACCGCCGCTGACGACTTTGGCAACGTCTCAGCAAAGATCGCGCGAGCAACTCACCCACCGGCGCTTTGCAAACAAGGGCAACGGCGATTCTCTCATTTCCGCTCTCGCGCTACGCCCATCAGAAGTTTCCTGACTTCATGGAGTTTTAAGGAACCGCTCATCGCGTCTTGATCTGTCGCAATAAGATCTCCGCTGATCTGGGCCCTTCGCGCGAATGACAATCTGAGTTGCCGCTCTTTTTCACGGCGAGATCGCCGCGCCTCTTCACCGAAAGGACCTTTTCGTCATGCCTGTTTCTTTGCAAGCATCGGTTCGTCCAAAACCTCGCGGATTCACACTGATTGAACTCTTGGTCGTCATTGCGATCATCGCCGTGCTGATCGCGCTGCTCTTACCTGCCGTACAACAGGCCCGAGAAGCCGCTCGACGCACGCAATGCAAGAATAACCTCAAGCAAATCGGCCTGGCCGCACACAACTATCACGATGTCGCGTTAACGTTTCCGCCCGGCTATACGCAGACACGACTGCTTGGGAATGCCACTGCGTCCTACAACGGTTATCAAGGACACCCGGCACTTTACTTTCTGCTGCCCTATATGGAACAAGGCAATCTCTACAACTCGTTCGATACCAATATTCCACGTGCCAATATCGGTACTCAAGCGGGGCAGTTATCGGGCGCTGTCATTCCCGCGTTTCTCTGCCCCTCTGATTTCGGCGACAGCAGTTCTGGCTCGTATCGTTACAACTCCGGCAGCGCACCAGCCGTTCAATATTATGGAGCCACCAGCTACCGCGCGAATGCCGGTTCAAGACCCGTGTTCTATACAAGCTGCTTGAACGACGGCGTGTTCATGGAAGTCGGACCGAACGCGGGGAAGGCGGCGACGGCCCCCAACGGGATCTGTGTCTCCATTCCGTTCATCACCGACGGGACGAGTAACACTGTGATGTTCGGTGAAATGCATCATGTCGACAAGAATTTCGACACCTTCACCGTCACGCCACCGAACTGCAATTCCGGCAGCACGATTGCCACCTGGTCCCGCTGGTATCCTGCAAGCGGCGGAAACGGCTCAAGCAACATCTTCGGCGGCTCGTTTGCACCCATTGGCTACAAGCTGCCATGGGCCTACGGAGACGCCGGCGCACCAGCGAGTTGTGCGACCTACTATACCTATCAGGACATGCGACTGAGTGCCTTTGGCAGCGGTCACACGGGTGGCGCCAATCTGGTCTTCTGTGACGGATCGGTCCGATTTCTCTCCAGCAACATGTCGCAGATCGTGCTGGGCTACATGTGTCAGACACAAGACGGCCAGGTCATTGACGGCGGGAACTGAACCGGGAAGCATCGCGAGCTTGAGGATGTCCGGTTCTAGCCCGGATTTCTCTCGTTAGATCCCTCGTGACCAAGCTCCCGCTTGGTAACGCTTCCTCCACATCGGAAGTGTGCACATAGGGCCCGGGCCACGTCCTTCGCAATCGAGAACCTGACCGCAAGAGACGTTACCAAGCGGGAGCTTGGTAACGAGGGGAAAGCGGAAGCTTGGTCACGAGGGAACGAGGGGCATGAGGAAAACGAAGGAAGCACCAGGCAGCGCCCATCGCACACCATTCGCCAGGAACCTGATCCAATGATTCCACGATTTCAAACGGCCTTCGTACTGGCGAGCGGCTTGATCACGCTGACCGCCGATGTAGGATGTCAGCGCGCGAAGCCACTCAAGCTGGCGGCAGCAGCGGGAGTCGTGACTATTAACGGTCAACCCGCCGAGAATATCCTCGTCCAATTCTATCCTGATTTGACGTCGGGCCCGAATTCTCCCACCTCCTCGGGCGTCAGCGACGAAAGCGGTTTCTTCACTCTGAAGACCTCCGACGGCCGAAATGGTGCGGTCGTCGGAACGTGCAAGGTGGTGCTCGTCGATCTGGAAGAAGTCCGTCCCACCGACCAGGGCCAGATCAATCAAGTCCGCCAACGACTTCCCCCGCGCTACAATGTCGCTCGCCCCGACGGACTTTCGGTGAACGTCAGCGACGAGAGCGACCCGATTACGATCGACATTAAGAGTTGAACGGTACACCCCGCAGGAAGCGAGTTGTACGCGCGATCTCCGTCCGGATTCGCGTCACAACGCGGTGGGTTTCCAATTCCCCTCGTTGCCAAGCTCCCGCTTGACAACGATTCCGACACATCAGAAATGTGTCCGTCGATCCGAGGACATGTTCCTGTGCGGCAGAAATCGAGATCGCAAGAGGCGTTGCCAAGCGGGAGCTTGGTAACGAGGGAAGATGCGGGAACGAAGGACAAAAACTTTGCTCGTCTCAAAATCCTTCACCACGTGTGCCTCACAGGTCTTTCTTCAACATCGCGGCCAACCGAAACCCCGCGAACGCGGCGCGCTGCCGTGCGACACGCCCCGCCGCCTTCAGGTACTGTTCGGGAAGATCAATCATCTCCAGACGATGACCTTCGCGCGTCACCGCGGCTTCCACTGCCGCCAGGACTTCCTCCGTATAGACATGGCTGCGACCAAATTCCGCACTCTCTTTCAGCCATCGCAATGGATCCAATCCATCGGGATCATTCGTCGCAATCTGAGCGCTTTCCACCAACGGCTGATCAATCTGAATCTCTCGAACTCGCCGCCGAATATCGCCCGCATCGAACTGCTGCCCGAGCAGTGAATCCCAAAGAGCATGCAGGTTGCCGACTTGTTTGGTCGGAATCCAATTTGCCCCGCGGTCGCCATTGGGAAACACGACCGGTCGATAAAGACTACCGGCGTGACACGGCTGATGTGCGTCACCCGCCAGGTGAATCAACCAACACAGAGCAACGGCTCGATCCGCCGCCGGTTGGGTCTTGTCGTGTAAGACGTTTCGCGATAAGGCAACCGCTTGTGCAAGATGCAGATTCGCCGAGTCCAATGTCGCCCCTTCGGGAAGGGGTCCCGGATTGGGCGGCACGTTCTCAACCGTCCCGACAACCAGCGTCGCGCCGAGTTGATAGTGCCAGGACGGTCGATCAAAGGCGGGTTGTGAACGTGCAACATCCGGCCAGTACCCTGCCCGGCCGATTCGCCATTCCATCGCTTCAAATTCGCCATTCACGTTGGCGGGCAGCACAAAATCGACCGCAAACCGCGGGTGTGCGGCAAGCACTGTCCGGAATGTTTCTTGTTCTTCATCGGACAACTGCTCGTACGCCAAGAGCGAAATCAGATGATGCCCACTTTCCCACCAGGCGGAACAGGGAGAGGTGAACGACACGACACACACGATCATCATCACCCAACGCATTTTCGGTCTCCCTGAAGAATCTCCATGCGCCTCATCCGGCAGCCGCCCCGGTTAAAGGGTCACAAGCAAATCGGCTCGCGACCGACGCCACAAGGGTTGAGCACGCATTCGCAACCTGTTGAAATCACGGGGGCAGGCACCTTCGGGGCGAGTCCCCGTGATTCAAGAGATTCTGAGCATCGATGTGTATGCCGAATGAACAAGCGATGAAGAACGATTGAAAGCGGACGTTTTACATAGTCAAAATGGCACGCCTCTCCTTTTCCAGAAGGTGAACTCGGATGAAGCGGAACGCGCAATATTTTGGGTATGCCATCGTCGGCTACATTGTGATTTGTATGCTCGAACTGTTGTTCGTGGCGGTTACTTTCGGCATATTGCCCGCAATCGGGGTCTCACTCATTACAACGATCCCGGTTGCGGTAGGCCTGCGGATGCTAGGAAAATTGGACTGCACTCAATCTCCTTGACGCCATTCCCTTCGTGCTGATCCTCGTCTTTGCGACATGGGGAAACGTCACTGTCGTGAAAGGGTGGTACGCCATGGGATGCAATTGCATCGCGCACGGGTGACGGGGCTTTGGCATCAACTGTCTGAATCGTCAATCGAAACGACTGCTGAGAAGGCACCCTCAAGACGCTGTGAGAAAGATCCCTGCATCGCCGGGCACGGACTTACGCCATCACCGACACCATCGTCAGGGCATGTCGCCCAAGTGGTGTATCTCCGGTGATGTTAATGTCGGGAAACTGCTGCTGGACAGCTTCGAGTGTGCGGCGCTTTGTCAGCAGCCTCCACGCCGTGTCGAGATTCATCGTGACGGTGGACGTGGGTCGGCGGGATGTCTTCGCAATCTGTTCCCAGCCGGATTCTGTTCGCTCCACAAACCAGCGGCCGCCTGCGTCGTCGGTCACCACAACTTCGATCAGACTGCCGACATCCGCTTGAACATCGCGAAAGGTGTAGGGCAGCGCACGCATGAAAATGTCGAGGCACGGGTATGCCAGTTCCCGCGTCAGGATGGTGCTGGGGCGTTTTGTGGCGATGAAGATCTGCTGCGTGTGATGCCATTTCTCGGTGTAGTCCCGAGCGACATCCATCCAGTTTTTCGATTTCTGTTCACCGGCCCACGCGACGGAAAAAATGGCAGGCCCTGCAGGATCGAGCGATCGAAAGAGCGTCGCAAGGCCGTCATCGGCCCACTCGATCAGTGTGATCAACACCGTCGGGCTAAGTCGCCGGGTCGCAACTTCCCACTCGTCATTCAACCGATTCAGAAACTCCATCAGAAGCTCGCCAACTCGTGGTTGGCTATTGCCGTCTGCCGGATAATAGCCATCCCGCTGCATCGACAGTCGCCTCAGGCTTCCATCCAGCAAGTGGCTCGCAATGTCTTTGACCGTACGGCGAGAACTCACCGTCGGCAGCTGCCACTCTTCAGAAGTCAGCGACCGCAAAAGCTCGAGCAACCTGAGTGTGATCTCTGGAAACAGTCCAACAACGTCAATCGGCGTCATCGTCGTCATCACTCAACTTTCTCCGCAATCTCCAGAACTGCGCGATTTGTGTGAATCACGAGACGGGGATTCAGCAGGGACGTGCCGTTGAGGCAAGAAACGTCGAGCGTCCTTCACACCTCATTTGGAATCTTTTGAATCGAGCGCGAAGTCATACGGCGCACCACCGTCTTTGATTTCGACCTTCAATTCGGTTTTCGTATTGTACTTCGGAGGGACAAGCTCCGGCTTCGAATGTTCGCCCGTTTTCGGATCAAACTGATAGTCAGCCAGATTCTCGTCCGGGAAAATCACCTTGGTGCTGATCTTCACCCGGGCAGTGCCCGTGCCGACCCCATGCAGCGTACGGCTGTATTCAGCATGATACTTTCCATAACAGTCTGTCCGACCGGTACTGCGTCCCTTGTCGGTCTCGAACACAATCTCCGCGTTTTGAAGTGGCTTATCGTCCAGCTTCACCGTTCCGAAGGCGGGAACAAACCCTTCCTTGGTGGACTTTGCACCGCAGCCGATGGCGGCCAATCCGAAACCGCCGACGACAAGCATCAACCCAGTGCGTACGGAATGGCAAACCAATGAAAATTCGTTTCTCGAAACCATGAACCGCTCTCCCGAGCAGAAAAACAATGCTGTTTGAAACATGTTGAGACACAGAACAAAACCGCCCCAGGCAAGTCGGGCGGCGTTAACAACCGAGCGGATGAAAGTGACGGGAAGGCCCTCGTTCTTGCGAAGCTCGTCCTTACGATCCTCGTTACCAAGCTCCCGCTTGGTAACGCTTCCGACATCTCAGAAATGGGTACAAGGTTCCCAGGCCACTTTGCGGCTCGGCAAAAATCGAGCATGCAAGTGGCGTTACCAAGCGGGAGCTTGGAGACGCGGTACGAGCGAATGAGAATCGAGAAACATTCAGTCCCCCAAAGTCCACGCGCAGGGCTCTCGACTTGCGTCTGGGCGTCCCCCACTCCGTCAGAAGTCACCCAGCGGCAATCCATCGGCGATCGACCACAGCCGTTGATACAGGCCATACGCCTGCCCCCCGCGAACGTTGTCGAACGGGTCGTTGGGGTTCGGCGAATTGCGATCGGCCCACAGACGTCCCGTGTGCTGGATCGTCTCACTGATAAACCGAACGCTGCCATCGGCCATGGCAAACATCACGCCTCCTTCGTGCATACTCGACGCCGACCGGCGAATCGTGGCCGCAGTCGCCGTATTCGGCGGATTGAGACCCGCGACCGCTTCGTTGATCAACCGGTTCGAGCCGGTTTGTGATCCATACCAGCGTTTGCGACCCACGATGCCGACACCGCCCCCTTCATCGCTTTTCGAAATCTCCCAGGCGGTCTCCATCAACAGGACGGTGTTCGTGGTGCCGTCGGTGATATCTTCGATGCGTCGGGTGGTCTTCGTCGCGGTCGTAATCGACGGATGACGGGCTCGCATGAAGATCCCGTTCGATCCCTGCGCGCCCAGATCATTGTTGTGGCTGTTGTCGAATGAGCCACCATTGCCCGCGTAACTGGTCACGGCCATCTGGACGATTCCATCAAGTGCGAGCGTTGCTGCGGCATTCGGCCCCAGATCGGACGGACATCGCACGAAAGACAGCGGCATCTTGACAGTCGCCGTGTTGGCCGTTTCGCCGGGCGTGGTGGGAGTCTGCATGCAGCAGTTTGAGTTAAAATCGAGTTGATTATAAACGTTCGCCGCATCGATCTGAGGCAGGATGAAGGCACCCCACGAGAAACCGGTTCCCGCACCGTAGAACGTTGCCGAAGCCAGATCGAGAGACTGGCTCGCCCACATGTGACCCGGCGGAAACACCTGACTGATGTCATAGTAGTTGTGCAGCGCCAAAGCCAACTGCTTGAGATTGTTGCGACATTGCGTGCGACGAGCGGCCTCGCGGGCCTGTTGCACGGCTGGAAGCAAAAGAGCGATGAGCACGGCGATGATCGCGATGACGACCAGCAGTTCAATCAGTGTGAATCCACGCTGTGAAGATCGACGACCCGATGATGGTGACGTCATAGAGAGAGGCTCCTTTGACAAGGATGGAGGGAGGGATTGAAGGCGGGAAATTGAGACGTTTTTGCATGCCACCAGTGCAATCATGTTGAATCGCTTCTGGCAGATATTGATGTTGGACGTATCGTTACCAACGTAAGGTGCTTTTTTTCTCAGTATCGTGGACCAGAAACATTTACGTCAGCGTTCCGGTCGCCTGGATTGCGACAACTCATGAACGCCGTTACGAGCGGAACATGATCCTATCTCAGCGCGCTAATTGCGGCTTCCATTTGAACGGATCGCCGCCTCGCACTGCGGATTCCCTATAGAATTTAGACCGACGGCGCCTCATGGAAGGAGCGGCTACGAAGGTCAGGAACTCCTCATCGGCCTTTTGAAGTAACGGAGACTTGGTCCGACCAGATCTATAATCATCGTGATATTGCGGTACCACGGAGCCAATCCCCATGAATTCAACATGGCTGATAAGCCCGCTTGTGACCAGGTGCATGACACCTTGGAATTAACAGGATGCTAAATTGCTCACGCGATACACACATGAATAACACCTGAACAATATTTACATCCTCCTGACTCGGATGCAATAGAGAAGTAAAGATTTATGTGATAATTGCTGTGGTAATCCGCAAGGATTTATCGTCATTGCGAGATTGACATACCCACTCAACTCTCACGAACTCACACGCCACAGTGAACCCATGAACACGCCCGCTTTGCGGTGATATGTCCACCCTGTTTCAATAGTCGGGCAGCATACCGAGTCCTGTGAGAGCCTCTCAACACACTGAATTGCGTGCGAACCCGAGCAGTCTGTTGAAGCAACGGGGACTGGCTCCGGCCAGATTAAAAAATGCCATGACATCGTCAACGCCAAAGTGCCTGTCCCCCTGACTTCAACAGGCTCGACTGACTGCTCGATGTGTTACGAACGTGATATGATTCACACTCAGAATGTAATGAGTGTGAAGACACTTGCGAGCGCTGATCAAGTGATCTCAACGGTGATGCAATCACCCGTCCGTCCTTAAGAGACACAAATTCTGACGCATCGCGTGCTTGGTCTTTGCACGCGATGACACAGCCGAATCGGGCTGCGTGAGAAACGTCAATCAGCGCGTGGAATTCGACATCCTTTCCCGCCCGCACGTGTCTTTTGATATGGCGGCCTGCACGACGTCAAATTTCGCAACGTTCGCTGCTGCGGCGGGGTTTGCCGATGGACCTCTCTTCTCACTTGATGGGGCATTTTCTGTCTCACGCGATTCTCAAACTGGTCTTGGCAGACAATAGCCCCCTTAGTACCGTCCGTGCGTCGAACACCTGTTGAAATCGCGAAGACGGTCGCTGCGTCGATCCAAACGCGTTGTGGCAACTTGAATAGCGAGGGTGCCAGCCCCAATTCTTTCAACAGGTCCAAACAGCTTCATTGCGAACGACGAAGGTCGCCCAGTCATGTCTTCCATCAGCAGATTCATTCGTGCGTATCGCGCTGTTTTGAGCGTCATCGCCGTTCTGCTGCTGTTGGCGACGTCTGGCATGAAACTCACGCTCGACGTCCACGAACCCGATTCCGCCACGTCGATTCGGATGCTGGATCAATCCGATGAAGGCACGTTCGTTCTACGCAGCCAATCCGCCACTCGAATCTCGCACGCAGGCACATACGTCGCGCTGGCATCGCGGCACGTTTCCTCATGCCTTGCGGTTCGTGGGACGCGTGTCACCCCGCAGAGAAGTCGCACCGTCGCCGGGATACCCTCGTTGCACAAGTCGGCCTGCCTGTTCCGCATCTAGACGGATGTCACAAACTCACGTCGAGTTCGTTTCATTCCGCGCACGACATGCGCCCGTCTCATTGCGAGTCTACCATGCCGACTTTGTTCGTTGTCATTCGATCGTTCCAGATTGGGATGATCGTCATCGCTTTCGTGATTCTGACGGGGATTGCTCACTCAGCTGATCAGGACTTTCCGTCGTTCGCGATGTCATCGAGTCCTGTGATCCAAGACGTTCAATACAATCTGATCTCCACGCCTGGATACAGCGACAAGGTCAGTTCGTACGCATCGGGCGAAGGTGCTTCCGGGGCCGAGAAGCCGATCCGGTATTTTCCTGACGGAAATGGGCAAATCGTCATCAGTGATCCCGCCGATTTTCCACGGATTCGCGTGCTCGATTATCATCAGCCGGGCAGCCTGTGGGACAACATGCGACCGAACTTGTTCGGACAAGAGGTCCCAGATGAATGGGATTTTTACAATCTGGTCAACACCGATCGTCCCGACTTTACCGATGCCGCCTATTCGGTTGGCAAGGGCGTGACGGTGATCGAAAGCGGGTACACATTCCGACAAACTTCGGCTGACGACCTGCATCTCACCCGTCGCCAACTTCCGGAAGTGTTGACCCGCATTGGAATCACGGACGAACTTGAGTTTCGCATCAAGTGGAACGGCTACGTGATGACCGATATTTCGGACGTGTCAACCAACCTGAAGACGTCCACATTCGGCGGCGATGATCTGCAACTGGGCTTCAAGTATGAACTGCTACAGCAGGACGATTGGCGGCCGATGCTCACATTCGTCGGCGGAGCAGCACTTCCCACGGGAACGGGAGGGATCTCGGCCAATGCAGTGCAACCATCCGCCAACCTGGTCGTCGGATGGGGCTTTCGCCGCTGGCTCTATCTGAAGGCGAGTACCGGAGTCGATTTCGTCAAATCCCGTGACGCCACGCGGATTATCGACGGATCACTTCAAGAAGGACCGTTGGCGGTGCTCGGGGAAGACTCCAGTTCGCAATGGCACCAGTCCGCATCACTGTTGATTCAGGCCACCAAACGCGTTGGGGCGTTCGTTGAGTGGTTCGCATTCTTCAGCAACAACGCATCGGATAATCGCGCATCAAACTTTGGCGATATGGGGGTGTTCATCTACCTCACTCCCAACGTGCAACTCGACGCGCGGATCGGCGAACGACTGGGGGGCGACATCAACACGCTCTTCACTGGCAGCGGCTTGTCAATCCGCTTTTGACGGCCCGCGAGACACCGGATCTGTCAGTAATATCCGTATCCGCCAGACTGAGGCGATTAAGTCGCGACATTTCCTTCCCGCGACCTTCAGAGGTCGTTCTGAATTTGTCGACCACAGAGAACTCAGACTCGCGAATGCCTTGAGTTTTTCCGGTCCAGCATCGGTCACCGTCCTGTGATCGAGCAAGAGTCCGCAATTCCGCACGCGTCGCAAAACACCCACCTTCCAAACCTTTGGAAACAAACACGAGATTCATCAAGACAGATCGGCAGGAATTCGTATCCTGTTTCCAGGTCACGCGGCGCTGACAGGGCGCTGTCCGAAAACAAGACTGAACTGCACTGCATGGAGAGGAGCGTGCTCGACGTGTGCGACACATCCCCGGAGGATCGAGAGATGCATCAAGCCAGCCGAAACGCGACGAAACGCCTGATTGACGCAGGATCCAAGATGTTCAATTCACTCAACATGCTCAATTCAACGAATTTCCGCAACTCCATTCGCAACAACCGATTGCAAGGCAAGTCGGTCAAGAGAATCAAGGCGATCAAAAAATTTCAGAACGAAGCAAGGTGTGCTCGTTGTTCACCAGATCCAAAAACTCAAGATGAAAGTCCCCGCATCAAACGGTAAACAATCAGGATTGGACTTCAGTGATTTCAGCGGTTTATACTCGCGCCGACGAAAAAGTCTGCCGGATGCCTCGCTCTTGCCCGCCTTGTTGACCGATCCCGCCAACGTATCCGCGAGTCTGCCATGCTGGTCTGTCCTATGTCTTGCCGCCGCGGCGCGAAGTGCATTGCCTGTATTCCGGCTCGTCGCCACCACAGCCACTTCACCTGGTTTGCCGCTTTGATTCTGTCGCTCGCCAGTTTCACCGGGCAATTGCGTGCGGACGACGATCGTTATCCCGCGGAGGTCACTCCGTTCGCCAAGAAGTACTGTGCGCAGTGCCATGAAGGGGATGACGCACAGGCAGGAGTCTCGTTTGCCAAATATGCCGACGAGAAATCGATGCTCAAGGATCGACGAACCTGGGAAAAAATCTTCAACGTGCTGAAGGCGGGAAGCATGCCGCCAGCCGATGAGGCGCAGCCGACACCCGATGAGAAAGCGAAGCTGATTGGTTACCTGGATGACAAACTGCACCGGATCGATTGCACGACGATGTCCGACCCGGGGCGCGTGACGATCCGCCGCTTGAATCGCGCCGAATACAACAACACGGTCCGCGACTTGTTTGGGATCACGTTCAAACCAGCAGAAGACTTTCCGTCGGACGACGTGGGGTATGGATTCGACAACATTGGCGACGTGCTGTCACTGCCGCCGCTGCTGATGGAGAAGTATCTGAGCGCTGCCGAAAAGGTCGCTCACGAGGCGTTGTTGGTGATCGATCCCGCCAGCGCACCGGTTCAAGAGTTTCCTCGCGAGCAACTGCATCGCAGCAACGTGGCGCATCCCCTGCGCGAGGACCTGATCATCCTGGTGTCGTATGGCGACGTGTTTGTCGAATACGATTTCCCACGATCCGGCCAGTACATTCTGAAGGTTTCGGCCGGCGAGCAGCCCGCGGGCGACGAACACTCGAAAATGGAGTTTCGCCTGGACGACAAACCGGTGCAACAGTTTATCGTGAAGGACGTCGATCCGAAGTTTGAGCATTATCAATTCGCGTTGCACGTCGATCGCGGTCGCCACAAATTTTCGATCGCGTTTCTCAATGACTTCTTCAACGAGACGGCCGAAGACAAGAATCGCCGTGATCGCAATCTGATCGTCCGTGACCTGCAGATCGTCGGCCCCACGGCCGTTGACCAGAACGAGTATCCTGCGTTTCAACATGCGTTCCTGACATCGATGCCCGGCGAAGGGAAGTCCGTGGCTGACGCGGCACGCGATGACTTAAAGCCATTCCTGCGCCGCGCGTTTCGCCGTCCGGTCACCGACGACGAAGTCAATCGGTTTGTGGGCCTCGCCGAACGAGTTGCCGCCACCGGTGAATCGTTTGTGACCGCGATGCAGGTCGCCGTCACCGGCGTGCTGGTCTCGCCCGAATTTCTATTTCGCGTGGAAACCGACAAGAATCCGAACGACGCCAGCGAGCGACACGCCATCAACGATCATGAACTGGCTACGCGTCTGTCGTATTTCTTATGGAGCAGTCTGCCAGATCAAGAATTGATGACCCACGCCGACGCGGGAGATCTGCATACCGACGCGGTCATTGAAACGCAGATTCGGCGAATGTTGAAAGATCCGAAGTCGCAGGCGCTGGTCGACAACTTTGCAGAACAATGGTTGCAACTGCGAATCTTGAATGAGATCACGCCCGACCCCAAAGCGTTTCCCGAATTCAACGGGGAACTGCGGGAGGACATGAAGCGCGAAACGAGCCATTTCTTCGCACACATCATGCGTGAAGATCTTTCGATTCTCGATTTTCTCGATGCAAGCTACACCTTCGTGAACGATCGCCTGGCGAAGCACTATGGGATCGACGGCGTATCGGGTGCAGAATTCCGGCAGGTGCCACTTGCGGGGAAAAATCGTGCAGGTCTGTTGACGCAGGCCAGTGTGCTGACACTGACATCCAACCCGGACCGAACTTCCCCCGTGAAACGAGGCAAATGGGTGATGGAGGTTCTATTGAACCAGCCACCACCGCCACCACCACCAAATGTGCCGGAATTGAAGGCGACGGCTCAGGCACAGCCTGATTTGACATTACGGCAGCAATTGGAACTGCATCGCAGCAATGCTTCGTGTGCGTCATGCCATCGCGTGATGGATCAGTTGGGGTTCGGAATCGAGAACTTTGATGCAATTGGTCGCTGGCGGGACACAGATGGCAACCAGGCATTGGACACCCGCGGTGAATTGCCGGGGGGCCGTACCTTTCAAGGGCCCCTCGAGCTGACGCACGTTTTACGTGGGAAACAGGCCGAATTTGCAGATTCTCTGACGGAAAAAATGTTGACGTACGCATTAGGTCGGGGTCTTGAGTATTATGATCGCTGCACGACGGCTAAGATTGTGGAATCTCTGAAAGGACGCGACTTCAAATTTTCTGTGCTGGTCACAGAAATTGCCAAGAGTGAACCGTTCCGCATGCGACGGGGCGAGGACGCCAAGTAACGCGTATCGATTGCATGATCGCGATCGGACTGGACAGACATCGCACAAGGGCATCGTACACAGGCCGCGCTGTCTCCTGTTTCCATCATTGATGCGACATCCGCGTCCATGATGGAACGACAGAAATGTACAGCCTTTACAGCGCTCAAGCCGGCTCGATCCGGGCCGCGCGAACTCGCAGCAATCCGCTGCAAACACGAAGGATTTCGAGTGACAGAAGAAAACGACAACCTGATTGAAGATGATTCCGCTGTGGTCAACGCGGCGCTCGAAGAAGCGTCGTACGAAGGCGAGAGCGATGATGAACTGATGGATGATGGCGAGGGAATGAGCTCGGAAGAATTCGTCGACAGCGACGACGATGAAGAGTCGCTCGATGGGGATCTGACGCCGAACGACATTTTCGGACTCGACCCCTTGGACGTTTTGACGCTGGAAGAGCTTGCGGAATACCTGAAGGTTTCTCCGGCAGCGGCTCGCCGTGTCATCAAGGAACAGAACCTGCCCGGGAAGAATATCGGCGGGGAATGGCGTTTCCTGCGTGACGCCGTGGCAAACTGGCTGCGCGGACAAGACGCCCCTGCCGTGCAGCAGCAGAAGGCACGGACGGAGTTCGCCAAAGTACCGGCCCCGGCCCCTGCCCCCGCAGAAGACGCTGGCCAGCGCGAACAGTACTCGCGACCACCTCGTCGGCCTTTCCAGGCCGATCAACAGGGTGGTCCAACGGAATACCGTCCTCGTCAACGATTCCCCGAAGGCGGGGGTCAGTATGGCGGACAACAGGGTGGCCAGTACGGCGGTGGTGGTGGCGGACAATATGGTGGCGGTGGCCAAGGCCAATATGGCGGAGGCGGCGGTGGCGGCGGCCAGTACGGTAGCTACAGCCGACCCCCACGACGCCAATTCGGTTCGACTGAAGGTGGCAATACCGGTGGCGGCGGCTACGGCAATCGCGACGCCGCCGGTGGTGGTGGCTATGGTGGCGGTGCTCAAGGCGGCCAGTTCAGTGGTGGCGGCTACGGCGGTGGTGCCGGTGGCGGGCAACGCTTCGGCGGTGCAGCAAGTGGCGGTGCAAAGCGAAAGAACAAACGCCAAGTCTTCGACGACCAACGCGGAAAGCGCCTTGATCGCCGCAAAGATGGTGACGTTGCCGAGTAATTAATCATCCGGAATTCAGGACTCGCGTGCTGTTGGCACCGCCGGCAACACGCGAACCTGAACATCTGCTTCATAAGACCAGGCCGGAATGCGCAACGACAGCCCCCTTCTCAGGGAGAACGGTCGTTGGCAATGAATTACGTAAACTATTTTCGGCAAATAAGATCCGCCTGTTTTTCCTGCCACGGCATTCGGTAGAACTAACCGCTGATTCGCTTTTCGTTTTTTGACATCGAGTCCCCGTCGGCCTTCCGAATTGTCCAAGAATTCAGGTCCGTGTGTCATTCCTACTGATTTCCAGAAGTTGTTAAATCGATTATCTTTGATGTGATAGAGCGTTTCACCGTTTGAGCGTACTTGTGATGCAGAGGGATACTTTGAGCGATCAACCCAAACTTCCACGACGTCTGTTTCTCAAAGGCACTGGTGTCACGCTTGGCTTGCCGCTGCTGAATGGCATGATGCCCTCCAACGGCTGGGCTGCGGGGGCCACGAATGCTCCGACTCGCATGGCGTTTGTGTTCGTTCCGAACGGGGTGGTCATCCCCGATTGGAAACCGACGAGTGACGGAACGGACTGGCAGCTTTCGCCCACACTGCAATCGCTGGAAAATGTCAAAGATCGCTTGTGTGTGATGAGCGGCCTGGCTCAGGACAACGCACACCCGAAGGGCGATGGCCCCGGCGACCACGCACGATCCGCGGCCGCGTTTCTGACGGGCGCTCATCCGGTGAAAACCGACGGAGCGGACATTCGCGCGGGGATCTCGATCGATCAGGTTGCCGCTGAACGCATCGGAGCGATGACAAAGTTGCCGTCGCTGGAAATCGGCACGGAAGGCGGCCGGAACGCAGGACAATGCGATTCGGGCTATAGCTGCGCGTACTCCAACAACATTTCTTGGAAGACGCCGACCACGCCGATGTCGAAAGAGATCAACCCCAAGCTGGTGTTCGAGCGCTTGTTTGGTTCCGCCCGTGATCGCGAGTCGGTCAAGAACCAGCAGAAGCGAGATTTCTATCGCAAAAGCATCCTCGACGCAGTCGGCGATGACGCGGCAAAACTGTCAACGAAGTTGGGTCAGACCGATCGCCGCAAGCTGGATGAGTACTTCACCAGCGTGCGTGAAATCGAAGTCCGGATCGCTCGGTCTCGTGCCGATCAGACCGAACAAAAGGTGCCTCAGATCGCCCTGCCCACCAGCGTTCCGAAGGATCTCGACGAACATATCCGGCTGATGTTTGACCTGCTGGCGCTCGCGTTTGAGACGGATACGACGCGCGTCGCCACATTCATGCTTGCCAATGAAGGCAGCAATCGCAGCTATCCGATGGTCGGCGTCAACGACGGGCATCACCATCTGTCGCATCATCAGAAAAAGGAAGACTGGCTCGCGGGACTCAGAAAGATCGATGCCTATTTGGTCTCGCACTTCGCGCGATTCCTCGAGCGATTGAAGAACACGCCCGAAGGCGATGGCAGCATTCTCGATCATTCGATGATCGTTTACGGTTCCGCCATTTCCGATGGAGATGCGCACAACCACAACGAACTACCGATTCTGCTCGCGGGGACCGGTTCGGGCTCGATTGTCGCGAACCGACATCTCGTTTACCCCGAGAATACCCCGATGAATAACCTGTTCCTGTCAATGCTCGATCGCATGGGCGTGGGCGAGGGAATTGAGCAGATCGGTGACAGCACAGGACGCCTCGACCGACTGACCGCGTGAGGGATCATGCATCACCAGTTTGTGCCAACTCAGTATTACCGGGCACTGGGCCCTTATGAACCGGTGCTGCGGCTGAAAAGCGGTGACACACTCACCACCACCACGGTCGATGCGGCCGGGGGTGATGAGCACGGCGTAACCGTAACTCCGCGCGGCAATCCGCAAACAGGGCCGTTCCATGTTGAGGGGGCGGAACCGGGCGACACGCTGGTGGTGCGGCTCGATCAAATCCGCCCCAATCGCCCGACGGGATGGGCACGTTCGGTGGTGGCTCCGAATGTCGTTGATCCGACCTACGTCAAACAGTTGCCAGAAACGCCTCTGGCCGAATGGGCCATCAACCACGACGACGGCACGGCAACACTGATCGCACCAACTTCGACAATCGGACGACTGACAATTCCGCTCGAACCGATGCTCGGCTGCTTCGGGGTGGCTCCATTTCGTCAGCAGGCGATCTTCACCGCGACGTCGGGTGAACATGGCGGCAACATGGATTACCGGGGTTTCGTTGCCGGGACGACGGTCTACTTTCCAGTCTTCGAACCGGGCGCCTTGTTCTTCCTGGGCGACGGACATGCGGCACAGGGAGACGGGGAGATTGCCGGAACAGGGATCGAAATCTCGATGTCTGTCACCGTGACGCTGAGCGTGTTGAAGACAAAGACGATCGGCTGGCCGCGGGGCGAGAATCAGGATTTCATTTTTACGGTCGGTAATGCACGTCCGCTGGATCAGTGCCTGCAACATGCGACCACCGAGATGCTACGGTGGCTGGAACAGGACTATGGCCTGGACGCCGTCGGCGCAAATCTGCTGTTGAGCCAGTGTGTGCGTTACGACCTGGGCAATATGTTCGACCCCGCCTACACCATGGTATGCAAGCTACCAAAGTCCGTATTGCCGGCCCGCAAGCACTAACAAAAATTGCAATTGTTTTAACTCTGTGTCTCCGTGCCTCTGTGCCTCCCTTGCTACCAGCATGCACCCGATGTACGCAAGACGTCCATGTGGGTCCAGTGGTGGTGAGGGAGGCACGGAAACACAGAAAACGGGTCAAAGAAAAAAATCAGCCCGGGTTGAGCCGGGCTGTCTGGTGATCATTCAAGTTCAGCGTTGCTGATCGAGTTCGGCTTAGTGAGCCAGAGCACCTTCACCGGTGCGATCGTTGTTGGCACAGACGTCGCAGGTGTTGTCACAGAAGTCGACCTTGTCGGTGAAGCTGCTACCACCGGTGTTTCCCATGTGTCCGGTCAGTCCGTTGACGTAGTAGCTTTGCGTCACTGAACCGAACGAGGAACCGACGTCTTCAAGCTCGTTGGCAACATTCAAGGCGACTTCCGAGAGTCCAACGATCATGGCGAGGACGGCGATGCTGGCGACCAGGACCAATTCGGCAGAGATAATGAAACCGGCTTCATCGTTCATCAGGTTGGCGAAAAGTGCGTTCATGTTAGGTCTTTCTTATGTTGTGTTATCAGCGTTTTGGAAGTTGTGTTTGTCAGTGTCGAATCAAGAATTCATTGCGAAGCGGCGAACAGCCGCTTGAAATCAGAAACAGGGAGCTCAGTGCCGGGTGATTCAAGGCTTGAGATCAGTGAGCCAGTGCACCTTCACCGGTGCGATCGTTGCTGCCACAGACGTCACAGGTGTTGTCGCAGAAGTCGACCTTGTCGGTGAAGCAGCTACCACCAGTGTTTCCCATGTGTCCGGTCAGACCGTTGACGTAATAACTTTGAGTCACCGAACCGAACGAGGAACCGACGTCTTCGAGTTCATTGGCCACGTTCAAGGCGACTTCGGAAAGGCCGACGATCATGGCGAGGACCGCAATACTGGCGACAAGAACCAATTCGGCAGAGATAATGAAACCGGCTTCGTCGTTCATCAGGCTGTTGAAGAGAGCTGACATGTTTCGCGGTCCTTTCTGGAGACTGCTGTGTTGTTTGGCCCAGCGTTCAGTTTGCTGAACGTTGCGTTTCGGATGATGGTCAGGTGTAAAGCAGCCTGAATGCCAAATGTGACGAACTGTTCAAGTTTCTTGACACTTCTGTCGATGCAAAGGTCCCAACTGTCGACGATTCAGAGGCTTAGGGATTATTTTCAAAAATGTTTTGAACGCCGTCGGGGGATTTCGCGAGCCAACGACGATGTTGACCGATAACAACACGCGGCAGAGACCCACCGAGAAAACGTTGCTGTAAGATGTTTAACACACACAACTTATGGGCGCACCTTCATCACGGGGATGCGATGTTGATCTACGGCAACGGAAGGCGGCAACGCCGACCGGGCGTCGAAAAGTAAGAGAAGTCGAGCAGAACGATCGTTAGTGACGATTCGTTTCGCTTGACGGGGCGGGGCGAACTTGGATAATTCGTCCCTGCTAGCAAGGCTGGCGGGTGTAACTCAGTTGGTAGAGTACCACGTTGCCAACGTGGTTGTCGTGGGTTCGAGTCCCATCACCCGCTCTCAATAAGATGTTGAGGCCGCCCGCAGTCTGTTGTCTGGAGCCAGACTCTTGCCGCGGCGGAAAGATGGGGATTGTTCCACGTTTCGTCGCGGTCAATGATCAGGCCGCAAGATAGCAGGCGAAACGACGTCGAATGTTCCCGTGTGATTGTGTCGAATTGGTAAATCGCGAGCCATCACGACACATATCGGTTTTAAACTCTTCGGTTCCAAGGTAAGGACGACTATCTGTGAGTGAAGCCGCAAACACTGTCTCGGATGCTGTTGCAGAGGCGGATTCGGAACAGAAATACAAGCTGTCCCTCAAGGTGGATATCGAGAACGTCGGCCCGTGCCGTAAGCATGTTCGCGTGACCGTTCCGCGCGCGGACATCGATCACTTCTCGGAAGAAGCGGTCAAAGAGATCGTCGACACGGCGGCTGTCCCCGGATTCCGTAAGGGTCGCGTTCCAGCCAGCCTCGCTCAGAAGCGCTTCAAGACCGAAATCTCGAATTCGGTCCGTCAGCGCGTGTTGATGCAGAGCCTGGAACAGCTCGCCGACGAAAACACGCTCGACCCGATCAACGAACCGGACTTCGATGTCGAGAGCCTGGCGATCCCAGAACAGGGTGATTTCGAATACGAGTTCGACGTCGAAGTTCGCCCCTCGTTCGATCTGCCCAAGTACGATGGATTGAAGATCGAGCGTCCTTCGCGAGAAGTCACCGACGCCGACGTCGACGCGTACCTCGAAAAATTCCGCGCTCAGTATGCCACCAATGAATCGCACGATGGCCCAGCCGAAGCCAACGATTTCGTGGTTGCTTCGGTCGAATTCACCCGCGACGGCCAACCGTTCCGCAAGATTTCGTCCATCGAGCTTCAACTGAAGCCAATCGTCCGATTCCGCGATGCAGAAGTGCAAGGCTTTGACAAGCTGATGGCCGGCGCAGTTCCGGGAACGGAAAAGCAGGTCGAAGTGACGATTTCGCAGGAAGCGGAACAGGTCGAAATGCGCGGCGAAAAGCTGAACGCCACGATCCTGGTCGGCGAAGTCCTGCGAGTCAAGATGCCAGACCTTGGCGGCGGATTCCTCGATCGAATCGGATACTCCGACGTTGAAGCCCTGCGAACCGAAGTTCGCGGAATGCTCGAACGTCAAGTTGTCTACGAACAGCGACAAGCGGTTCGTAAGCAAGTGATCGAAAAGATCACCGAATCAGCGACATGGGATTTGCCGGAACAACTCGTTCGCAAGCAAACTGAGAACGCTTTGCGTCGTGAAATCCTGGAGATGGAGCAAGCCGGCTTCACCACTCAGCAGATCATGGCACGCGAAAACGAACTCCGACAGAACGCCATTACTTCTACGCGTCAGGCCCTGAAAGAGCACTTTGTGCTCGACAAGATTGCCGAACAAGAAAAAGTGGAAGTGACGCCAACGGATATCGATGCCGAAATCCATATGATGGCGATTCAACGCGGCGAAAACCCACGGCGCGTGCGAGCTCGTCTGGTCAAGAGCGGTGTGATCGAGAATCTCGAAGCACAGATTCGCGAACGCAAGGCCGTCGACGTTGTGCTGAAGTCGGCCGTCTTCGAAGACGTGCCAGCTCCCGTTGCCAAGGCGGACGATGTCCAGGCATTGTCGATTTCGGTTTGCGGTACATCCACCGTCGTGGTCAATCCTGCCGACGACGAAGAGTAAGCCGTTGCTGGTCAACCTGGGCTGATGATCAACTTCTGGATCGCGGTGCGCGGCAAATCGACCAAGATTTGCCGCGATTCCGTTTCACAGCGAATTTGCTGCCACTCTGCACACCCACGGGGCAAAATTCGCGAGGACCAGCCTTGCCTGAGAGCGGGTTGCTTCCTACTCTTCCAGCGAAGAGCAATACACAGAGGGGAGTAAACGACGGTCTCCCCCGGTTCGTCTCAATTTCTGGAAGGGTGTCGCATGCTCGACTCGTTTCGTGGCTCAGTCTCTCCGCAGTTGAACGCCGCTCGCGATTATTCGCGGCAGCGTCAAATGGGGATTGGCGATCTGTTGCTGGAAAATCGCATCGTCTTCCTGGACGGTCCGATTCATGATGCCAGCGCCAATCTCATTGTCATGAAACTGTTGTACTTGCAGTCCGAAAACAAGCATCAGGACGTGCACTTCTACATCAATTCGCCAGGTGGTTCGGTCACGGCGACAATGGCCATTTACGACACGATGCAGTTCCTGCAGTGTAGTGTCGCGACGTATTGCGTCGGACTTGCGGCCAGTGGTGGCGCCATCCTCGTTGCCGGCGGAACGAAGGGCAAGCGCTTCATCCTGCCGCACGCGAAAATGATGATTCATCAGCCTTATGGCGAAGTGTCGGGACAAGTCTCGGATATCGAGATTCAAGCTGAAGAGATTCTTGTCACACGACACGTCCTGAACGAGATTCTGGCCAGCCACACGGGACAACCCGTGGAACGGATTGCCAAGGACACCGGTCGCGATCGCTACCTGACCGCCACCGCGGCCAAAGAGTACGGTCTGATCGACGAGATTCTGATGAATCCCAAGTTGAAAGCTGCCGCGACGACCTGATTCGTCCCCTTCGCGAGCGCGACGTAACCCGCGCCGTCTGTTTCGATCAGTCACCTTCGTTCAGCGAGTTTCTGCCATGACTTCACTCGTGCCCTACGTCATCGAAAAAAACGGCCGCGATGAGCGGGCGATGGATATTTACAGTCGGTTACTGCGTGACCGGATCATTCTGCTGGGAAGCGCGATCAACGACGACGTTTCCAACAGCATTGTGGCTCAGTTGCTGTATCTTCAGTTCGAAGACAGCAAAGCCGACATCCACATGTACATCAATAGCCCTGGTGGATCGATCACATCAGGGATGGCGATCTACGACACCATGCAGTTCATCGCCTGTGACGTGGCCACCTATTGCCTCGGACAGTGTGCCAGCATGGGCGCAATGTTGTTGACCGCCGGGACCAAGGGCAAGCGATATGCGTTGCCGAACAGCCGGATCATGATTCACCAGCCGCTGGCCGGGATGCAGGGAACGGCAGTGGAGCTTGAGATTCACGCCAAGGAAGTTCTTCGTACGAAGCGTCGTATGAACGAATTGATGCTGAAGCACACTGGCCAGACCCTGGAAAAGATCGAGGAAGACACTGATCGCGACAACTTCATGTCGGCCGAAGAGGCCAAGGGATATGGGCTGATCGATCACATTCTCGAGCATCTGCCAGTACCACCCGCGAGTGCGTAAGGCACTGAACGTTCTTCGGTCGCGTGGCCCAGACAGCCAGCGACCGGACAACCAACTCGATGCGACTTCAAAGGCCCGTTTCAGCGGGCCTTGTTGCTTTTGTGCCGCTGGCCGAGGCCTTACTTCGAATCGGCTTCTTGTGAAAACAAGCCTTCGCTGGCGATCACACCGTCTTTCATGACGATCTGTCGACGCGCACGACGGGCGACGGAATTTTCGTGAGTCACCATGATAATGGTCCGGCCTTCGCGATTCAGGCCGGTTAAAAGTTCCATGATCTCTTTTTCCGTCGTCGAATCGAGATTCCCCGTGGGTTCGTCCGCCAGGATGATCTCGGGGTCATTGACCAGGGCACGGGCGATTGCGACACGTTGCTGCTGACCGCCCGACAGCTGAAACGGGCGGTGGTCGAGTCGATCCGACAACCCAACTTTGGCGGCCAAGTCGATGGTGCGATTCATTTCCACCGATCCAATCGTCCGGCGATCCGAGCGATAATGAAACGGCACTTGGATATTCTCGAGCACCGTATACTGAGCAATCAGATTGTACGACTGAAATATAAAGCCGATCAGGCGGTTGCGAATCTCTGACAATTGATCGTCATTCAGAGTACTGACGTCGTAATTCGAGAGGATATACTGCCCACTGGTAGGACGATCGAGAGCTCCCAGCAGGTTCAAGAGCGTACTCTTGCCGCTTCCAGACGACCCCATAATTGCGACGAAATCACCCAGCGGGAAGTCTGCCGACACGCCCCGAAGAGCACGGACCGTGTTTTCACCCAGTTGGTAAAACTTAGTCAGATTAATCAGTTGCGCCGCCATTCCCATGCGAAGTCTACCCATACCAGTGAGCGACGGAGGTCAAAGACGCCTCCCTCGCGGATGCTCGATGCTTCAGTGTGGTTTGTCGGCGAATTGTTCTGGAGCCACTGGCATCGGGTTTTCGGGAACGCCAGTGGCAGGCTGGGGCCTTCGATCAACCGCGACGAGCCGCTGACGCTGATCCGTGACACGTGCTAGTTTCCGCCATCCGCTGCGGGGGGGCGTGGGCGTCCGCCGTTTCCACGAAACTTGGCAATGGCCGCCAGGAACTCTTCCTTCGTGACGCTTCCGTCCGAATCGGTGTCGAAGCGTTCAAAGTTTTGCGCGATGCGTTCATCGGCCTCGTCTTTGGTGACCTTGCCATCGTGATCTTTGTCCATCTGCGTAAATCGAGCTTCAGGATCAAATCCACCCTGTGGACGGCCTTCGCCCGCGGGACCGCCCGCAGCGCCGTCTTCACCACCCGAACGACGACGGCGACCACCAGGTCCACCCGCAGGGTTCCCCTCGCCGGGTTTCACCGCCGCCAATTCATTTGTCACAGCGGCGGGCGAACTGAGCGGCACGACGTCTGGTGACTTTGGTGCTTCTTTCGCCTGTTCCTTCGCCTGAGCTTCTTCCAGGTCTGAAATTTCCTTCTGGAAGCGCGAATGTGGATTCATGACGACTTCGTCGCCATCGACGAGCCCTTCGAGAATCTCGATGAAGTTTGCGTTGGTTTTGCCAACTTTGATCGCGCGTGCTTCGACCTGTTTTCCAATGACGACAAAGACAAACTGCTTGCTGCCAATCGTAACATTGGCTTGCAGAGGGATCTGCAACACGTCTTCGCGGCGTTCAACCAGGATTTCCGTACTGGCCGTTAGACCAGGGCGAAGCTTATTCACCTTGTCGGATTCATCCATGATCTTGATGACCGCATCGTACTCCTTGATATTGCTGCTGAAGCCACCGGTTGAGCTGGGGACGGAGGCGACCGAATCGACACGGCCGTGAAACGTTTCATCGGAATAGGCATCGACGCGGATGACGGCCGTCATGCCCGGGCGGACCATGCTGATCCGGGATTCATGAATCTTGGCGTTGACCTTCATTTGATCGAGGTCAGGCAGGTTGATGATTGGTTGCCGTTCCCGAACGGCGGACCCCACTTCGATCAACACTTGCTCAGAGGAACGGCCATCGCGCGTGTTCGCGTAGACGACTTGACCATCCTGAGTTGCGAAGATCTTGCAAGCCTTGATTTGAGCCTGCAGCCGTTCGTGCTTGTTGTGCTCGACTTCGTAAGTCAGCTTACGTGCGTGCAGCTCGTCTTTCTTCTGAATCAGAGCGGATCGCGTTCGGCTTTCGGTCCGTTGAATTTCCCGTTTGCACTCGTCGACTTTGGCTCTCAGTTCCACCAACGTCCGATTCTCGGTGTAATCCTTCAGAACCTTGATCTGGCCTTCGACCAGTTTCATGGCGATGACCTGGGTTTCGACGGCGATGCGTTCTGATTCCAGATCGTTCTGCGTGCGGTATCCATTTCGCGCGAGTCGTTTGACGTAGTCATAGCTTTCTTGAGCGCGCGAGAGATTGACTTCGGCGAGCTTCTTCTGGTTTTGCAACTCGTCCTTTTGTTGAACGAGGTCACCGAGTTCGAACTTCTCTAGGTCGATCTCGGCGAGTACCAGTCGCAGATCAGCGGCTTCGGTTTCGCTCTTATTCAAGATCTCTTGAATCAACAGATCTTCGCGCCCCTGGTTGTAAGCAGTCTCGGCTTTTGCGGCGAGGATCTCTTGCTGGGTCTCACGGTCACTGAGGAGTGACGAATCGAGTTCGCAGACAAGATCACCTTCCTTGACGCTGGTCCCTTCGGGCACGATCGAAATGATCGTCGTGGACCCTTCGACCTTACTCGTCAAGACGGCGTTTCGCATACTGTCGAGAGCCCCCCTCTCGACGACCGTAATCTGGAACGTCCCCCTCTTCGCGGTCTCCGTCACCAGACCCTCCGTCTGATCCGGAGTCCTCGTCAGCGCCGTCGAAATCTGAGACCAACCGTATCTGAGATGAGGCCACGCCAGCACGCCCCCCAGGGCCAGACCGGCGATCACTGCGCCGCTCTTCCACGTCGGCTTTCGCCGTCCCAACTGGCGCGGTGCTGTTGAGGCGGACGATGCCGGGGAATGAACTTCGTTTTCCGCGGGGTGTTGCGGCACTGTCGTTTTTGGCGGGAGCTGGTTGGGGAGGGATGGCATTGTCGGACTCGCTGGAGTTTGATGGAGGGTCAGGGGGATCCATGTTCTGGTACAATGGGTCAACCCAGACTCCGCGTTCGTCGATCTCCATGATATCCATATCGCGGTAGATGTTAATCCTGTTTCGCTCGTATGAAGCCCAGATTTGGATCAAATTGTTCTGTGCATTTAAGACTGCGCTGACCGCATTGAGCAGGTTCAAACCGGTTGTTCCCAAGTTCGTGGTACCACCTTGACCCGCTGTTACTGATTTCGGATTCAGGTTGTTGGCAACGTTAATGTCCAACTGAAGCGCTGCTTGGCGCAGGATTTTCCGGGTGGTCTCAAAATTCTGCGCGTTCACTTTTAATTGTCGCCAACTGGTCCGAATGTCATATTTGACTTGATCTTCCAGCAACATGTAGGCGCGTCGTTGCTGCTGATAACTGACCAGTGACTGCCGGTAGGCATTACGAACCTGAACCTGATCTAAAGGCGCCGTCATTTGGACGCCAACCTGAAATGAACTGGCAGCTCCTCGGAAGTCGAGCGGATGGTTACCGACCCCAGGTGTGTTGATATTTCCCTGAGCCACCAGATTTAAGATTGCCTCAAGGCGGTTGGCGGCGACTTCCATATTTCTTCGGGAGTCCATCACGCGGGCTCGCGCGTTCATCAGATCCAGACGGTTCTCGAGCGCTGTGTCAGTGGCTTCATCGAGAGTCATGGTGAAATCGACGAGCTCAATCAGTTCGGCGCGCAATCCTGCTTGAAGCAATCGTAAGGTTTGTACAACCTGAAGCATGTCTTCGCGAGCATCTTTCAGACGACTAAGAATCGTCTTGCGATCTTCCAGTTCGAGGTCATTATTTTGGACCTGTCGCTTCCAGACATCGACTTGCTGTGCGACATCGAAATAGGTTTCACGAACATTGTCGTAAACGAGCATATCGCGGTCAAAACGCGCGGCGACCACTTCGCGCGACTCGTCCCACAGCAATCGTTCCAAGCGCCGCGGCATGGTATCGCGCACGGCCTTGACGTCGTTGGTGACAACGTCGATTCCATCCTGCCCGATCTTTCGAACCAGATCTGCGAATTGATCCACAATGAACCGCAAGGGCTCGATCGCTGGGGTTTCCATGTCGAGTTGCCAGGGTCTCGAGACGAACTTCATCAGGCGATAGTCGAGCACCTTCAGTCGCGGATCGGTCAATTCGAACGGTTTCAGCATGGATGGATCGATCGTCATCTGCAAGTCGACGGGCAGACCGAGGAAAAACTTGTATTGATCGATCTCATCGTCATAGGCTTGTCGCAATTGGCGTTCGCGAAGTTCTGAATTCGTCAACTGTGTTGCGACCTGCAAATAGTCAAGTGTCGTAACACCGATTCGAAGCTGGCTGTAAATTTCGCGAATGGCCGACTGGTAACTGGCATCGTCGCTCAGCGCGAGCAATTCGTCGCGTTCCCGCTCCGACATGACGTCGCTATCTTTCCACCTCAACCGATGCGTCTCGGGCGTGTAATCGATTTTGGGCGACAGGCTTTCCGGGAATCGAATTCCATCAGGAAGCGCATCCATGTTCAGACGGCGAAATGGCATTTGAGTCAACAATTCCTTCAAACGCTCGGATTGCGATCGAAGGTAGTCCACGTTTTCACGCTGGTTCAACACCTGCTGCAACTGATACAGCATCCCCAGGTAACCAAAGATTCCGCCGCCCTGCGCGGCGGCCGACGAGACCGTGTTCCCCGCAGCAATTGTGGCGCCGGCGTTTGTGCTGATGACGGTCGGGTTCGCAACGCTGGCCCCCGTCGAACCCGAGATCGCGGACGGCGAACTGCCTGATCCCCCGTTGGTGTTGACCACGGTGTCGGCGAAAAATAAGCGGCGATAGCGGGTCAAAAGACGGGTATTGTAAAGCACGTTACGTTCACTGAACGTCAAGTTCTCGAGAAACAGCTTTCGACCTGCGCCCGCCAGCAAGGGCTGAACCAGCGAATACGAGAGCAATGATTGCGATGTGGTGGCTTGTTGGCCTCCCGAGAACAACCACAGGGTGTTGTTTGCCAGGCCCACGATCCATTGCCCGCCGGTGGGCAGAATCTGACTGACCCCGCCTGCCGTGGTAAGCCCCAGTGTATTGCTAACCCCTGGCACTGTGCTGTTTGTCAATACGCCCGACGGCACCGATGTGCCTGGAAGAGCCGTCGTGGGCCGCGTCGGTGCCGTGCCAAGCAGATATCGCACTTGGAACTGATACTGGTCCAGCGACAATTGCAGTGCGGACAAGAACAAGTTTTCGAGCTGCGTCTGATAGTCGCGGCTGTGGATACTGGCGAGCTCAATCGCTTGTGGCAGCGTCAAGTTTTCGATTGTTGGGACGAGGCGAATCGACGATTCGGTGGGAAGCTTGGTGGGGTCGTCTCCGACCGACACACCATCCGACAACATGTAGCTGTCGTGGAATGTATCTGGAGCGACTCCGAAGTTGGCCAGCCATTGGGGATTCTCGACGGTCATCGACTGCCCGAATTTATGCCAGCTCTTATATCCCCGCATGCCATTGACCCACTCCATGTACCGTGACGCGGCAGGATCATCGGGGGGCAGCATCGGCTTATCGCGGTCATCAACATCATAGAACCGGCTTCGTGGATCCGGTTCGACGGATGTGCGCGGAATGACCCAGCGAGGATCAAACTGCTTTTGACTGAGGAGGTTGTAGGCGTCGAAATCTGCCTGACTGCGCCAGAAGCTACGTGAGCAACCGCAACAGCTCAGCCAGCCGAAGGCGATCAGCACCAACCAGACAGGAGGGCGAATGGACGATGATGGCGGACGAATCGAGCTCATCGGGCTGGATCCAGACTGGAATGCAAGGGAGGACGTGTCGGCCGAAATATTGGCAGCTTGAGGCGAACGCAGCATCATGCAGCCTCCTTGTCACGCGATTCGTTACGTGTCACGGAGCCGAGTGACAGCAACATTCGCCGTAAGGCAAATTGTGGCGTCGCGGGATCACCCGTGGGATCGGAAAGATCCGCTCCAGACGGCACCTTGTCGGTCGACGGCACGACCGGTGGCGTCACGGCCGGAACAATGACCTGACGAAGCGCACTCACAAAGGCGGGTTCCAGGCTGCTTCCAAGCCGTTGCAGCAGCGTGAACAACCGGGCTTGGTCATCAAACGAAATCCCCTGAAATAGGCGCGCGGCCCAGGCGGAACGATGGGCTTCTACCGATTCCAGCTTGGTACGCCCCGCCGCCGTGACGAGGAGAATGCGTTTCCGCCGATCAAACTCGCTACGCGAACGGCTTACCAATCCGTCACGCTGCATGCGCTCGATCAAGGTGCTGACGTTGGATTCGGATTGACCTAAGCTGTCTGCCAGCTCCGCTTGCGAACAACCACCGTCCCCGGCGCGAACCAATGCCGACAACACGGCATGGCGACCTTCCGTCAATTCGAAATGACCGAGCCAGTCATTGAAACGAAAGCGAGCAATCTGGGCGGCGCGAAGCAGTCCGTCCATCAAAACGGCTGAATTGTCGGATGCATTCATCGCGCGAGACTGACCGTCAGGGCCCATTCCGTCATTCCTGGCACGAAGTCATTGAGCGTCGTAAACCGAGCTGGTGGAATGTTTTCGAATTGGAAATGACCGGCGTCCGCCGCGGACGGCCTTACGCATCAATGCGCGTCCAAATGAGGTGGCAGGGGCGTGCATTCAGCGCAAACGAAAAAATCCATCAACTCCGCCAGATTGATTCGTCTGGAAATCGTTCGCATCTGAAGGATTTTTCGATGCGACAGGAAGATTTCACCTTAACCCCAAAGCCTACCGAACCGCCATGAACTGCCAGCAAGCAAGGGGCAGAAGTCAAACTTCAGCGGTCGTAGTCGGAAAAGTGACACCTTGAGAACCGGCCAAGATTGCCGAGAGCTGCGTCGATGATAACTTCCGCGGGGACGCTGTGCTGGTGGGACAGCGTCCCCGTTGTCCGGTTGACGAAAGACGCGCGTGACGAAAATGTTTCGTCGGTGGAAATCGCAGGGCCATTCCTCGAAAATGGGGAAACGCTCTGGTGAGCCTGAACGAGCGAGATTCCCAAATCGCGTCTTGCCCTTGACTGCGACGGAATACTTGTGAAGCAGGGATTGCGCCACTAGCATATTTCCGTGGCTCTGTCGATAAAATGACGATCGGCAAGCATTTCGACCTCCACCGTTTGTCGGATGACAATCCCATGAGTGACCTGTTTCATTTGGAACTGACGGATCGTCAACGTGAATTGCTGGTCCGCGGTCTGCGTTTCGTGCGAAGCAGTCGGATGCTTGAGATTCGCGACACGCCTGACAAGATCGCGGAAGAGCGTAAAGACGAACTCAGCGAAATTCGCCAGCTGGTCGAGATGCTTGATCAGAAATCGGGACGCGCGACGCCGGTCAATTCTTGATCCTCGCGTGGGAGGATGGTGATCGTTAACGATATTACCCGCCCGTGTTCGGCAGCGCACCTCGTCGTCTTGCTTACTCGCGATTGAATTTCACGTCGAGTGGCGCTCGCCGTGTTTTCGTATTGTTCCCGTGACTAAGGTCACGATGGGACGAAATGGTGAAGGTCCAATTCGAATCGGACCAACGATTGTTGCGGACCTCGAAGTCGGAACGGTGCGCAAAGTTCCTCCGCTTTCTTACTCACCCAAATTCTCAAGGGTGATCGTTCAGAAGCGCCGCGCGATGTTCGTCGTGATCGCGGCTTCATGAGGTACGTGGACGAGGTGACAGGGTTCTTCCCGATTCGACCTCGCCGCTGAGTCCGATGTCCTGACTCGGCTTCGACGGTGATTGAGACAGGCGTTGTCGCCGAACTGAACCGCATGGTTTGGCTGACTGACATTGAACGTCAGCGAGTGACGGATGCGTGCGTCACATCCAGCCCCCCTGAAAGCCCGCTTTTCGCAGGCCGTTCACGATGTAGGGGCAGTGCCTGGTCAATTGCCAGATCAAATTCGACCGATAGTTTTCGATCATGAGAACGATCGGAACCTGATCGATACCGTAGTGCCACGGTGAAATCCAAAACGGCTGATCAGCTCTGATGGCAGGATGGGTCGGGTTATAAGAAGCCTTGAATCCGTAGGGGCCTGTGTGCTTCAGTTCCACATCGTGAATCAGGAAATCGATGGCGGGAAGCACAATTTCCGGTGCGAACGGTAGCGACGCAACAACGGCCCAAGGTGCCAGCGTGCCGTCATCGGGCCCGTTGGGAACTCCACGTGCTTTGTAATCGAAGAACTTACGTTCAATCCCATTGATCTTTTTCGTGCCGGGACCAGGGCCATCGCTGGCGGTGATTCCCCAGCAGTGCTCGCCATATTCCTCAAATTTCAGTGGGTTATCGATGGCGTACTTCTGCTGAACCAAAGTCGCCCGTCGGCTATTTTCAAAATAGTCGATCCCCTTGCCCCGCATGAAGGCGTCCTGAATTTTGCGGAAATCGATCCAGAGATGCGACATTTGATGAATGAACAAGGGACCTGCGGACAAATATTCGATGCCATAGTGAGAGGCCCATTCATAGGACGATGCCCATGCCGTGTAACAGTCATCCGTAAGTGGGTGTGTGGGCGAACCCAAACCGAGGACATACAACAAGAGCGCTTCGTCGTATCCCTCCCAGCGGAACTTGAGAAATCCCGATTTCGGCTTCCAGCCGTGCGTGACCGTTGCGCCGCGGTTTTGTGCCCAACGCCAGTCGACGCGCTCATAGAGCTTTTCGGCCAACTGCCCAATCTCTTGTTCCGACGGAGTCTTCGCACTGAAGTAGAGTGCCGCGACCAGAATTCCGGCCATTAAGATTGCGGTGTCGACGGTCGACAATTCAGACTTGACGGCACGACGGCCGGTCTGCATATCAAGAAAATGATAGTAAAATCCGCGATGGCCGGTCGCATCGGGCTCTGGACCCTGATGGCTATTCCAGAAGAAGCGTAACGTGGTCAATGTTCGTTCGATGGCCGCTTCACGGGTGATGAACCCTCGCTCGACAGCGACCGGATACGCGGTGAGTGCCATCCCAACTGCGGCGATACTGGCATGCCAGTTCGGCGATGTCCGATCAACAACCAAACCGTTTTTCGGATTGGTTTCATGAAGGATGTATCGAAAGGCATCGCATTGAAGTTCGTCGAGTTCGGAGGCGACGACGGTTCGTTGTCTGCTCATACCCGAAACCGTATCGGGTGAATGGGATGGTCGTCAATTGCGGGTTGAGATCTTATCGGACCGACGACATCAGACAGCCACCTCGCAGGAGTGCGTTGATGCGATTGGCGCCGAATACGATCGTGTACCACCTCGTATTAGGTCGCGCTAAAGTCCACCTGCCCTGCTTTTACGATGCTCTGAACCCGCTCACTCTTCGTCCTCGGCCATGCGCGCGGCGGAGATGATCTTGTGTTGTTCGTTCGGCGGTACCGGTTCGTAATGACTGAACTGCATGGTGTATGAACCTTGGCCGCCCGTCATGCTGGATAGTGAGCGGGCGTAGGTCATCAATTCAGCCAGAGGAGCCCGCGCATGGACGGTCTGCATCCCGCCAGGAAGTGAGTCCATCCCTTCCATTCGACCCCGGCGTGTATTCAGGTCGCCGGTGATATCGCCCAGCTTCTCGCCTGGGACGGTAATTTCCAGATGCATGATTGGTTCGAGCAGTGAGGGTTTGGCGTTCTTGAAAACGTCGCGGAAACAGTTGCTCGCCGCCGTGCGGAAGGCGGCTTCATTGCTGTCGACGGGGTGATCCTTCCCGAAGAAGAGGGCAACCGCCAGATCCTGGACTTGGTAACCTGCCAGGACGCCTCGTTCCATTCGTTCGCGCACGCCCTTTTCGACGGCGGGGATGAATTGATTGGGAACGGAACCACCGGTGACGCAGTCGAGAAATGCGAAATTCAGCTCGGAATCGTAGTGGTGTGAACGCAGGCTCTCGAAATGCTCACGCGTGAAATAGGTACTGGGGTCGATGTCTTGCGGCAGCGCGTACAATCGCAAATGAACCTCGGCAAACTGACCGGAACCACCCGACTGCTTCTTATGGCGGTAGGAGCCTTCGGCACGACTGACGATGGTTTCTCGGTAGGGAACTTTGGGAGCATGCGTGACGACATCCACCTTATCCCGTTTGTGGAGCCGCTCCTGCACGATTTGCAGATGCAGATCGCTCATTCCTCGCATGACCATTTCGTGCGTCTGCGGATCGCGGGTGATTCGGAACGTCGGGTCTTCTTCTTCGATCTTGTGCAGCGCGCCCGAAATCTTCTGCTGATCGGAACGGCTTTTCGGTTCGACGGCCAGACCGATCATGGGAGTGGGGAAGATCATCCGGGGCAGCGTGACGCCTCGATCACCGTTGACCAGGGTGTCCCCCACCTGAAATTCATCGATCTTTGCCACGACGACGACATCGCCCGCATGGGCCTCGTCGACGGTTTCGACGTGCCCACCTTGCACGTCAAGCAACTGGTGGATCTTGACCCCACGCCCCGTGCGCATGTCTTTGACCATCGAATCCTTCAGCAGCCGGCCTGACATCACGCGAATGAAGCTCATCTTCGACACGAACGGATCGATCCGCGTCTTGAAGACCTGAGCAACGAACGGCGCATCTTCGGCGGCGGCCACTTCCACATCCACACCCGATTCTTCCGTCGCGTGCCGAACCAGTTCCCCTGGCGCCAACGCGAAGTCCGTGATGGCATCCATCAACTCAGGCACCCCAATCCCTGTTTTGGCGCAGACGCACAGGATGGGTATGAGTGCTCCCGAGGCGATGGCTTTGCTGACCCCGCCCAGGACTTCATCGGAGGTCAGTTCGATTCCTTCGAGATAGCGTTCCATCAGTTCATCGTCGGTCTCGGCAATGATGTCCATGACCGATGAACCATACACCGCCGGATCAACAATAGAGCCGTTCTTCCCTGCGTGGGAGGTCAACGTACTTTTGACCGCATGAAACTTGGTGCCGATACCACAAGGAACATTCATCGGCACACAATTCTTGCCAAACGAATCTTGAATCGATTCAACGAGCCGGGCGAAGTCGATGTTTTCCTGGTCCAGTTTATTGATCACGATCATGCGCGCCAGGTGGGCCTGGCCAGCAAGTTCAAACGTGCGTCGCGTGTTGGCTTCGATTCCCGCCGTTGCACTCATCGTGATCAGCGCCGTCTCGGCCGCGCAGATCGCGCTGATCACCTCGCCGACGAAATCGGGGTATCCGGGCGTGTCGATGACGTTGACGCGCAACCCATGATGTTCGAAATGCACCATGGCCGACGAGATCGAGAAGTGATGCTGCTTGGCCTCTTCGTCCGTATCGAGCAGACTGGTGCCATCATCGACGGAGCCGGCTCGGGAACCGACTCCCGCCTTAAACAGCAATTGATCGGCGAGCGTTGTTTTTCCGACGGCACCATGGCCGACAAGCACAATATTGCGAATTTGCTCCGATTTGAACTTAGACATGAGAACCCCTTTCGTCGATTGGCGCGAGCTGTCGAACAAGAGAAAGGACGTCTCTTCCATTCTGGCCGCCCAAAATCGAGAATTCCAGAGGCATCTTCCGTAGTGGAGGTGGGCCGGACCCAAGATTGGTAGGAAACCAATTCACACCTTGCGGTGCCCGTGGCACATTGATCCAGCCGGGAGAGAACTCGAGTCTCAGGTCCCGCGGACACTGCCGAACAATTCGATCTGCATGCGGGGGCAGAATCGATGTCCGAGTCGCGCGGCGGCCGGTGCAAGCCAGATCGCCTTTTCGACCAGATCGGATTGTTGCGTTCCCTGAGGCATCAGCCAGACGCACTCGCGTGGTACCTCGGGAAATCTCGCGAGATATCGGACGATCTCGTCCAAATCGGCGGGTTGATCGACGACAAATTTCAATTGAAACCGCGACGCGTTCATCAACTGTCGAATGACGTGGGGCTGATCGCGATCACGATCATGGCGTTCTCGCCAGCGGGCGGAGGTGAGCGGCGTCGAGTTCGACAGCTTCGGGCTGATCGACATCAGATCCGACTCGACGGGACGGAAGACGGTTCCCGCCGTTTCCACGGTCACCACGCGGCCTTCCCGACGCAGCGCTTCGGCAAGGGGTACGATTTCGGGCTGCAACAGCGGCTCACCGCCCGTCAGTACGACATGCGCGCAATCCACGGCCAACACCTCGCTCAGAACGTCTCGCCAATCGCGAATTGGCCCCTCGGCCCGGAACGACGTGTAAGGGGTGTCGCAAAACCAGCAGCGCAGGTTGCACCCCGTCGTTCGTACGAACACCGACGGCGTTCCCGCGAATTCACCTTCTCCCTGAATTGAATGAAAGACCTCTGCGATTCGCACGTTATTCGTCGTCTGGCTCGATCATGGGGCAAACTTCGCTGTGGGGCCCCAAGGGACCCCATGCGGGGAAAGAGACATCTTCGCCGCTCGGACGTCTGGACGAAAGGCCAAGACGCGAATCTCCACGGATCGCATCAAAGTCGACAAGTGGATTGCGCGTGAAACACGAAATTCGTCACGCATCAAATCGTGTCAGACACTTCCCTGTCCCCTTTGGTTGGACGGTCCGCAACGTCTTGAGCGCCCCATGGCCCACTCCAGCAAGATCTGCCGGTTCCGAAGGCGGATTCCGACAGATTTTGGAATTGCTGCTCCATCCTGATGTGAAGATTGCGGCAAAGTCGCCTGAACAGGCACACACGTTCACTGGCCGAACTACGTGGAGTCGGTTGACGTTGCGGGCTGAAGGGCATTCCGTCATGGACCTTCAGAGGTGAGCCGATATGCAGGATGAGTCGAATTGTCCGCGCAAAAATCGCGCCGGGCTGGAGTGGGATGTTCCAGGGCCATTCGACGGACGGACCGCAGAGGTTCAACAGAACACAGGATGTGACTGGAGCGAGACGATGAGCGGAGCTGCATGGCAGAAGGTCCTCTTGACCGGATTGGCTTCCGTCGGGCTTTCGAGTGTGGCGTGTGCAGGAGGTCCATTCCCCTACACACGTGCCTGGTACGCCGAGCGTGCTTGCGATCCCCCGGGTGCCCGGCAGGTCGAATCACACGGAAAACTGTGGCCACCGTATCCCCGCCCCGTCGGCCGTAAGGCAACCGCAGCACACACTTACCACTACGCCCACTATTGGCCCCATCCGCACAATTGCGAAGACCAATCGTACATGCGGAACCTGCTCGATCTGCAGGCCGCAGGGGGCTGGGTGACCGCCACGACGTTGCACGACTACCACTTCAACGCCGACACTCAACAGTTGACCGACGGAGGTCGAAACCATTTGCTTTGGGTCGCCCAAACGGTCCCCGCCCAGCATCGGACCGTCTATGTCGCACAGGGTGGTACGGCGGAAGTCGGGCAATCGCGCGTCGAACTGGCGGAGCAGTTCTATCGAGAATCGGGGATTGTGAATCCTCCCGTGATTCTGGCGCGATTCGATTCGTTCGAAGGGCGGCCAGCCGTCGAAGTGGATCGCATCCGCCAGCTTGAGCTACAGAGTATTCCACGTCCGCGACTGTTCTACATCGGGGCCGCGACGGCGGGGGCCGGAGCAGGTGGTGGGGTGCCCGGGGGTGCGGGTGGACCAACCGGTGGAGCGGGTTCAACGACAACCGCGAACCCAACGAACGGTCCATCGCGTTAGGGGCACAGCGACGCTGTCGCTGGAAGTGCCGGGGTTTCGGCAAGGCCCATCAACCCCGGCCCCCAAGATTTCGATGTGACAATGCACTCGTGTCCCGCAAGAAGTTCGAGTGGCGCGTTTCTGTGACTCGAACACCAGTGCGATGCAAAGGATTCGGCAGGATGCCGCTTCCTCAGAATCCCGAGGGGATTCTTCCGATCGAGAACCTTCCGCAGAGAGAGACCGCCGATGTCATTGAATCGGTCATCGACGCCTGACTTGGCAAGTCGCCCACGCGTCAGTTCACCACAGGTCTATGATCTTTACGCCGACTTGTTTTCGAATCAGACTGCGGTCGAACCCGTACCGGAAGCGGTGCCGGCATCGACACCCATGCCCCGTCCGCGCGAATTGACGAAGGGGCAAGTGGCACCGGCGCCGCCACCACGAAGTCCCTTGACGCTGGCCGACTCGGGGCTGTCAATGGGACAGCTTTGTGATCTGGTCCTGAAGACGCTGTATGTGCAGGGTGTCTTGCAGGGATCGGACCTTAGTCGTTCCACGCGACTGCCGTTCGCCATCCTGGACGAGTCACTGCGCGTGCTGCGCGACCAGAAACTAGTGGAGGTTGCATCGGGCGATGTGGTCGGGCGGATCTCGTACCGATTTGCGTTGACCGAAATGGGTCGTGCCCGTGCCCGTGATTCATTCGAGAATTGCCGTTACGTCGGACCGGCCCCCGTGCCGCTCGAACAGTATATCGAGCACTGCCGCCTGCAGCATGTGACGGGCACTCCCTGCACATCGGCGGCCTTGCGCAGCGCGTTTCAAGATTTCGTGGTCCAGCCCGAAATGCTTGATGAACTCGGACCGGCGGTCTGCAGCGGCAAGTCGATCTTCGTTCACGGTCCTCCCGGTAACGGCAAGACGGTGATCGCCAAAGGGCTGGGACGATTCCTGAATACGTTCGGCGGCGAGATCTACGTTCCGTATGCGATCCTGGCCGAAAACAGCATCATCACGGTCTATGATCCGGGGATTCATCAAACGACAGACGATGCCGATCTGTCGCAACGCGGCTTTGCAACGGGCTCGAACGAGCAGTCGAGTTATGTGGTTCACGACGGGCCGGTCGATTTACGCTGGCGTCGGATCAAGCGCCCGGTCGTGGTCACGGGTGGCGAACTGTCTCTGGACATGCTGGAACTGCAATACAGCAAGACCGCGAACTATTACAATGCTCCTTTGCATATCAAGGCCAACGGCGGCGTGTTCCTGATCGACGACTTCGGACGACAGATTGTCCGTCCCAAGGACTTGCTGAACCGCTGGATTGTTCCGCTTGAGGAACGCGTCGACTACTTGACGCTGGCCACGGGCCGGAAATTCATGTTGCCGTTCGAGCAGTTGATCATCTTCTCGACGAATCTCGATCCGAAAGATCTGGTGGATGATGCGTTCTTGCGGCGGATCAAGCACAAGATTCGCATCAATCCACCCACCCGGGATTTGTATACGTCCATCTTCCAAATGGTATGCAGTCAGCGCGACATTCCTTATGACGAGTCGACGGTCAGCTCGCTCTTTCAGAAGTATTACGATCAGGGACGAACGCCGCGTTCGAGCGATCCTCGCGATCTGATCGACATGGCGCAGTCCATCAGCCGTTATCGCGAACGTCCGATCGCACTGACGGCGGAATTGGTTGACGAATGTGCCCGACGGTTCTTCGGCGAGATTTGAGTCAATCGCCCAATGATTGGGCAGAGTGTTGAGCGCGCAGGGCGCGGTCAAGGAGGATCACCATGGGACGCATCACTTGTTCCGTCTGGATCGGCATGACGATGTGCCTGGTCGGTTGCAATTCGATGAGCACGTTCGGGGAATTCAAGTCGAAGTCGCAACCGACGGCGACGTCACGCGTCGGGTCTCCCGAATTCTCGTCCTCAAAGAAGCTCAAAGACCCGGTGAAGATGCACCTGGCCTATGCAGGTTGGCACGAGCAGTCTGGGAACTATCAGGAAGCCCGGAAGTCGTACCTGAAAGTGCTGCAAAAGAGCCCTAAAGACGTGGAAGCGATGCTCGGCCTGGCACGCGTTGATCGCGCCTTCGATCGACAGGAAGAGGCAGATCGGCAATTGCAGAAGACGTTTAAGCTGCATCCGAAAGATCCACGGGTCCTGGTCGCCATGGGCCAAGTCCATGCTTCCCGTCAGGAATGGCCGGAAGCACTCGAGAAGATGCAGGCCGCGCATAAACTCGATCCGTACGAAAAGATGTATGAATACCATCTGGCTGTGGTAGAAGCCCAAGCCGGAGAAATCACCGCCGCGATGGAACACTTCACCCGATCGGTGGGCCAGGCGGAAGCCCACTACAATGTGGGCTTCATCCTGAACGAACAGGGGAACACGAGCGAGGCCGAGTTTCATCTGATGAAGGCGCTGAAACTGAAGCCAGATCTCAAGCAAGCCGAACAAACGCTGGCGGCACTTCGCACACACAACCACGACCCGGTGCAGCCCGTTTCTTACAACAAGAAGGCACAGGCGCGCCCTAGCTTCAACGAGTGATTGAGATTGGCGGTGAACGGATGCTCGAGGATCTCTTGTCCTTGTTGCCCGCTTCCGTTTGGTTGAAATAAAGGGGACAGGCACCTGGCGGATGCAGTCCCCTTTATTTCAACACGCCGTGATTCCACCTCGTTATTAACCGGGAGCTTCGTAACGAGAGGAGAAAACGCGGGAGGAACGAGAAGACATTCCGTGCGTTAGGGCATCGTGACATGTCGAATCGTGACATCGACCTGGCCCCGATTATCGGCCAGTGAGTTCCAGGCGTCGTTCAATCGCAGATACAGCGTTCCAGTCACAGGCGATTCAAACTGGGATTCGCGTCCCAAGGGAATGACGCGCAGCATCGGTTCATCATTGCCACCGGCCGGGCCTTCGTCGGGATGAATGCATCCGACCAGCATTCCGATCGGATGTCCGCCAAAGTATCGGATCGTGACACCTTGTGGTTCGCTCAGCCAAGGCTTTGGCGTGTCCGCCAGCGTGAACTGACCGGTCGCAGTGACCGTGTACCGCTGGCCCGCCTCAAGCTGGACCTGGCTTGATTGCCAGCCACGGTCTGCCTGCACCCGGGCAAGGCGTTCGGTCTCTGTCGTTGAGAACGGCAACCCCGGTTGAAACTCGATTGCCGCACGAGTCAGGTCATATCCGTCTTGCAGGTGATGTAGAAACAGCGACCACTCGGTGGCCAATTCGCGCTGTTGGGGCCCGAAGAATTCGATGGCGGTCGGCCGAAACTGATTTCCATGGATGAGCTCATTAAGCTGCCGAAAGCGTGCCTGATAGCTCGGTGTTCCATCGAGAAACGCACAAAGAGCCCACGACCACGCGTAACAATCATTCGAGCGAAAATCGTGAGGTTCGAACGCGAGAATCTCGGAGATCGACTTGAGCCTTCCGGCAACGACACTGTCGTGGATCGTCAGAATTCGACCAAACCCGGCGAAATCACGAGCAGACGTGGGCATCACGCGGAAATGTGCCCGCCGTTGATCGTCGATCCGATGTGCCGCAAAATATTCGGCCATCCCCTCCAGATACCAAATGGGGGCGTTGATCTCGGCCCAATACATCATAAAGCAGTGTGTCGCTTCGTGCAGCAACAGATGGCGGCGGTAGTAATCCGTCGCCTGCTCGCGCATCCAAAACTCGTTGCGCACATGTCGTCCGTGCTCGAAGTTCAATTCTTCCGGGACCAGGCCCAGCTCGCGGAACAGGGCCAGATCTCGGATCAGGTAACCGCTCATCTGGAAGTCGGTTCCCGCGCGATCGGGCGGAAGAGAGCCCAGTGCCGATTCCCACACCGGATAGATCTGGTCCACCAAATCAGGGAGATCGCAGGCTGACTCAAGTGGGATGTCAGTATACAGCTTCAGCCGTTTTGACTCGACAAGAGAGATCCCGGCGGCTTTCAGGCGCGCCTCATCATGTCGGAGGCGCTGATCGGCGGGACGGTACGCCGACTGCGGTGGGACCTGTGGCGACGCGACGTGCGATGCAGGAACTTCGACGGGCGTTTCAGTCACCGCGGGCTTGGCGGAGTGCGAGTGTTTCTGTCGATCGACGTCCTGAGCGACCGGAGCGGGCTGTGGCGCGTTGACGCGATCACAGCCCGGCAATCCGATCCACAGACACCAGACGAGATACAGGCTTCGGCAAAGGTGAATTGCACGGCCAGTCATCAGAAAAGTTACTTCTTTGGGGTAGCGATCACGCGGCCCTTGGTGATCTTCACTTCCTTCTTCGGGCGATCTCCCGAGCCGGTTTCGACGGCACCAATCTTCAGGACGACGTCCAGGCTGTCCTTGTCTGCCGTCTTACCGAAGACCGTGTATTGGTTGTCCAGACTGGCGGTGCCGGCACGGCTCAGGCAGATGAAGAACTGTGAACCGGCCGAGTTTGGATCGCTGGTACGGGCCATCGACAGCACGCCGGCATCGTGTGGTGTCTTGTTGAATTCCGCGGGGATTCGATATCCCGGACCGCCCGTTCCGGTGCCTTGTGGGCAGCCCACTTGGATCACGAAGCCGGAAATCACGCGGTGGAAGATGATGCCGTCGTAGAATCCGATCTTTGTCAATCCGATCAGATTCTTGGCATGTCCTGGTGCGACATCGGGAAACACATCCAGCAGGATCTTGCCGGCGGTGGTGTCGAATTCGACCTGATACGTATTCTTGGAAAAGTCGACATCGGCAAGGGCTTTATCGACTTCCGCGCGGCGGTTGGCTGTCACGTGACAATTCCTTCAAATGAAATCAAGAGAAAATGCAGACGACTCTTCCTGCAAGCCACGATCATACATTCCCCAGGCGGCAACGTCATGTCTATGCCTCATTTCAGGCGGCGTGCCGCTTGCCTCCGATATCGGGTTATGCGATCTTCTGGACAGTCATCCAGAATTGAAAATGTACAAAGGTGAGGTAGGGTTCATGCGTCTCGCAAAGCTTCGATTGGCCGATGGTTCGATGCGCGTGGCGATTGTCGAAGATGATGGACGCCTGCGTCTGCTGGACCTGCTGCAAGTCGATATCGCCCGCAGTCTGATGGACGTGTTGCACGCACCAGATCCGATTGGGCTGGCGCGATTTCTGATCGATCGCGATGCCCCGTTGCTCGATGCGCGTCAAGTGACGATTCTGGCTCCGATCGATCGGCAAGAGGTCTGGGCGGCGGGTGTCACATACAAACGCAGTCAGGTGGCTCGGATGGAAGAGTCTGAAACCGGGGCGTCTCATTACGACCGTGTCTATACGGCGCCGCGTCCCGAGATCTTCTTTAAGGCGACCCCCAATCGCGTCTCCGGCCCCGGCGAACCGTTGCGTGTCCGCGCCGACAGCGGTTGGAGCGTGCCTGAACCGGAACTGGCACTTGTGATCTCGCCCGCCGGACGATTGGTCGGGTTCACCGTCGGAAATGACATGTCAGCCCGCGATATCGAAGGCGAAAATCCACTCTATCTGCCCCAAGCCAAGGTCTATAATGGCTGCTGTGGACTTGGGCCCTTCGTCCTGATCCCCGAACAACCACTTGATCGTACGGCAACGAAAATCCGGCTGACGATCGAGCGTGAAGGGAAGACGGCCTTCACCGGCGAAACGGACCTGGGCCAGATGAAACGCGAATTTCAAGAACTGATTGACTGGCTGACGCGTGAGAATGATCTGGTCACCGGGGCGTTCCTGCTGACCGGCACGGGAATCGTCCCGCCGGACAATTTCACCTTATTGAACAATGATGCCGTGAGCATCGAAATCACGGGCATTGGGACCTTGTCGAATCCTATCGTCAAGGCGGGATAGACGATCATGCTGCTGGTGGAAACAAACGCGGGTGTCACGAAAGTCACGCTCAATCGACCCGAACGTCGGAATGCCCTGTCGTCGGCACTGCTGACGGAACTGGGTGCGACGCTGGAACGATTGGCGGACGATGTCCTGACACGTGTCGTCGTGCTGGCATCGTCTGGCCCGGTCTTCAGTTCAGGTCACGATCTGGGCGAAATGGTGGGCCGGTCCGAGTCCGAGTATCAGGAGCTATTTTCACGCTGTTCAGCGGTGATGCAGCAGTTGCGGAAGCTGCCTCAGCCCGTCCTTGCCCGTGTACAGGGATTGGCAACTGCCGCAGGCTGCCAGTTGGTGGCGGCCTGTGACCTGGCGGTGGCCGCAAACGAGGCGAAATTTGCCACACCAGGGGTCAAGATTGGCCTGTTCTGTTCCACACCGATGGTGCCCTTGGTCAGGGCCATTCCGGCCAAGGCCGCGATGGAAATGCTGATGACCGGGGTCCCGATTCCAGCGCAGCGGGCACTGGAACTCGGGTTGGTGAATCGTGTCGTGGCTGCGGACGAGCTCGATACGGTCATCAAGCAGATGACTGATGCGATCGTCGCCAGTAGCCCGATGACGATCCGCCTGGGCAAGCGGGCCTTCTATGATCAGTTGCATCTGGACGAACCGTCCGCCTATGTTCGTGCGACGCAAGTCATGACGGACAACGCGATGAAGCATGATGCCCAGGAAGGGATCTCGGCGTTCCTGCAAAAACGTCCGGCTCAGTGGACAGGCGAATGACGCGGCTGGCAGGACGAACAATCGGAAAATGACGAATCCCAGCCCGCAACCTTCGGATGATCAGGGGCCGAATTCGCCCGGCAAAATTGCCTATTGGCTCTTCGGGCACGCACGACGCGTCGTCGTATTTATTGTCGGCACAACGGTGCTGCTGATTGGGATCGCGATGATCCTATTACCGGGACCGGCGTTCATTGTCATTCCTGCAGGCCTTGGCATTCTCGCCACCGAATTCGTGTGGGCCAAGCGCTGGTTGGAATACGCCAAACGGCAAGTCGATTCACTCGCCGCGGCGGCCATGAAAGCCACGTCATCGAACTCTTCAGCGGACAAGACGTCACCCTCTTCAACAGACAAGACGCCACCACACGAATGATTCCGAGATCCATGGTGGTACTTGAATCCCGTTGAATGCCTCCGTGACTCGGGGAACGCATTGGTGGTGTAGGAGTCGCCGAGACACGATGAGTTTGAGCCAGCCTTCACCTGAATTTGAGCCTGGCAAACTGAAAATGGCGGGTTTCGCGAGGGGTGAGACAGCGATAAACTAGTCGAGCTTCGAACCTGGAAAGCCAGGTTGGTTGTCCAATGAGAGTTTGCGACCTTCTTTCCTTACTGATCCGATTGGCTCGCCCCATTTCATGACGCCTCGTACCGATACCAATGTGTTGACGAAGATCATCGATCACAAGCGGACTGAAGTCGCTGAAGCGAAACGACTTCGCCCAATCGAACAGTTGCGGGATCAAGCCGCTGCGGCCAGTCCGGTACGAGATTTCGTCCAGTCGCTCAGGTCCAATCCGGATATCGGATTGATCGCCGAAGTCAAAAAGGGGTCGCCGTCTGCGGGCGTGATCCGGCAGGATTTTGATCCTGTTCAAATTGCAAGAATTTATGAACAGCATGGTGCGTCATGCTTAAGTGTACTGACGGACGAGACGTTCTTTTTGGGGCATCTCGACTATTTGAAGGCGGTACGGCAGGCCGTGACGATTCCGGTCTTGCGGAAAGACTTTTTTATCGACCGGTATCAAGTGCTGGAAGCACGGGCTGCGGGAGCCGACTGTATTCTGCTGATTGCCGAATGTCTGGACGATTGCCAGTTGCGCGACCTGTATTTTTACGCGTCGGAACTGGGGATGGAATCGTTGATTGAGCTCTACGATGCCGAGAATCTGGACCGAGTTCTGAAACTGGAGCCCGCATTGGTCGGCATCAACAATCGCGACTTGCGGACCTTTGTCACGGACCTGGACCACACGACGCGGCTCTCCAAACAGGTTCCGGCGACGACACTTCTGGTCAGCGAGAGCGGGATCAAGACTCGTATCGACATCGATCGCGTCAAAGCGGGTGGCGCTCGGGCCATTCTGGTTGGCGAATCATTGATGCGATCGGCTGACATTGGTGCGGCGGTCGACACGCTACTGGGTCGATCCGCAGTGACGCAATGATGATGACCATGAATTGACTATTGAAATCCAGGGGACGGCGAGCAACAGGGCGGAAACGATGAGTGACCTGTTATCCCTCGGGGTCTTGATCGCGATCGTGTTTGGGATCTGGTGGATGCTTCGTCCACGATATGCCTTCGTGGTGCAGATCAGAAACGGGACTCCTGTCTGCCGCAGGGGTCAGGTCGATTCCGCCTTCTTGCGGCATGTTGCTGAAATTTGTCAGTGGTCAGGCGTCCGCTATGGGACAATTTACGGTACTCTACAACCGACACAGAGACGGCGTCACTCGGTCTTTGGACGCAGAACTCGAATTCGGTTGTCATTTTCCTCGGGCTTTCCCGCCGGTTGCCAGCAGCAGCTGCGCAACGTGTCATTGATCGAACAATAAGAACGGATCGAATCAACAACGGTGAGAACAGGAAGTTCTCTTGCAGAGAGCGTCGTCATGCCCAGCAAGGTTTCTTTCGAATGTCCGGGGTGCCTGGCCAAGCTGAGCGCACCCGACAAAAGCAAATTGGGGAAGAAAATCAAATGCCCCAAGTGCCAGGAAGTCTTCACGCCCGAGGTCTCTGAGGACGACGAAGACTCGTTCGAGATGGATGACGATCTGGACGAGGAGCCAGCCGAAGAATCTCCGCGTCGCAAAGGACCTGTAGGAGGAGGCAAAAAAGGCGCCGGGAAGAAGGGTGGCAAGGGTGGTTCATCAAGCGAAGGCTCGAAGTCACCGCTGATCATCGGGGGAATCGTCGGGGTTCTCGTGCTGATCGGCGGGGGATTTATGCTCTTGAGCAAGAAGGCTCCCCCGCCTGAAGAGCCCATCGTCGTGACTGCCGCTCCAACACCAGCCCCGGCGGCTGAGCCTGCCGCCGCACCAACACCGAAGGCCCCAGATGCTCCCCCGGCGAGCTTGGCGGAACGGGCGCTCGGCCTGCGTTGGATGCCGTCAGCAACCGATCTTGTCATTCATGTGAAAGTGGCAGAGCTTTGGAACGCACCGCTGCTCAAAGGCCCGCTCAGCGACAAGATGGTCACTGATAGTCTGGCGAAGTGGAAAGAGACGGTCGGACTCGGCCCAACGGAGATCGAGAGCATCACGGTGGGGATCCCCGACGCATTTACCACGGCCGCCACGGCGATCTCACAGACACCCGGCGCAGGCAATTCGGCAAATGCCGATTCGACGCCCGCAACGGATCCCGCAGCAAGTGCTGATGGAATTCCGGCACCCGGCTGGTTGAACGATACGAATCGATTTGTCCTGGTGATGAAGACCAAAAAAGCGGTCGATCTCAAACAGATTGCCGAACGAATCGTCGGGGGGAAGCTGCGGGAAAAGAATGGCAAATCGTATGTGTCCTCACTGGACAATCCCGCAACAGCGAAGATGGCGCCCGCGGGATACTGGGCGCCGAACCCGAATCTGCTGATCGCTGGCAGCGAAGCGGAACTGTTCTCGACAATGGAACGTGGCGAAAGCACGATTCCCCGTAAAGAATTGACGGCCGTCGATTCAGGGCCGTTGATCGTCATTGCAGCGGCATTTCCCACTGCCGACGCTGAGGGGAAAATGACCTCGTTGCAGGCGGTGCCCGGCTTTTCTCAGGTACAGGATTCATTGAAGCAACACGCCTTGCGCTGGGGCAGCGTTGGCGTGTCGATCAAAGGAGGATTCGACCTTCGCATCAGCGCGGCCAGCGGCACACCAGAAGGGTCGAGTCGTCTGAAAGCCGAGATGGAAACTGGACTTGCATCCGCACGGGAGTGGTTCAAGAGCTACAAAGAGATGGCACCCCCGCTGATCGGTGAATTGGGTGACATGATCTTCACCAACGCCAAGATCGTCGAGCAAAGTCAGGTGGTGAAAATCTCGACCAGCGTTCCCGATTCGGCCCAGGCGAAACTCGAACAACTTCCTCCGATCCTGATGGTGATGGCAATGACCAGCGGCATGGGTATCCCCGGAACCGGACTTCCCGCCGGAGCACCGGGATCGCCCGCCGCGTCGAAGTTTTCATTGAAGCAACCCGGTGAAACCGAAGGGGTTGAACCTCAAAAGGCGGAAGGGTTGCTGGGCGGGATGAAGATCGAAGCGCGAACAGCCTGGAGCACTCACCCAAAAATTTCGTCAACGGGAACGCCTGAACTATCTGTGGATCTACTGATCGATGTGACCGGAGACGGTCTCGAGACCATCTGCGGTTCCGCCGGGATCACTCCCAAAACGATGAAACTGTCTGACGGGGGCACCTTGCACGCCAGTGCCCCGAAAAAATCCGAGGTGGGTGACGTGGTTCCAGAATCCGCGTTTGCCCTGTTTGATGCCGAGGACGACATGGCTGACGACCACCCGCCAAAGACACTACGCGTGCGGTTGTCGGTCGATGCCCCGACGTCATCCGCGACAACCCTGGATGTCTTCGAAGGATCGTTTCTGTATCTGACATCGACAGGCGCGGAGCAGTTCACGATCGAAAACGCTGTCCGAACCGCATCGCGGCCCCTGACGCGAACGGAATTCAAAGAGTCAGGACTGAACCTGCGCCGCAGCCATTCCGCCGTCCGACCACAATCGTTAACGCTCTGGTGTGACAAAGGTCATTTCCTGGGCCAGGTTCGGGGAATGCCGGGCGATCTGATCGCCTTCACTGAGTTTGAAAAAGACCGAACCGTGCAGCGGCTGTATTCCAACCATCCCACGCAGGTCTTTCCCGACGATCTTCAGCTTCAGTTCTCGCTTTACTCGCACGTCGAAGAAAAAATGGTCAGGTTTCGATTTGAGAACGTGCCCCTGCCCTCGCCCGAGTCCAAGTCCGAAGCGATGAATCTGATCCAAACCCAGATCCCCCCCGTAGGAGCCCCGCAAATCGGGCTTCCCACGACGCCGCCCGCTCTGACGTTACCTGGCACTGGTCCGGTTGGGCCACCCGGCATGAAACGGGACAAGAATGGACGAGTCATCGATGATTGAGCGCCAGCGCACCTGGACGGTGCGGCGGCAGATTCAATCACCGGCAGCGGGATGCCGATTCCGAGGATGGGTTCTCAAGTGGACTTTGGGAGTTCGAGATGCGTGTGTGCCTGCTCGCGGTTCTGGTTTGTCTTTCGCCCGTTCTGGTCTCGGCTCAAGACACAAGCTTGCCGTTACCTGGAACGCAATTGCTCAAAGCCGAAAAACCACTCGATGTGCTGATGATCGAAGGAATCGATCGTTTCTGCCTGAAAGAGATTGTCGCAGCCCGACTCAAACGCGAATCACTGTGGCAGCGCGACTTCAGCAACGCCGCAGCCTACGAAAAAAGTCTGGCACCCTATCGCGAGAAGTTCCGCACCATTCTGGGTGCCGTCGATCCCCGTGTGGAAACGGCAAAGTTTGAACTGGCAAAACAATTCCCATCTTTGGCGCCGTCGCAAACAGGACATTCGACAGGTCCTTCCAAGTACTCCGTCGAGGCCACTCGCTGGCAGACGCTGGCCGGGATCGCTGCCGAAGGATTGTTGCTGATTCCAGAGCACAACAACTGGAACGCCATGGTGATCGTCATCCCCGACGCACGCTGGTCACCTGATCTGTTCTCGGGTGCCGCACCCGGTACCGAAACGGCAATCTCAACACTGCCACAACGACTGGCTGAGAATGGATGTCTGGTCGTCATTCCCACCTTGATCAATCGTAACGACGACTTTGCGGGCAATCCCGAGATCGCCATGACGAATCAATCGAATCGTGAGTGGGTCTACCGATCGGCGTTCGAGATGGGTCGCCATGTCATTGGCTATGAAGTTCAGAAGGTGCTCGCCGCGGTCGATCTGTTGACACGCATGAATGCCGAATCCAGTCAGACACGACCGATTGGCGTGGCGGGCATTGGTGACGGCGGCCAACTGGCGCTCTACAGCGCGGCACTCGACAACCGGATCAACAGTGTCCTGGTCAGCGGTTATTTTCAGCAGCGCGAAGCGGTCTGGCAGGAGCCGATCGATCGCAATGTCTGGCGTCTGCTGACCGAGTTTGGTGACGCTCAGCTTGCTTCGATGATTGCACCGCGGACGTTGGTCATCGAAGCCTGTCAGGTTCCCGAAACCGATGGTCCATTGCCAGTAAAACCCGGTCGACGCGGTGGGGCGGCTCCCGGCCAGATCAAGACCGCCGACATTGAGCTGGTTCAAGCCGAGTTCAAACTGGCTCAACATCTGTTCGAGCAATTGAAAGTCGGAAATCAGCTTCGGCTGGTGTCCAGCGGTGCCGATGGACGCGGCCCCGGTTTCAGTGACGCGGCGGTTGTCGCGTTCATGAATGGTTTAGGCTGGAAGAATGTTCCCGCCGCATCGAGCGGGCCGACACCGCGTTTGAGAGTCTCTCTCGATCGCGCGGCCATTCAGCAGCGGCAAGTGACCGAAGCGGTGCAGTTCACACAAAATCTACTGCGTGACTCGTACAAGACCCGCGACAAGCGAGTCTCCAAAATCGACCGAAGTTCCGTCGAAAGTTGGGTCGCTTCCGCGGATCGGTATCGTGACGAGGTTTATGAAGAACTGATTGGCAAGCTGCCCGAACCGGTTGCTCCGCTGAACCCGCGGACGCGACAAGTACTCGACGAAAAAGACTTTCGTGGTTACGAAGTGGTGCTTGATACATACCCCGATGTGATCGCCGCCGGAATCCTCTTATTGCCAAAAGACATGAAACCGGACGAAAGGCGTCCGGTGGTCGTCTGCCAGCACGGATTGGAAGGGGTGCCGATGGACACGATCAGCGGCCCTGATTCTGACGGCTACAAGTACTACAAGAGCTTCGCGGTGGAACTCGTCAAACGCGGATTTATCACCTATTCACCGCAGAATCCGTATCGCGGAAAGGATCTGTTTCGGACTCTGCAACGTAAGTCGAATCCCTTGGGTCGATCGCTGTTTAGCTACATCATCCCTCAACACCAGGTGACGTTGAAATGGCTGGCCTCGTTGCCGAATGTCGATGCCAACCGCCTGGCATTTTACGGGTTGTCGTACGGAGGTAAGACGGCGGTTCGTGTTCCTCCCCTGCTGCCGCCACGAGAAGGACGCCCCGGATATTGCCTTTCGATCTGTTCCGCCGATTTCAACGAGTGGGTCAACAAGAATGCGAGCGTCGAGTTGCCATTCACTTATGTCTTCACGCCCGAATATGAAATCTTCGAATGGAACATGGGCCATGTCGCCAACTACGCCGAGCTTTCGATGCTCATGACGCCCCGCCCGTTCATGGTTGAACGTGGTCATGACGATGGCGTGGGTTTGGATGAATGGGTGGCCTTTGAATATGCGAAGGTCCGGCGGCACTACTCGAAGCTGAATCTCGCGGACAAGACCGAGATCGAATTCTTTAACGGGCCGCATACGATCAACGGAAAGGCCACGTTTGCGTTTCTGCATCGCCATTTGAACTGGCCACAACCGCAAAATTGACGAACGCCAATACCGCATTGTACGTGTCTCGAGTGAGCGTGTATTCGTTCCGGAAGGACATCATGATCTGGGTCTGGGGGATTGGACTTGTTGTCACAATGTTGCTGGTCATCGCATTCACGGCGATCCCGCTCGCAGCATGGTGGCAGCGCGGGGAAGCGCGACGCGCGATTCGCCTGTTTCACAAACGACGCGAGATCCTGGAAGCCAAATTCTTCGATCTCGCGCAGTCGCTCGGGAAACCTCGTGGATTGCGATGGTTGGACTGTGAGTGGTTTGATGAGACGACGTTCGCTCGAGACAAGAATTCGGGCCTACTGACCGCGTTTGTGGGGATCAACGTCCGCTTCGAAGCGATCGAAGGGGGTGACATGGAAGATGTCGCCGCAGTAACCACCGTTCGCGACGCGGTGGCCGTATTCCACTTTAATCAGGGGTCGTGGGGCACGGGCGGCAAAGCATTGTTCAACATGAATCCCAAGGACGCATTGGTGAAACTGGTGGCTCAATTCGAACCCGTGCCGATGGTGTAACCGACGAGAGCCCCATACGATGTTCGCACGTTTCCTTTGAAACATCGATCGCAATCCATGTCACTTCATTTTGATGATGACATCTCAACCCACGTTCTTCTTGATCTCGAGTTTTGGCTGATTCATGTGTGGTCTGACCGGATTTCTTAACGCGGCACAAGACCAGACGGCCGATCAGATGCGCGCCGTCGTCAGCGCGATGGCCGAGACAATTCATCACCGTGGTCCTGATGACACGGGCGTCTGGTGCGATCCGTCGGTGGGGATCGCATTGGGGTTCAAACGTCTGAGTATCGTCGATCTCTCGGAAGCCGGGCATCAGCCGATGACCTCTTCGTGCGGCCGGTTTGTGATCGCCTACAACGGTGAGATCTATAATCATGGTGAACTCCGCAACGAACTGATCTCCAAGGGCCATTCTTTTCGAGGTCACTCGGACACAGAAACGCTGGTGGAAAGTTTTGCCCAATGGGGGATCGCAGCGACGATCCAGCGCTGCATCGGCATGTTCGCCTTTGCGGTTTGGGACACAAAAGAGCAGACGCTGACACTTGGTCGCGATCGACTGGGAAAGAAGCCGCTCTATTTCTGGCACTCGGGATCGTTGGTCTTGTTCGGGTCCGAGACCAAAACCTTGCGAGCTCATTCGGCATTCAACGCCACCATTGATCGTCAGATGGTGGGCGAGTTTCTGAAACACTCCTACCTACCCACAGGGTCGATCTATAACGGCGTCGTGTGCACACAACCGGGTACGCTGACAACGATTTCATTGGGCGACAGTCAGTTTTGGTCGGGGCGTCGATTCGCCGATGTCAAACGGTTCTGGAGTCTGCGGCCGATCATCAAATCGAATCTGGGCAATCCGTTCCGAGGCACGTACGAACAGGCGATCGATCAGCTGGACGAGTTGCTTACCGACGCCGTCGGCAGTCGCATGCTGGCCGATGTCCCGCTGGGGGCGTTTCTGTCAGGTGGGATTGATTCGTCGCTGGTGGTCGCTTTGATGCAGAAGCAGTCATCGCGTCCAGTCAAAACATTCACCATCGGATTCGAGGAAGAGTCTTACAATGAAGCTCCTTTTGCCGAGCGTGTTGCCAAACATCTGAAGACCGAACACACCGAACTTTACGTGACGGCTCAGCAGGCACGCGATGTCATTCCGCTGCTGCCTAAACTGTTCGACGAACCGTTTGCGGATTCCTCTCAGATTCCAACCTATCTGGTGAGCCAGCTCGCACGTCAACGCGTGACCGTCGCCTTGTCCGGAGACGGCGGTGATGAGTTGTTCTGCGGCTATCGACGGTACTTTGAGCCGCTGGAGGGATTCTTCCGGAATCAAACGAACCATGGCAATGGATCAACGGGCGGACTGGTGTCTCGCATCGCCGCCGTCTCCAGGGCAATGCCCAGCCCTTTACGGCACCTGGCGCAAACGTTGATGGAGCGCGCTTCCAAATGGCCCGTTGGATCAGCTTCCAAAAAGCTCGCGATGGCCGCGGCATTGTTCGACGATGCGGGTCCGCACTATCGCTATTTGAGGAATTTGTCGCACTGGCAGACAGAAGATGCCGAGGCACTAGGCGTACCAATTTCCGATACGAAGGCATTGGCGACCGACCTGTCGCGTTGGCTGGATCAAACCGTAACCATGCCGAGCCAGTATCAAGAGATCTGGCAGATGTACGACACGTTGAACTATTTGCCTGGCGACATCCTGACGAAAGTTGACCGGGCGAGCATGGGTGTTTCGCTCGAAGCGCGTACGCCGCTGCTTGATCATCGCGTGGTGGAATTTGCCTGGACGTTGCCACAGGAATTCAAAGTTCACAACGGTCAGGGCAAACGCATCCTGCGGGACCTGCTTGCCAGGTATGTTCCGCGTGAGCTGTTCGAACGGCCAAAGACAGGGTTTGGTGTACCGATCGATTCCTGGTTGCGAGGCCCGCTGCGCGATTGGGCCGAAGATCTGCTGGACGAGTCGCGGCTCAAGCGTGAAGGCTTCTTGAACCCGGCGCCAATCCGACAAAAGTGGTCAGAACATTTGAAGGGACAAGCCAACTGGCAATATCACTTGTGGGATGTCCTGATGTTTCAAGCCTGGCTCGCAGAGTACGACCGGCCGCTTCATTCCCGATCAGCTGCAGACTGAAGATAGGCCTTTTCGCGGTAGGTTGCGACGACGACCAGAAAGCCAACGGAAGCGGCCAGCATCAACCCCGTGAAGAACCAATAGTAACTCGCACCAGGCAGCTTGCTGGTTCCGTCCGCGTTTGGAATGTACTCGTTCACGACAGCGGTGAGCGTATTTCCCAGTGCGACCGACAGCATGTACAACGACATCACCAGCGATTTCATTTTGTTGGGTGCCTGCGTATACGAGAATTCCAAGCAGGTGATCGAAACAAAGATCTCGGCCAGCGTCAGAAAGAAATAGGCAGCCAGTTGCCACACAATGTTGGGCCGATATCCCACCGCCGTCAGATCGGGCCAGACCTGGGCGGCGTGAGGATGAGCGTCATAAGGTGGAGCGGATTCGTCGGCCAGCACGCGTAGCAATTGAGGTTTTCTCCAATCGATCGTTGGAGCGTCGCTGTCCGCTGACGACGTGGTAACCACGAGCCGCACATACTTCGCACAGGCCGGTTCGAGAAGTTTGACGAGATATGGTGCAGATGCATTCGCTGCAAAATCCGCTGTGGCTTTCTCGGTCCAGGGCCCCTTGGGGGTGGAACCCACTTCCACACGCAGCGTGACCGGAACGCCAACTCCACCGGACGACGAGTCTCCATCGGATGCACCGGGTTCGTCGAGCTGCCAACTGACCGAACCCACACTCCACGCACGAAGTTCTCTGAGCTGGGCAATCAACTCGTGGGATTTCAACTTCGAGGTGTCGTCTTTCGCAGGTTCGATGTCGGCGTTTCGGATCAGCCGGCCACCGGTGATCTCGGATTCAATCGTGGCACTGATACCGAAGGAGATCACCGCAAGCAGGAATCCGATCGCAACCTTACGCAGTGCCGTCAAAGAGAACAGAGCATTGATTGCGGGATAGACGAGATAGGTACAGGTGGGAATCAGGACCAGGACCATGATCGGGTTGATCGCCTGAATCTGGCTGGACAGCCAATTGATGCCCAGCCAGCGTCGATCCATCGAATCGGCCTGCTCGACCCACGCCGACGCGGTCTGATCGTACAGGCACCAGAAGATCGCGACGAACAAGTAGAGTGGAATCAAACCGCTGAGCGCCTTGAGACCGTCAAGACTGAAGGTCTCGCGAATAAACGAAAAGCCGGCCGGTTTGACGTGAACAAATTTCTTACGGCCCAGCCAGAAGACAAACGTCGCAAGCAACATCAACAGACCGGGCAGACCGAACGCAATGTGAGGGCCCCAATGTGGTCCAAATTCTTCCAAAAGGACTGGGGTGAGCATCGATGACACGAAGGCCCCCAGGTTGATCGAAAAGTAGAACCAACTGTAAACCCGCGGCAGCAGGTCTCGATTTTTCTCGGTGAACTGGTCGCCGACATGGGCCGAGACGCAGGGCTTAATTCCCCCCGAACCGATCGCGATCAGCGTCAGTCCCGCGAGCAAACCAGCCCTTCCGGGAATCGCCGCCAGTGCCAGGTGCCCGAGACAGTACACGAGCGACAACCAGAAAATTGTCCGGTATTTCCCCAGTAGCCAATCGGAAAGGATGGCCCCGGCCAGTGGAAAGAAGTATGCCGAGGCCACAAACCAATGCACGGCCGCCCGCGCCTGTTCCGACGACAGGGGGTCGGGCTGGCCCATCGCATTCACCAGATACTTCGTCATGTAGACGAACAGGATCGCCTTCATTCCGTAGAAACTGAATCGTTCGGCCGCTTCATTGCCGACGATGTAAGGGATCCCCGAAGGCATCTCACGCCATGTCAGTGGCTTTTGTGCATGATCCGCGGCCTGATCCGACATGCGTAACCCTCTGCCCTGAAGTGAATTCGATGTGCGAAGCGAACTGCAGAATAGACGAATCGGCCACAGCGTACGAGCGAGAGTTCGGTTGACGGTAAGCCTGCCCGAAGCGAGTGTGATGACATGTTGAAATAACGTGGACAGGCACCTTGCGGAGCCAGCCCCCGTTATTTCAACGTCCCCTCCCGCTTAGTAACGAGGCAACGACGGAAAACCACGATCCGCATCGTCGTCGGCTCGATCACTCCTACCAGGCCTGCTGCGCGTTCCCTTTCGCATCCACGATCCAGGGTGTCCAACACAAGACGAACTTGTTGATCGTCACATCCGTTTTCTTCGGTGCGATGGTCACTTCGTCCAGCCTCAGATTCTCGGGCACGGCACCGTCCAAGAGCGCCGTTGCCTCGTCCGAGAACTGCTTGTTCAAGGCGTCGTACCGGGCCTGAATCGCCTCCACAGATTCCTCGGCAAGTGTCACATCCTGCTTGCCAGCTTCCATCCGCCCCGCAGCGCGGACCCCTGTCGCAATCTTGCCCATGTTCGTCGCCGAGATCGTCTTGCGGCCAAACACGGCTCCCAGAATCGACGTACCAACCGTCACCAATACCTGCGTCGTTTGATTCCGGGCATCCAGCTTTTCCTTCTCAACCTTCTGCATCGCCTTGCGAAGCTGTTCCTGGATCGTTGCAAGTTTTGGCCCGTACTTGGCACGCAGTTTTTCAACGGCTTGATCGCGTTGCTCTTTGACTGCGTGTGCAATCCGGACACGAAAGTCGCCTTCGGACTCGCCGGGATTCGACGTCTGCTTCAGTTCGGCGCATTTCCAAAGCGTCAACTTTTCGGTCTTGTAGACGTGATCCTTGAGTGCCGCCTGCAATTCGGTATAGGTCTTGGCGCGACTCAGTTCCCCAGGCAGGCTGGCAAAGCTTCCTTCACTATCGGGCTGTGCCTGCTGTTCGGGCTCGGCCTCGGTGCTGATCGTCGCATCATCGAACATCGTCGGGGACACCTTATCAACCGCGGGCAGGAAGACACTCATGTCTTGCAAGGAATCAATTCCCGCGGTCGCCTGCACAAACCGCACGCGCGTCGAAGCCAGGAGTCCTGGACGGTACGTCAATTTGACATCGCCCAGCAGACTGCTTTGGCGTACCACGAACGATTCTTCAATGCCGGGGGGCAGCACCGGATGCGTGCCACCTCCCGATGACCCGCCCAACAGGGCCGTCGCAGGCTTGGAGGCGGCGGGTAGCATCGCCTTCTTATCAGCCATCAGTCTGGCAATCTCGTCGCGATTGACGGGCCCACGCAGGAACGACAACGCCCAGCGACTTTGAAAGACAACCGGGTGATCTTCGTGAACGTTGTTCATCAGAAAGACTCGGTTTCCTAACCCCGCCAGAATCTTTTCCATTTTGCCGCGATCGAACTTCGCGCCCGCCGCGGCCGACGCGCCTTCCAGCCCCTCCAGCACCCGCGCCTTGTCACGTTCTGTCTGCAGCCGGCCCAGGAACCAGGTTCCCGCGTTCGAAAGCCCTTTGTAGTCCAGATCGACTGGGTTCTGCGTCGCCAGGACGATCCCGACTCCAAACGCACGGGCCTGCTTCAAAAGTGTCAGCATCGGTGTCTTCGATGGCGGGTTCGCGGTCGGCGGGAAGTAGCCGAAAATCTCGTCCATATACAGAATGGCCCGCAGGCTGGACGTCCCCGACTGGGCCCGCATCCACGTCACGACTTCGTTCAAGAGAATCGTGACAAAGAACATTCGCTCGCTGTCACTCAGATGCGCAATCGAGATGATTGTCAGGCGAGGCTTCCCTTCGGGCGTGTACATCAGCCGCTGAATATCAAGCGATTCGCCTTCCATCCACGCCTGAAATCCTGGGGACGCGATCAGGTTGTTCAGCGTCATCGCAAATGCAAATCGCTCTTTGGAAGGGTAGAAACTCTCCAAATCGACGACACCGACTCGATCAAAATTTGGCTTCTGAATCAGCCGAATCAACCCGCCCAGATCGACATCTTTTCCTTCGCGCCACGACCGATCGAGAATCGTCGAAAGCAGGATATGTTCTTTGCTTTGCAGAGGGTCCGCATTGTTTCCAAGCAGCGCCAACAGACCTGATGCGGCCGAAGCAACGCGTTCGCGCATCGATTCGCTGTTCTCGATGATCGCGGCGGGCGGTGCGGAAAACGATTTCAGAACCGTCAGCGGCAGTCCGGCATTGCTGGCCGGTGTGTAAATCGAGATATCGACGGCATCGCGATAACGCTTGATCCGCTCGGGTGGCTGCCCCCATGCGGCCAATCCGTCTTTCCAGACTTTCGCCATCTTGACCGAATAATCATCCGGCGACAGCCCGGCACGAGTCGCGTCGGCTGGATCAATCCACGGACGAAAATCAGAGGGTTGCAGATTCGGAAATGCGAGCAGCAGATTTCCCAGATCGCCCTTCGGATCGATGCAGATGGCTGGAATGCCGTCGATGGCCGCTTCTTCCAGCAGCGAAAGACACAGACCCGTTTTTCCGCTGCCGGTCATCCCCACACAGACCGCATGGGTCGTCAGATCTTTCGCATCGTAAAGCAGCAAATCATCCTGAATCTGTCGCGACTCCATGTCATAGGTCTTGCCCAGATAAAAGACACCCAGCTTTTCGTAGTCTTGCATCGCAAAGTCCTCAGGAAAACGGGGAATGATCTGCATCGACGAACGGACACGAGTTTCGCACACAATGTCTGTTCATCGGAATCTTGAACGGTTTCGTCGCAGCAAACCTCTTGATCTTCGAGTATCATCTCAAAGGTTGAGGGTTCGTTCTAGTGTCGCTTCAAACCTGAATTGACGCGTTGAAGAACTCGCTGCGAGCAGGCCACCGAGCCTGCAGGCGATGCTCGTGAACCTGTCAGCACAGAGTGGCTGGGCCACGAGGAGAACGAGGATGCGTTGCGAGTGGTTTGCGGGAATTTTGTGCTGTGCGTTCATCAGTTCAGGACTGACCGCCAGCGCGCAATTCGTACGAGATCGATTTACCACGGAAGATTCGAAACGGGTCACCGCCAGGATCGATCGGACCGTACAGCAAGCCAAAATCGACGCGCAACAGTTGATCAAAGATCGCCAATACGTGCAGGCGGTCACGCGGCTGCAATCAATTCTCGACTACCCTGAAGATTTCTTTCGGCTCGAAGATTTCCGGTCCAAAGACGACGTGCCAGCCGGCGTGAAAGGACAAACTCATCGCATCCTCGCCGGCCTTCCGGCCACCGGTCGCGCCGCATACGAACTTCATTTCGGGACAACCGCACGCGCGATCTTGAATGAAGCGGTGCCGAAAAACGATTTCGAGACAATCGCCATGGTTGCCAGCCGCTACATGATGACGGCGGCCGGCTTTGAAGCGATGCAGATTCTGTCAGCCCGTGCCTTTGACCTGAATCAGCCGCTCGAAGCGGCGATTCTGTGCGAGGCGATGCAGCATCATCCGTCGGCCCAGGGCGATGTCTCGGGACCACTCATCCTGCGCGCCGCGTTTGCCTGGCATCTGGCGGGTCAACCTACGCGTTGCTTGGCAGCACTCAAACAACTCGTCGAACTGGATTTGCCATCAGCCTGGCATTTTGGAGGGAAACAAGTTCCGGTTCTGCAGAATGAACGCGAGGCTACAGCATGGCTGGCGACACATTTCGGCCTGGCTCCGACGCAACTCGAGCTGACCGAATCCCAGTGGATGTTGCCCCGTGGCGGTCCGACCGGAAATGAATCCGCAACCGCCGCGTATCCTGCTGGGGGCGGTTCCTGGACCATTTCACCACTGGAGTACAACCGTTTTCGCCTGGAAGACGCCGCAAACCAGGCGCATCGCACGGCCTTCGATCTGTTGTCCCGGAAAATTGAGCGCCTTCTGATCGACGATAACCGTCTGGCGCTGCCGGCCTCGATGCCTCTGGTCGTCGGCGACCGCGTTGTTTATCGCACTTTGAATGATGTGACCGCGGTCAGCCTGCGTACCGGTGAGTTACTCTGGCGTTCATCGGTCACAGACGGCATGTTGACCTGGCTGTTTCAAAGCTCAGCCGCCGAAATCGATGGCACGAATCAGTCGTCGCCATTGACGTTTCCTGGATACCTGCGACAGAAACTGTTCCGCGACCATCTGACTGGCTCACTGACCAGTGATGGTCGATACGTCTACGCCATCGAAGAAGTGGATACGCAGTTCAATCCATTGCGGCCGCGCGTTCGGCCGATCAACGGAGCTCCCAACGCGATCGATCCAACGAATAAATTGGTCGCGTACGAACTCGATGGTGGTCGCCTGGTCTGGGAAGCCGGAGGGGTTCGCGGAACTCCACCGATCGAACTGTCTGGAATCTTCTTTCTCGGCCCTCCGCTTCCGTGGGATGGCCGCCTTTATTGTCTCGCAGAAGTAAAAGACGAACTGCGCCTGCTCGCGCTGGCCCCGAACGAAAAGTCGATCGAGCTTGAATGGTCACAGACATTGATCGCGGTCAACGACTGGATCGCCATTTCAAGTCGTCAGGCGGGACTCATTCCCGTGATCTCTGACAATCTGATGATCTGCCCAACCGGATGTGGCTCAGTCGTCGCCTACGATCTGCGACAGCATCAATTACGCTGGGGATACACATATGCAATGCACCGCAGCCGCCACTTGCCCGATGTGTTTGACGTCAACGTGATGCTGCTTGACGAGGAAGAGCGCTGGAACGACGGAGCTCCCGTGCTGGCTCAGGGGCGGTTGTTGATGACGCCGCGGGATTCTGCCGAGCTGCATTGTGTGGATGCCATCGACGGGACGTTGATCTGGAAGCGACCACGACAACAAGGTCTGTATCTGGCCTGTGTTTACGAAGGCTCGGTCGTCGTCGTCAGCAAATCGAGTGTGTTGGCATACTCGTTGACAGATGGGGCAGAACAGTGGACTCAACCGCTCGAAATTCCCGAGCCCAGCGGTCGCGGCGTACATATGGGTTCGCGTTACCTCCTGCCGCTCTCCACCGGTGAAATTGCATCGATCGATCTGAAGCGGGGCCGCTTGCTCGGCCGATCGCGCTTGCCTGAAGGTCGAGTCCCCGGCAACCTGGCCGTCGCGCACGGGTCATTGGTCTCGGCAGGCATCCATGAAGTCATTGGTTTCCGACCACTCGAAGAAATCGAACATCGGATTGCCACCCAGTTGGCGGCCAATCCGAAAGATGCCGAAGCTCTCGCCCTTCGAGGTGAAATGCGACTGCACCATGGCGATGACGAGGCGGCAATTCAGGATCTGCGAGAATCAGTCCGGCAACAACCCGAATCGAGAGTGAAACGCGTTTTGGCGGGCACGCTGCTGAATGTGATGAAAAAAGATCCTGCACGCCTGCTGACCGCCGCACCGGAACTGGAAACACTGACGGACGAGCCACGACAACGCGTCGAATTCCTCCGGCTGTATGCGAGCGCTCTGAAAGACAGCGGCGACTACGTCGAAGCGATGAAACAACTCTTCCGACTGGCTGATGTCGCTGAATTTCGCGACGAGATGGTCTCGGTGGCTCCAGACCACAGTGTCATGCTGTGGCAGTATATTCGTTCACAAATGTTGACGATGTACGAAGCCGCAAACATGTCGACACGCGAAAAACTCGTTCAGATCGTGGCAAAGGAATTTGAGCTTGCCACGAGTGTCCCGAAGTCTGACGACCGGCTCGCTCGGTTCGTCACAATGACGCTCGGACATCCCGCCGCCGATACCTTGCTCTTAAGTCTGGCCGAATCGAACGATCCCCTGCCGGAACGGATCGTTCGTTCGCGATTGCTGGAACGTCTCGCTCGATGCCAGACCACAGCCGTCGCGGCCGCGGCCACGGCACGACTCGCCCTCAGTGCCATGACCAGCGGATCACCTCGCGAAGCTCTGCCATGGATTGAACAACTGGCTTTGACATTCCCGAACGAGGTCTGTCTGGATGGGAAGACGGGGCAAGAACTGAGTGCCGAATGGCTGGCACGTGACGAGGTGCAACAGGCAAAACCAGTTCCCGCAGAATGGCCCGCGGGCACGATGGATGTCGAGCGAACTCGAAACCGCGTCAACGCCATGGGTTCGCAGGTGGACGTCGTCACTCACGTCGGACGCCATTTCCTCAATTGGACGTTCGAGTTTGATCCAATCAACTCCGTGCTGACAGCACGTGATCCATCGCTACACAGCGTCTGGCCATTCCAATTACCAAGCTCTCCCGATCTCGCTCGCGGGCTGGGAACTCAGATTCATATCCGTGATCGGCGAATGGCGATCGCATCGGGCTTCTCGCTGGTCGTGGTCGAGTTTCCCGAGTCACTCAACTCGCCACAATTGTTGCTCGAAAGGTCATTGCACTCGACCACCTCAACGGATCGCCGTGGTTTCGAAATGTCGCAAGACAAATATCGCCTGTTCCCGAATGGTCGACGATCGCAATCGATCCTCGACTTCCGCGGCGCTGTCGGCGTTCTACTCGGGCTTTCTGACGAGGCCGTCTTTTATCAACTCGATAAAACTCTGTTCGCGGTCGACATCGAAACGGGCCAGGTCTTATGGACACGTACGGGGCCGCAGTATGCCCGATCCGATGGAACCGTCGACCGCGTGCTGACACTTCACACTTCGACGCGCGATGCGCTGTTGCTGCGTCCGCTCGATGGATACCTGCTGCAACACCATAAGGGGACACCCGATGAAGATCCGATTTGTTTTCGCGATACACGACGGTTAAGCAAGCGAACCGAGGGCACCGATCAGTTGGTGCTCGAAATGCGTGATTTCGATGGCGACAAAATTCTCTGGCAAAATCAGTTCGCAGCGGGAACGCTGTTCAACTTGTTTAATCGCAATTTGATCGCGACGCTCGAACCATCGGGCACGTTCCACGTCATCGACTTCGACACCGGACAAACCCGACTGACGTCCAAACTTCCTGTGAATCGCCTTCACGGAGCAGGGGGTGTGATGGCGGCCCAGGCATCGGGCGGACGATACATCGTCATCGCGGGGCAGCCTTCGAGAAGAACCGAGAAACGCACCGTAAGCACACTCGATTTCGCGGCAGCGTCCGAAAACGCGTTTACCGTGGATGGAATCGCCTGCGCGATTGATGCGACTGAAGGCAAGATCGTCTGGTCTGTACCAATCGAGCAACTGGCCTATGATTTCACGCAGCCGGCTTACCTGCCGGTGCTGGTACTCGCAGCACGACATTCCGAGAACGACGTGCTGCGCCGATTCGGACACATGCCACGCGGCTCGGTGATGATCCTCGACAAACGGACAGGGCGGCTCGTGTACGAGTCACAAGAAACAACATCACCCAACTTCCGCAGCGCCCAGTTCATTCCAAAAATCGACGAACAAAAACTTGTCGTCGATTTTCTGGACTGGAACTTGGAACTGTCTTTTCCTGACGCCGACAAGTGACGGAACACCAAACCTGAAGTGACTCGTTGATGAACTTGCCGCGAGCGGGCCAATGAGGCCGCGCACGATCCACTCGAATTAGTCAGTAAAGAGTGGCGCTGACACTAACCAACCGCCTGCTTTGCCTGCGGTTTGACGGGCGACGCCACCTGAGGGAACTTCAGCGTGAAGGTGGTTCCGCTGCCGACCGCGCTCTCGACGCGGATTCGACCGCCGTGTGATTCCATCACGTCACGGGCCAGCGACAATCCTAGTCCCGTACCGCCTTGCCCCTGCTCATCCACCGTCTTCGTGGTGAAGAACGGATCGAAGATCTTTCGCAATTTGTCCGGGGCGATTCCGCTGCCCGTGTCGCGGATGCTGATTTCGGCCTGGCCTTGTTCCTGATTCGATCGCACAGTCACAGTCAGGTTGCCGCCATTCTCCATCGCCTGCCGCGCATTGATCACCAGATTCAGCAAGACCTGCTGCACCTGACCCGAGTTCACTGCCGCGTACGGATGAACATCAAACTGAGTCGTCAAGCGGATGCGATAGCGCTGCAAGTCTTTTTCGACCAGGACCAGGACATCTTCGACGAGCGGCACCAAATCCATCGCTTCGCGTCGGTCGCTCTGTTGCCGCGCGTACGAAAGCATCCCCGTCGTGATTTTCGAGGCCCGATGGCCAGCCGCCAGAATCTTGTCGAACGCCTTATCACGCGTGGCAGGATCTTTGTGCCGAACGCCCATTTTTGCGTAATTGATGACGGTCATCAGGATATTGTTGAATTCATGAGTGATCGACGAGGCCAATACCCCAATCGAACTCATTTTCTGCGCCTGCAACAGTTGCTGCTGAAGCGATTGAATCTGCTGCTGAAGCTCGGCAACTCGTGCCGCCGTTGGCAGTTCGTCAAATTCAGAAATCGTGGCTTTCATGCCGCATACCGCCTTGAATGAGCAACCCGTCGAGCTGGACGTTTTCGATCCGATCACGACATCACGAACGCCGCATCAGAGGTATTGGCCGAGCTCTGATATCCGTGCTTGTCGAGTATCGGTAGGCTGCCCGCCGTGACTGCACGCTCAAGCGGCGTCCAACGGTCGGAGGCGAGGGACAACTCCAGGCCGCTTCCGCGTGCCACAGATGCGGCACGCGGGCGGGCTGGGAAACGTTTTCCGGACCTGCGAATTATCGCAGTCAACCCAAAACTGCAGATCCTGCCGGTTCGCACTGTTCCAACGAACAATCAGCGGATCTGCGGATCGAAGTCGCCTCGGGTTGCTGTCACAGACTTACGGTAAAGCGAAGTCGAAGAGACACATCACACAGTGACTTCGCGTATTGCTTTTCCGTTCTACTTCTTCTCGGCCGGCTTTTCGTCGTGGTCGTGATGATCGTGACCGCCATCCAGGTGGTAATCGATGTGACCAAGATAGGGCTTGTCGCCGATCGTGATTCTCAAATCACCGTGCACAAAGCCTGCGTCCATCAAGGCATGGACGAGTTGATCATCTTCCAGCACGAACTTTGACGACTTTCCTTCTCCATCACCTTGTTGTGGCACCGCTTTCAGCGTCAACGCGTCTTTGCCTTCGGGTGTCACGGTCACTTCGGTCGAGGTGATGGGCTCAGCCGTCTTGGCGTCCTTACCCAGGACATACACGGTCAGGCTGTGGCTGTCGTGGTCAACCACGATCTCGCCGTGGTATTCTTCTTCGCCCAATTCGACAATCCCACCCCCGTGCGGTCCCTTTGCGCCATGGTCATGATCAGCCAAAGGGTTGGCTTGCTTCACTTCCTGCACGGACTTGAACTGCTTCGAGTTATCGCAGCCAATGGCGCCGCCAATCAGTCCCAGCGCCAATGCCACGATCAAATTGATCCGAACCATTTCACATATTCCTTCAATGATTAAAAATCACACTCTCGGAATCCCCGAATTCGAACGAGGACGAATCCGTTCACGCGCGGCAATCATAGTGATTTTCTTCGCAGCGTGAACTATTGGCATATCCACCCTGTTCTGACAGGTTCGCGAGCCTCGCCTACTGGCTCACGAACCTGCTCGTCGCGAGTTCAGCGGTTCGTCAATTTCGTTTTTCCGTTTTGAAGCGATCCATGAAGCCGCCGCGTCGATAGATCCTGCCCCTTACGCTCGAATCGAACCTACGGTCGATCTTCGTTCTCATCGCCGGCTCCGTTATGCTTTGCCGCCATACGAAAGCATGCTCGAATGAAGGAGTCATCATGGCTGTTTTGCAGTGGACCTTGCTGGCCACCCTACTCGCGTTCTTCTCGGCCGATCCTGCTGCAACGGTGATTGTAAGCGTCAACGGCACCCCTATCACCAAAGGGGACCTCGACTTCGCCGCGATGCAGCTGGGAATGACCGACGATCAGAAGATTCACGAACAACCCAAACTCATTGAACAGCTTATCGAGCGACAACTGATCCGTAAGTTCTTGTCTTCAAAGAAGATCGACCCGGTATCGGCAGAAGTTCAAGAGCAAATCGCACGTGCCGAAGAGCTTGTCCGCAAACGTGGCGAAGACCCCAAGACGTTTCTTCCCAAGATCGGCTACACCAAAACTCGACTGAAAAACGAGTTGGAACTTCCGTCGGCCTGGCGGGCCTATGTCCGCCGCACCGTAACGCCCGAACAGTTCAAGGAGTATTTCAACGACCACCATCAGGAGTTCGACGGAACACAACTGCGTGGCAGCCAAATCTTCTTGAAATTGCCGAAACCACCAACTGATTCAGACGTTGCGACAAAAACGCAGGCACTCGCCGATCTTCGACGCCAGATCTTGGACAAGACGATCTCCTTCGCAGATGCCGCCAAACAGCATTCCGAGGCCCCAACCAAAGTGCAGGGTGGTGATATCGGCTTGTTCGGCTGGCGGGGAAAACTGCCGCCAACGGTATCGAAAGCCGCATTCGATCTGAAGGTCGGAGAGTTGAGCGAACCGATCCAGTCTCCGTTCGGGATGCATTTGATCCAGGTCACTGAGCGCCATCCAGGCGATCTCAGCCTCGAAGACGTTCGTCCCATCATTTTCGACCGACTTTCACAGGATTTGTGGAAAGCGACCGTCGCCGACGAGCGCGCGACCGCGAAGATCGGACAGAAGTAATTGTCGAGTTGAATGAACTGGGGATCGCGGGAATTTCTGCCTTGTCAGCCCCCAAAGTCTATGACAGACTGAAGTCAGTGCGTTTATGTTCCGTCTTTGAAAGGGTTTGTTCCATGCGGCGACGTCTCACAATGATCCTCGCGGGAATCGCCGGACTGGTTGGCAGCGTGGTCTCGGCACAAGGAATCGTATGCCAAATCCCCGAAGACGGGTCGTGGGTCCGCTACGAAGGAACCTACTCACAGATTGAGATCCGGCCGGAAACCGCCGCAGGCAAGGTCGAAATCGACCCCTGGAAAGAACATGTGACGATCAAATCCGTCGGGAAAGAGTCGGCGGAATACCATGGGGAGCAAACCGACTGCCGCTGGATCGAGATTAAGGTGGAACGCGGACGCGTCCGTGATGGAAAGATCGATACAGGTCTGACCGGCCTGGAGATCTACAAAGTGTTGATCCCAGAAGTGGCGGTGATCAACGACAATGTCGATGCGGAAGGAGTTCCTGTCAGCTTCCTTCCCATGATCAAAGGCTATCGCAAAGTCGGAAAAGAATCCCCGAAAGTCTTAACGGAACAGGCATTGCAGCTATATCCGTTGGGAATTTTGGTGGGCTACTATCGCGAACTTGAGAAGATCGCGGAAGCGGTTGATCCAGAAGTGGGTGTCGGAGCGATCAAGGCCGATCAGTGGAAGGGTGAGATTACGATCGAGCGTCCGAATAGTCGCACGGTCCAAGAATCGACCGTCTGGAAAAGCACCGAGATTCCATTTGGCGTCGCCCGCTGGACCTCAAAGCTGATTCGTTCCGTCAAAGACGATCTGGCCCCGCGGGACACCTTCAAGCCTGTCACCGAAGTGACCACCGAAATGCTGGCTCAGGAAACAGGAACCGACGCGAGAAGCGAACTGAACGAGCCTTGATCATCATCGGTATGACTGCGACGAGTCCTAAAACATTGGGGGATTCATTCGTCATCCGTGCCACCATCGGCTCCGGTCGGGTCAACTCGTGGCGGAGAAAGTTTTCTCAATGATTCCGCCAACGGTCGCAATTGATTGACGCGGCAAACGGTCCGATACGCACAGCGGCCGGTGCAATTCAGATCCGAGTTCTCAACGACAAAACGTCCCTGGCGAATCTCGCCGGCAAGTTCAGGCAGCAGATGGTCCAAGATCGCTTCCATCCGCTGAATTTTATCCGGAGACAGCGTCCTCAACTTCTTTGTTGACAGCACTGCCTTGAAGCCGGAATCCCGCAGCGCCCAGTATCCCATCTGCAGCGGAACCGCATCGTCGGCGACAAGTCCCAGCCGCTTGATCACGAGAAGATACAGCGCCAGCTGCATCGAACGGCCCGTCACCAGATCCTGATCACGAAACGTTGGTCGCTGTCCCGTCTTGTAGTCGACGACGACATAGGCGGGTCGCCCCTCGAACGCCCCAACATCGATACGATCGATGCGGCCACGCAGTTTGACAATGTTCTCGTCCGATCCAAACTCGATCGGAGGAGCCACCACGTCAGCGGTCATCGGCGCGTCTGGCAGATTTCCAAACGCGATTTCGGGGTCGAGCGAACGAACCTCCTTCAATAGTTCGCTCGTCTCTTGTTGATAGGTGACGTGCTGCCGTGCGAACGCCAGCGACCAATCCTGCAGAATCAGTTGCTCGATCTCCAGTAAGGCTCGCTGCAACTCGGTTTCCGGAAACTTGCGACCAAGCTGTTCTTCAACCAGTTCTCGAAATCGCGCCGGTAGTCCACCTGGATCTTCGAACGCCCCTTCGGTCAGCAATCGAGCCAAGACCTCATGCAACAGGTTGCCGCGGCCCGCATGGTCAGTTCCCTCTTCAGGTGATTCAACCGCGCCAATTCTCAAAACGTTCGAAACCCAAAACTGGAAGGGACAGCGAGCGTACGCTTCCAGCTCCGTCGCGCTGAACTGATGGTGCGCGCCAAATCGCTGTTGCAGGTGCTGCAGGTTTTGTCCGGACTCCAGTCGTCCCTCGTACGCCGTAAAGCCTTGGTGATGGAATCGATGATCGGCGACATCACACGCAGCCAGCGTGTTCCAGCATGTTTGTCTCAACGAATCGAGTTCCATCGCCGAACGAAACAATCCCGCCCGGCCCTGAAGCCCTTCGACCATCGCCGCCAGCCGCAGATCCGTCTGTGTCAACACGCGTTCCGGCAGGGGCACCGGATCAAGTTGTCCTTCTTTCGACGTCGCCACCATTCCCGGCACGAATAGCGACTTCAGCGCGGTGACATACGGACTTGAAAAGACGGGCTGGCCCTTGGAATTCACGGCGGGATAGCTGAGCGTCAGACTGCGACGTGCCCGAGCCACCACGCTGTAAAAGAGGAACATTTCCTCAGAGTGATGACCTGACCGATGCCTGAGCGCGACACCGCGAGAAATGAAGTCCTGCCGCTCGGTCTCGCTGAACAGACAATCGTCGGATCGACTTTTCGGAAAGCTATTCTCAGTCAGCCCCATCAAGAATAGGTGCGGCACATCCAGGTTTCGAATCTGTTCCACACTCAGAATCCGGATGCATCCATTCGGCTCTGGAGGAGCCTTCAGCTTTTCGTGACTCAGCAAATCTCGAAACTCGGCTTGAAACTCGGCAAGCGTCAATTTCTTCGGGCGGCTCGTCCCCGCCAGCTTTTGATCCGCCTCGGCCGCAGTTCGCAAGATCCGCTGAAGCAGATCCAGGTCACGCGATTCGTTCGCCTGCAGGGCCTCGTCAAGTCCTGCCACGGGCTGATTCAGTCCCAGTTCGTCAACCACCGCGGCCAGCACGTCGGTCCAGTCGGCAAGCGTGTGCGAACGTCGAAGTCGCTCACACGAACGATGAAATCTCTGCAAGAGACCTGCGGCCAGACGCAAGGTCGTCGCATGGCGCGAGACCGCATTTTCGGCCTCTGGTTCAGGATCGGCAAGCGAGCGACCAAGCACCCGCAGGATCAGGTCACGCCCGGTGTGCAGTTGCAAATGCCGCAGTGACGCCGCAACGGCGCGAACGGCCAGGCCGTTTCTCAATTCAGGCCAGCCAGGTTGAAAGAAGGTCGAATCCAATACGCCCATCAACCGTTCGAATGGCCAGTCTTCCAGTTCGAGCTGCAAGAGCGACGAGACCGCTTTGACGATGGAACTGGACGTAAAGGGAAGCTCCGCTTCGCACCAGACGGGCAGGCCGGCCGCAGTCAGATAATCGCGCAGTCGCGGCCCGTCGTCAGAGATCGACCGCAACCCGATCACAATCTCTTGAGGTCGAACCAGCGACGCAGTCGATCGATCCCGCGCGACGCCTGGCCCATTCTTCTCTCCGCCCGCCAGCATCGTTTTGATTCGCGCCGCGACCGCTTCCCACTCGCCATTCTGGCCGGTTGCCTCAATCACTTCTAACCCGGCAGTCTCTGGTGATGGCGTGCCAAACCGCGGGTTGGAAAACAATCGATCGGCCAAGACGCGAATGGATGCTGACCAGTTCCTGCGAATCTCCGGTTGGGTCTCTGTAACCGCCGATGTCGATCCTGCATTCAACCGTTCAATCTCGAATTTGACACCATCGGGTATCTGCTCGCGAATTCGGTCAATCGCCGCGTGCGGCTTGGTAAACAGGTCGGCACGAGATGTGGGTTGCTCGTCCGGAACGGAAAGCAGGATCTGATCAATCCAACCGGCCAAGTGGCCCAGAATCTCATACTGGGTCTGCGTAAAATCTGTAAACCCATCGACGGCCAGAAAGCGAACCTGCTTGAACGGGTCGCGGCTGTTCTTTTCGATTTTGTCTCGTGCCAGCCAGAATCGACCTTCATTGTCATACCAGCATTGTTCTTCGAGATGCCGCTGATACTCGTCATAGATCAATCCTAATTCCAGATCGCGACGTGCGAACGCCGACTTGCGTTCCCGGCACGCTTCGACAAAGTCCGCGGGCCAGATTTCTTCCCGTTTTAGCTCGCTGATAAAGCTGGAAACGACATCAAGGAAACCCGTTGTCTCGGCAATCGGTTCGAAATGCCGCAGCTCGCCGCGTTCTCGCAACGAGCGGGCAATGCGACGCAGGATCAACCGTTTCATCACCGGAGAAATCGGTGTCTCGGGACTTCCCACGGCGTGCAGGATTTTCTCAGCAAACAGATCGAACGTTAGCACATTGATAGCAAAACAAGCGGCCCCATCCGAGATCACAGCGCGACGTGCAATCTCGCTCTGAATCCGCCGAGTCGGCGCCAGCCATAAGGCTGTACCTGGCTTTCGATCCACCCGGGCCTGCCTGAGCGCGGCACAATAACCCGCAAGCAACCGCTCGGTTTTGCCTGACCCCGCACATCCGGTAACAATCGTGACCTGTGACATGCGCGCGATTGTAGTTCGCAGTGATCCTTGTCGGTAGCCCCCGATCGCCGTCGCGGACTCAGGAGGCATCCAGCCGACCGACCAACCTTGAAAACTGCCGATAGACGGCAAATCTCAGACCGCAAAGCAATACGAGACTCGTCACCAGCCGCAGACTCAGTGCCCCCCACGACGAATCGGCACCGAACGACGCAGACCAAAGTTCCGGCGAGAAGGGAACAAGCGGACAGAGCCACAGCCATCCGGATTGCTGAACCACCACCAGCAGCCAGGGTGCCAGGAAGATCGCTGACACGACGCTGATCGTCGAAATCAATGCCACCGAACGCGAAGAGGCCCGCAAACCGCAGTACACTCCAAGCCAGGTAATCAACCTGGGAAGCAGGACAATTCCCACGCTGCCAGTGAACATCACCATCCACCACGGAATCGACGTTACAGGTGTGGCACGCAGCAATGACCGGTTCAAAAGACCGACTCGCACTAGCCACATTCCGATCAGCGGAAAGCTCCAAGCCAGAATCATTCGACGGGCACCGGCTAGCTTTTGATCGACGATCTCTTTGGACGAGAGCGGTGTCACTAGCAACACGTCGAGGGTTTGTTGAGCGCGCTCGGTGGGAAACAGGTTCGCCGCATAGAAGGACAATGATCCCACCGCGGAGCCCCATAGAATGATTTCCACAGTGGACCACATCAACTCGAAATCATCCCGGGACGCGCCGGATGCCAGCCCCCAATAGATGATCAGACCCAGAACCGACATGATGAAGATGACGCACCACAGCAAGGTTCGGACTCTGTAAATCAAACGATGTAGTTCACGCCATTCAACAGGTCGTTCGCCGGAGACAGTCTGTACGGCTCGACCGAGCGTCGTACCCGTGAGCGTGAGAGAATTCACTTCATCAACGGCCGCTTCTACGGCGAGCAACACCTCTGAACGATGTCGCTCTCCCGGACGACGCATCCGAACCATCAAAATCGCCGGGCCGGCCCTGACCAGCAAAAACAGCGTGCAAACTGTTGTGCAACACAACATCAACACCGGTCCAAGGCGTGGAGACCTCGTAACGACGACCGACATCACCATCACAAAGATTTGAAAAAAGATGGGGTAGTATGATGAGAGCTTCCGAAGATTCACGGTGACGACGACTTCGTCCGGTTCACCTTCAGGATCTTCGGGTGCTTCACGAGGCTCGTTGAATTTTTCTAAAAGCTGTGCACCGAGAATTAAGCCGGTCGTCAGCAACGCGCATCCATAGAGTGCGAAAATCGGCAGGATTGTCTGCTGGAGCGGCCCGGCAGGGATCAACAGCATGATCCATAAAGGGGCAAGCGACAGATAGCCCAGCAAGGCACCGTTTGTCGTATACGCCCAGCTCGAGCAAATAATGGCCCACGCCACCGAGATCTCGGCCATGCACATCAGTTTGACGATTGCATCGAGCACGTCCACGAGATCAACACCACCCATGGCATACGCAAGTGCCATCAGAGGTAGTGCCAACAATTGCAACGAAGCAATCGAGATAAAATGCGCCCCGAATTTTTCGATCACAATTGTTTGCGGTGACAGTTTCGTTGTCAGCAGCAGGTCCAGCGTTTCACGCTCTTTTTCTCCCGCCAGAGCCCCCGATGCGAGGAGCGGAACGATGGTCACCGTCACCCCGACCTGAAACCACAGCAGCCGCGTCAGCACGACGGTGCCATGCCCCAGTTGTGAAATCCCTTCCGACAGAAAGTGGAAATAAATCCACAAACCACCGCCGTACAGGGCGAGTGCAAACAATGCACGATAGACGTAAGTCCGACGCTGGTTCGATTGCTCGATCAGATCTTTCGAGAGCAGTGGCAATGACAGCCAAGAGAAGCCCGACGTGAACCAGACCATGTTGAATGCCGATCCTGAGCGTCGTTCGATCGCCGCCTAAGGACGTCCGCCCTCATTCACATACAGTTTGACATTGTGCGTCGCGCGGCCCCCCGCAAGCAGATCCGGTTTGCCGTCACCCGTGAAGTCCGCCACGATTGCATCTTCAACCGCAATGCCGCCATTGTCGATGACAGTCTTCGACCACTTACGCCCAGCGTCATCGTCACACGAGAACACATACAGGCCCGGCCCTTTGATCACTCCCGTACCTGCTTCACGATGTCCGACCAGCACTTCGTCCGTTCCATCTTCATCAAGATCGGCCGTCCAGACTGCGTGACCTTGTCGCAACGAATCTTCGATTACGATTCGCTGCAAAGGCAACTTGGGATCGGCATCCGCAACGTAGATGGCTACAGCGTTTCCATGCATTGGCTCAACCGCTGCAAGGAAACGCTGGCCGCCTTTCAACGTGCCGATCTTGATTTCGCCGGACCCGCGAAGTTCCGCCTTATCGCCGACGGCGCCAGTTCCCAGCTTCGCCTTCTCGAACGAGGAATTCCGTCGATGAATGAAACTGAGTCCCTCTTCGCTTGCGGCGATCGTGTCGAGACGTCCGTCGCCGTCCCAATCGAAGTGCGTATGCGCATGGATCCGATTGAGCGACTGATCGAGTACCGTCGCCGGCCAGCGACCCGTCTTTGGCTGCTCGGGAATCTCAAACGCCAGGATGCGTGCCCCCACCGCACCTTCCAGACTGCGGTTGAGCGGTGTGACCACCAACTGCGATTTCCCCGTCCCCAGCACATCCGAAAAACTCATTCGATGCGTACTGCGTTCGTGAGCGATCAGATGCACGGTCCACTTATCCCCTTCGTTCGGTCCGCGCGAAATCCATTGGATCGAGCCCGTATTGGCCTTGATCCAGCCCGCACCCAGCGCGAAATCCACCTTGCCATCGCCGTCGATGTCATGAGCCGCAAGGCAGACGTTGTCACGCTCGGTCTGATCCTCGAGAATGATGTGCTTTTTCCACGAGGGGGCTTCGTACCACTGCACGCGGTTTTCGCTGACGGCGACAATGTCGAGCTGGTTGTCGCCGTTGACGTCCGCCTTCGTGACTGCGTAGCAGACCTCCCCAATGTGCGGATCAATGACCCGCTCGGTGAATTTCGGACAGCCAGCCTGCGCCGAATTCATCCCCGAGACACCAAACAACCCCAACACCGCGAGCGCTAGGAAACGACGCATCGATGACCTTCCAGGCAACACGTTGAACAATACGCCTGTTGAAATCCTCATCCGGTGATTTCAACAGGCATTCAATGTGGAATGAACGAGTGGATCTTCAAACCTGAATTGACACGTGGAAGAACTTGCGGCGAGCAGGCCAACGAGCCTGCAACCGATCCTCACGAATCGACCAGGACAGAAAAGCGGTGCCACTACACTTCGGCCAGAGCCTCGGTCGCGTCACCGAACGTGCCGGGGCGGACGTTCATCTTGTCCATCATCGACAGGTACAGTCGGCACATCTGACGATTCGACTGTTCGCGATAATCCAGCACCTTGCCGGTCTTGATCTTGCCGCCGCCTTTACCAAGCATCACCACCGGCAGCTGCGTCGCGTCGTGACTTCCGGTCATCATGCTGGAACACATCATCAGCATCGAATTGTCGAGCGCCGTGCGTTCGCCTTCCTGGATCGCGTCGAGCTTACGCGCGATGTAGGCCAATTGTTCGAAGAAGAACTGATTGACCTTCAGCCAGTCCGCCGTGTCCGAGTGGGAAAGTAGGTGGTGGATCATGTAATCCACGTTCAGGTGCGGGAACCGCAATGACGAATGGTCATTGTTCAGTTTCAGCGTGCTGATGCGAGTCGTATCCGTCTGGAACCCGAGGACCATGATGTCGCACATCAGGCGCATGTGGTCGGCAATGTTCTGCGGAATTCCTTCGGCAGGACGCGGCATGTTCGGCTTGTCGAGCGTCGGTCGCCAGCCTTGCAGCTCACCTTGTTTTCCTGCCGATTCAATCCGCTCTTCAACGTCACGCACCGAATCGAGATACTCGTCCAACTTCCGCTGATCCGACGTGCTGATTTGACGGCGAATATCACGGGCATCCGCCAGGACCGCATCCAGAACGCTCTTGTCACCCTTCTGCACTTCGTCTTTGAACAGTCGGTCGAAGGCCAGTGCGGGGTACAGTTCCAGCGGCGTTGGTGTGGTCGGCGAGCTCCACGAAATGTGCGAGCTGTAGATCATCGAGTAGTTCTTGTGGACCGAGGGGTTCCCCGCTTCACAACCCAGCACCAGGCTGGGCACCTTGGTTGAACGACCGTAGGTTTGCGCCAGCAACTGATCGACGCTCGTCCCCGAATGAATCTCGCCGCCCGCAGCGAGTGGAGCGCCGGACAACAGATTGCCCGTCTGCGAGCTGTGAATGTTCCCTTTCAATGCCTGTTCGTTGTACAGACCTTTGATGAAGAGCGCCTTATCACGAAACTCGTTCAGCGGTGCCAGTACCTGGCCGAATTCCAATCCTTGAGCCGACTCTTTGGCCCAGAACTCTTTCCCGTGGTAACCGTTCCCCGAGAACAGAACCGCCAATCGCACGGGCGCTTCGCTCGATGCCGTCCGTCCTTTCGGCTGGTCACCCCAGACCCGCAACGATTCCATCCACGGCAATGCCATCGAAACGCCGACACCACGCAGGAACGTGCGACGATCAAACGGATGCGACATGGCAGATCTTTCTTGAGACATGAATGCAATTCCTCAATCTGGCGATCCGCGATGGATCAGGTCTCTATTCGTTCAACCGTTTTATTCGTTCAAACGCGACTCGCTGAAGAGCGCGTTACTCAGCTCTCGACTCAAAAATCATCCAAAATCAATCCCGCCGATCAGGGCGCAACGCCCCCCCAACCACGCAGTCCTCTATTCTACTCGGCAACATTCCCGCGTTGATACTGGAATTGCTGGCTGCGAACGATTGTTTCGACCGCGGCCGAAAAACGGTAATCATGCGATTGAAGTTGCGTCATCATTTCGTCCAAGACCGTCTCGTCGGACAATTGGACGCCACGAGCCAGCGAATAACCGAGCAGCTTTCGGCAGAAATGGCGCAAGAACGCATTGCGCCGGGCATGCAGTAAATAGTCTTTCAACCCCGTTTCGCCCGCGAACTTGGTGCCGTCTTTCAGCTGCACATTCACTTCGATCGCGCGACCGCCCAGATCCTTATCGCGACGTCGGCCAATGGCATCATAGCTTTCCAGCGAAAACCCGAATGCGTCGATTCGTTCGTGGCAATGCGCACAACTTTCAATACTGCGGTGTGCCTCGACCAGTTGGCGCACGGTCAGATTCGTATCCGTTTCCGTCTCCGGCAGCGGTGGCACGTTTTTCGGTGGCCGAGGAAGCTTTTCACCCAGCAACGTCTCCAGCACCCAGTTGCCCCGCAGAATCGGACTCGTACGCGACGCACCAGATTGTTGTGCCAAGGTCGTTGCCAACGTCAGGATTCCGCCCCGACCATACTGCTTGACATTGTCGACACGTCGCCATTCCGGCCCCGTCACTCCGGGAATACCATAATGAGCCGCCAATGATTCGTTCAGGAAGGTGTGATCGGCGTCCAGAATCTCCAGCACCGAACCGTCACGCTCAAATAGATCCTGGAAGAACCGAATCGATTCTTCGTACATGTCGCCCCGCAGCGCGGTGAACGTCGGAAACACCTGCTCGCTCTTTTCACCGTGATTGTCGAAATCACGTACTCCCAGCCACTGGCAGGCGAACTCGGTCGCGAGCATCCGGACTCGATCATCCTTCAGCATCCTCTTGGATTGAGTCACCAGCACGTTTGGGTCATGCAACCGGCCGGCACTCGCCAGTTGACGCAGTTCGTCGTCTGGCATCGTTGACCACAGGAAGTAACTCAAACGGCTGGCCAGCGCCCAGTCGCTGATCGCCGTGGCCGATGCTGGCGCCGATCCTGTCGCGGCCACGGACAGTGGTTCGACTCGGTACAAGAACGCAGGGGAGATCAGGACACGAGCGATCGTAAAGCGAATCGCTTCGTCATGCGGCAGCTCTTGCTCACGCAAGCGCGAGTACAAGTGACGAAGCTCCTGCCCCTCTTCGGATCGAAGTGGACGGCGATACGCTCGTTCGGCGAATCGAATCACCGATTCCAGTTGCCGCGGTTCGGCGTCAAGCAGTGCCTGCTTGAACTGATCGGCTCTGTCGTGGATCGGTTTCCGAAGTGGTTCGAAGACCTTAGGATCGGCGTCCTGAGTCGCAAACTCCATCAATTGGTTGAAGCCGTCGACCAGTGTCAGCGCGTCGCGACTGACAAAGTGCAACTCATTCCATCGCTGGTTGAGTCGTGCAGCCTGTTCATCACTGAGCATCAGGCGGCTGAGTTGATTGTCCTCACGATAGAAGATGGTCAGTGTGACCACTTCATCGACCGGGACGATTCTCGAGTAGCACAGTGCCGCAGGGAACAAGTTGCGGTACGTTTCAAAGGCCGATTCCACGCGTCGACTGGCTGCACTGCCTTCGCTGACCAGGATCGGAGTTGAATACGACAACGACCGCTTGTTATCCGTCCAAGTGCTGTTCGCGTTGGTTTCCTTCACCGTCGCGGCAACCAGCCCCTGATCTCCTTCGGGCTTTGTGGTCAGAACCTGCAACTGCACCGTTCCTTCCGCGCCCGTTTCGCGATGCAACGCTCCCGTTGCGACCAGTTCCCAACCGCTGACCAGATCCGCTGGCAGCTTCACTTCGATCACCGAGGGAGCCTTGACGCACAGGCTGGCGGGATCAACCGCTTGCCCGTTGGGATGCTTTCCAAACAGCACAGGGTCCAAACCCCAATTCGAAATCGGCTGCGCCGTCTCCTTCGATTTGGTGGTGGCGGTCACAGGAATGACCGAGCGGAACAGTGGCCCGCCGAGCGATGTCAGTTGGCGGTAAAGCTGTGCATCGGGGCTCTCCTTCTCTGCAGGCGACGGACCCGAGAGCAGCGTTTGTACGGCGATTGCCAGCTTTTGCTGTTCTTCGACCGACTTGGTCGCCTGCCATTGTGTGAGCAACGAATTCGCCGGAATGACCGGTCCCAGTGAAGCCCCTGTCACGGATTCTGTATAGAAGTGCCAGACGTCTTTGTTGCCAAATCGATCCGCGTGCGGATTGGCGGCGTGAATGTCGGGCGAAACGTCACGCGACAAATCCCACACACGTCCCTCGGCCCCCGCTGCGGTCAACGTCAAATCGACCGCGGTCGAATCGCACGAGTGGTTTCCATCCCGCGGCCCGATCAGCAGCGAAACGATGTCGCCGGGATGAACGATCAGATTTTCAATCGGCGGTACAACCACGGGCGTGGCACCGTGCGCAATGCCCGTCGCCAGTCGCTGTCGATGAGCGCCACGGCGAACTTCGACCGACCAGGTGACACCATTGCCGCACTCGGGATGTGCGTGCTGGACTTTTGCATCGACACGCAATGTCGCGTCGACCGGACTCTGCCATCCCACGACCGCGTTGAGCGTTGGCGAAGGATGTACGACGACCCCGTGCGGCTTCATGTTTCCGGGGATCCGGACATGCTGATCGGATGAATTGGCAACGATCAGTGGTGTCGCATCGCTGCCCCAGCCACGGACGAAATCATACCCACCGACATTCGACATCTTACTGGTAAAGTGATTTTCGATCTTCGCCGGTCCGCCAATCGCAACTCCCAGATAGTCGAGCCACGCGGTCAGAACCTCTGCTTTCAATCCCCGCTTCTTGGCCAGTTCCACTGGATCAATCTTCGTCTCGGACGCCGCCGCTTCGGCCGCGACATTCAAATAGCTTGCCGCACTGTTCAATGTTTGTTTGCGACGTTCCAGCAGTTCACTTGTGTAAGTCCGCACGTCACGCAGCAAAAGGTCCGGACGGCCGGGGGCGACCAACCGCGGCTGTTCCCAGACAACGAAATCATTCTCGTTTCCATCACCGGCATCAGTGGTCAGCAAGTAGACCGAGACATCCGCACCCGGTGCAGGTTCCGCCAGCTTTTGGCGAATCTCGAACCGACTCGTCATCGGGCTGACGGGTTCCATCCAGGCTTTCGGTCCGTTGAGCTTTCCGATATGCCCGACGCTCGTAAACCGCCAAAGCGCCTGCTGCCATCGAGCGATATCCGTCGCGAGTGCAACCGCATCTTCTGGCTTCGCCGTGCGCCAGCGTGTACGCAAGCCGTCCAGCAGAAATGACGGTTCCTTGCCAGTCAGTGCCTTCCACAGAAGCCCCAGGTACTTGGGGCTCAATTTGTGTTCCTGGGCGAGTGTCTCGATCGACTTTTTCCCGGTCGAAATCGCTTCGCGCTCGCGCAGTGTCACTTCCAGATACCGATCGAGTGGCAATCGACCGCCGCCATTCGTGTCGAAAATGATCCCCTGCAGGTTCACTTGCGTCCCGCCTCGATCATCAGTGTACAGTGCGTACAGTCCGCGGATATCGGCGAGCAATTCCTCGATCCAGTCGCGCTGCATCACCGACGGCGAAAAACGAAAACCGTCGGGCAGAAGTACGGCGTGATTGGCAATCTCTTTGGCCGCGTCCAGATACTTTGTGACCAGTGCCGGCGACATGACGAGTGCGTTTCCAAGGTTAGTAAACCCTTCGCCTGCGGCGCTATCCACCGGAAACTCTTTCGCCGGAGCAAGCGTCGGCACGCCCGTCAGCGACCGAATCGTGTTGGTGTATTCGACGTTGTTCAGGCGTCGCAGGACAACCCGTCCAGGATCACCGGCTCGTGAGCGCGCTTCTGCTTTCAAGTACGACCGCACCCATTGCTGTAACGTGGTCCGTTCACCTTCGGTCGGTTGAGGTGCGTCCTTGGGCGGCATCTGGCCGCTTTCCAGCATCTCGTTCACTTTTTGCCAGACGTCTGGATGCTTGCGAATGTCAGCGAGCGACTTGAACATCGACAGATCGATGTCCGCTTCCATGACTTCGTTCGAGTGACATTTCTCGCATGTCCGCAAAATAATGGGACGTACATCACTCACAAACGTCTTTTCGAACGTTTGAAACTCAACCGCATCCGCCGCAACCAACGTTCGCGAGAACGACGTTACGCCAACGACTAGCAGCACCAGACGACCGATCGACCGCATTCGCATTGCTCCGCAGGAATGATTCATCCGGCGGCCTGTGTCGCCACCGTCCTCCCAATCATATCAAGCGGCCGATATATGTGCGACTTGCTCCTTCGCTCGTTTTGAAGTTCCGCTTACGGTCGCTCGTCCGCTAGGAATCGAAGTTCCTCGTTGAAGATCCTCGTTTCCTCGTTACCAAGCTCCCGCTTGGTAACGCCTCTTGCGATCTCATTTTCTCTCGACCAGGATGGTGGTTTTGGACCCGCTCACACGCTTCCTGCTCATCGGAAGCATCGCCAAGCCGGAGTTAGGAAACGAGGGACGGCGTGCAACTTCAAGAGCGCCCGCTCGGGAATCCTCCGTTCCACCACGCAGAACGCTCAGGCCGCTTTCGAGTGACCTCATTCTTTATTCCGCGCCGCGATGATTCCCATTCAAATTGGCGATTAAAACGCCAGGGAAGGACCGTCCTTGGAATGAAGGCCAGCCCAGACCTGTCGGTCGACAGAATCGCTGACACTGTTCACCGAACCATCAAGCCGTAATGAATGAACCATCCCGACGTGCATGCTTCGCGCCGTCGAGGCATAGTTGCTCGGGGGCGTCGAATCGGAACACGGCATCCCCATTTGTGTCAGTGTCGCCGTGGAATGCCGAATGGTCAGATCCGTACAGGACACGATGCCATCGGGAATTGAAGAATTGGGACCCGGCATGTTGACACTGGTTAAACTTGCAGACGGCATTCCGAGCGCCCAGGTCCCTCTTGGATCGACAGGGTCGATTCCAGATCGGATTTCGTCCACGGCGATCACATTCGACAACCCCCTCGTGGCATTCCTGAAACTAAACGAGACATTGATCCCGCCGACGCCCGATCCCGAAATGGTGGCGTTGGTACTGATCAGGTCACTTGTACCAGCGGTAAATCCATTGGAGCAGTTGGGCTGGAACGTGAAACATTCACGATTGCATCCAATATTCATCGCATAGTTTCCCCGCGCATACAGATGACCGGAGGTTCCCGCGAGCAAAGAGCGATCATACTCGACGTCGTTGAAGGAATCGGAAGGACACTTGAAGACACTGACCTTCGCGCGTCGTGCCGACTTGTTCAAATCATCATCAACGGGGCGCTGCAAATCGAAGCTTGAATACAACGCAGATTGATCAAGATCGGGAAGCAACAGCATCAACCAGTTCGCGTAAAGTCGGTCCGGCTCAGTCCCAGGCGAGATCCCGAGTGCGACTCGGTCGAACGTCCCTAACGGAATAATCCCACCTCCGTATGGTTCGCCACGCTGGGACCAGATCGATCCAGGACACAAGAGTCCATATCTGTCGTGGTCGTTGTGCAGGGCAATACCAATCTGTTTCAAGTTATTCTTGCACTGCAAGCGACGTGCGGATTCGCGCGACTGTTGTACTGCAGGGAGTAGCAATGCAATTAACAACGCGATGATCGACATCGCAACCAAGAGCTCAATCAAGGTGAATGCGCGTCGTCTGGTCATAAAGACGTCCTCGATTTCTACTGCATGCAGTTTTGAGTACGTGCGGAGCGGATCGCGTAAATTGCGGCGTTGACCCGCACCAAACTCTCTGTCCACGTATCGGGGACTGACTCGGCGAGGATGCAATAACGCCATGAGGTCCAAGGTGCCTGTCGCTAATCGTGCGACATCCTGATACGCCGATTTCTCAGGTAAAGAGCGATCGCAAGAACTGCGATACCAATCCCTGAATACCAAACCCAACCGGCCAGGCGACGACGAAATACAGGCTTTTTCAGACCGTAATAGGACAAATAGAATTCGGATTCGTTAATCGTAGTGGGCTCATACGTTTCAAATTTGACTGTTGAGACACCTTTTATCGTTTTTCCATCGTCCCAAAGATCGTGATCGATTTTGACTTTGGCACGACGGATTCGGCATCGACATACTCAACGATCGCTTTCCCGACCAGAACTCCCTCTTTTCTGATTGTGCCGTATTCACACAAACACCAGTCCCGCGCCGAATCACAGATCAGATAGCCAAGATAACCAAACGGATCCCCTTTTTTGGGTCCTTGTTGAATCACACTGGAATAACGGTACTCAACCCTGACACGCTGACTCTCATTCGCCTCGCTCACGGATTCCACAGTAAATCCTGGGTCTTTAATGGATTCCCAAAGGAATTTCCTAAACATGTTCCACGGCGCCAAAATCGCATTTAGCGGTTCACGTGTGTCCTCGGCAATCATGGCCTTCACTTCGTCGTTTGCCGTTGCCAACTCTTCCAGCCAGCCCATCGTATGCGGCGATTTGTCCTTCCCGAGATTGAGCTTGAAGGCATACTTCGGATTGATGACCAGATCCACACGCTGACCTCTGTTATTAGTGACTTTTGCTTTTCCAAAATCTCCGCTGAACACAACATCGCGCCTGTCGACTGGGTTGGGAGGCGCCTGACCGGGTTGATCATCCCGAGTTGAATACACGACATGCACTGACGGCTTCTCCACCTTTGCGGCAGCGGCCGTGACACCTGCCAAAAACTCCTTTTGAGACCACGTGTTGGTTGCCCCCCAGCCGTCTGTCGCAACACTGAAGACCGCCAGCCACACTTCGAACGCCAATCGCGGCAAGTGCAACTTGATTGCGAACATGCACGGCCCTTTCACGGCAAGCCCTCGAAATCGTTGCGAAAACACCGTTTCTCTGAAGGAACTTCATCGCCCGTTGACGTTGCAATAACGGCCGGTGTTCAGATTCAAATGCACCGCGTTGATCGTGAAAACGAAGGTGTCTGTCCCCCTGATCTCAACAGACAGTTCGCGACAAACAAACACGGGGAATACGAAACTGGACACGCGAGGAACGAAAGAACGTCCGTGGAATCTTCGTGAATGGTCGACGTGACACCGTATACTTAAGACAAACTACTACAATCGATCCAAAGAAGGGTTAACAACAAATAGGACCCGCCGAAGATTTCGACTTCGGCATGCATGAGTCGGCCTGCTATATCAGGCTCGAGAGACTACGACTCTACCGGGCGGCGCCAGATGATGGCGGCTTCACTTCCGGTTCCGATTTCTGCCCAGACGATGAACCGTTTCCATCCGCCGTCGCAATCGACGGAGAACTGCCCGTCTTTTTGGGGCGATTCGATTTCATCTGCAGCTTGCGCTGCTGCTGGATCGCGGCCATCAGCAGATCGAACAACCGCCCATACTGCACGAGCGCCCGACCGAATAGCCGTTTGTCGACGGCATCGCGCGCTTCGCGGAACGCCGCTTCGTACTGAACCCAGTCCACGGGCCACCGGTCTTCCAGAGCCGCGTGATGTAGATCGGCTTCCATCCGCGTCAGATTCTCGACGAATTCATCGTTGATGACGGCGGAAGCCGATCGATACGGGCGCCAGATTTCGGTTGCCTGTGGGTCGTATTCAATCGTCTTTGTTGGATTCTTGCTGCGGTGCCACGCCCAGAACCCGATGCCCGACAATGCCGCCATCGCCAGGATCGCACCACCTTGAAGGCGTCGTTGTACGTCCAACTCAAAGAAGTACAGACCGACCAGAAAGAACGCGGCGAACAGGCACATCAATCCAAAACCGGCCCAGCTCAGCCCCTCAATCCGTGGAGGCGGGGGAGGCAATTCGTAGACCAGGTCAACGCCTTCGGGTAGTTCGCCGGTATGCACCACGATGACGGTGATGTTATCCGGCCCCCCCCGCAGGTTGGCTAAATTCACCAGTAATCGGCACGCTTCGTGAGGGGCGAGCGTCCCGGCAATCATGCCGATCTCGGCATCGCTGAGCAGACCGCTCAGTCCATCCGAGCACAGCAGAAAGATGTCGCCGGGAAGAACAGGGTGGGGGCCCTCGATATCCACATTGACGTTCGGTTCGGGCCCCAGCGAACGCGTAATGACGTTGCGGGGGCACAGTCGCTCGGCATCGCGCGGATGCACTCGGCGACTGTGAATCATCTCCCAGACCAGACTGTGGTCGAACGTCAGTTGATCAATCTGCCGGCTGCGAATGCGATAAACACGGCTGTCTCCCACATGTCCGACGATCGCACCCTGCGAGCACAGCAGCAATGAGGAGCACGTGGTCCCCATCCGCAGGAAATCCTGGTTCTGCGAACCCCGCTCGTGAATCGCTTCATTTGCCGCTTCGATCGCGATCCGCAGGGCTTCGTTCGGCGGGTGATTTCGCAGCTTGGCGAACGTGTGCGGAACGGTGTCGACCGCGATCTTGCTCGCCAGTTCTCCGACAGCGTGACCACCCATTCCGTCGGCAACAACGAACAGGTGCCCTCCCTCTTCCCACGCCTCAAGGGATTGGCTGAGCGTGACGGCGCACGAATCTTGGTTATTCTGCCGGCGAAAGCCGATATCGGTGAGCGCCGCGTATCGGACTTGTTGCTCCCAGAGCATCATGAACCTTCGGACTATGCGAATGCCACCCATCCACCGCTGGTGTCAGCGAAGGACATCGCGACCAAGTGACTCGACCCGTTTTGTATGTGCCGTCTCAATTCCAAATCGTCGAACAAATTGCGACCAAATTTGACCGTCGATTTCGACGGTCGGCGAAATGACAATATCTTAACGTTTCATCGTTACACACGGAAATAGATTTGATTCCGTTTCAGGACGAATAAAGCACGGCATTCTATCGGGATCGTCACGCTTGGCGACGTGGAAATCCGCGAGATGGCTGGCGAGAAACAAATTCTGACGCCCGGCGTTCCGATTGATGAATTGCCGGTTAAGATATTTCTTTCACCGATTGGGGGTGTCAGAAAATGGTAACCGTTCACAACCCGGGGACTGGCTCATTTTCCTGCGGTAAAGGGAAGGCTTACCTTCGTCGATGTGCTGTGGATTTCCACTGAACCGGGAAAATATGCCTGTACCCCTCTCTTCGGGCTCAGGACATCGCATAATTCCAACAGGCTAATCGCATCCCGTTTTGAGTCTCGCGTAGAACTTCGAAAATCCTATGACCGATTCACCCACATCCCAAACGCTCACGATCAATCGTGCATTGATTGGGATTCTGTCTAGCATCATGCTTGTCAGTGCCGGTGCGCTCTGGGTCTTCGCAGGCAGCCAAAATATGTGGACCGGCGCGTGCCTGAAGGTGGGGATCGTCATGGCCGCCCTCTGGTTGGCACTTCCCACAATTTCACGACGCGGGAATCTGGGCCAGGCGTCATGGGGAGCCGTTATCGGCTTTATGGCACTGCTCGTCATCCTGACTAGCAAACGTGTCGACTTCCGAATCGTGCTGCCGATGCTGATCGGTGCCGCCATCGCCATCATGATTCTACGACCAAAATCAAAATCCGGGCCGAGATAATCTTGTTCAGTCGCTCCGCCATGCCGCGAATGAAATGCATTTCATGAGCACCAAAACGCTGTTGCTTCTCCGCCATGCCAAGTCAAACTGGGACGATCCCAACCTGGACGACCACGATCGACCGCTCAACGAACGCGGACGCAAAGCCGCAAAGCGAATGGGGCGACTGATCCACCACGAACAGCTTCCGGTCGACCTGCTCATTTGTTCGACCGCGATCCGTGCTCAGGAAACCGCCGAGCGCGTCCTCAAACAAGTCACAAACAAACCGACCAGAATCGATCGCGCGGATCTCTACCTCGCACCCCCTGCGCAGATCGCCGCCATTCTGGCGGCGATTGACGACCAATTTCAGTGCCCGCTGTTGATCGGCCACAATCCGGGCTTCGAAGAATTTCTCGCCGCGCTCACTCAGACAGAACTTCATTTCCCGACGGCAGCCCTCGCCCAGATCGAGTTCGAACTCAACCTCTGGCACGAATTCTCTCTACAGACAGTCGGGCAGATCAAAAAACTCTGGCGCCCGCGAGACCTCGATTGATCTTCCTTCAATCGTCGCCTTCCCTCTGTGTCTCCGTGCCTCAGTGTCTCCTTCACCCCCCTTGTGCACCCGACATACGCAACGCGTACATGTGGGCCCAGCGGGAAGGGGTGAGACACAGAGGCAACGAGACACAGAGAAAGAAAAAACTTAGGCACGGGGTTCGTCAGTTTTTTCGGGGAACAGCATACTGACGCTCGTACGGTCGTGGATCGAGCGAATCGCGGCGGCCATCAGCGGGGCCACCGAGACCACTTCGCAGTTGTGCGGCAAAGGATCGAATGAGTTCTCGATCGTGTCGGTGATAAACATTCGCTTGATGTCACTGTCGGCGATTCGTGCCACCGCACCGCTCGACAGCACTCCATGCGTGACACCGACATAAATGTCTTTGGCACCACGCAGTTTGAGCGTCTTGGCCATTTCCACAAGCGATCGGCCCGTAATGGTCAGATCGTCCACCAGAAACACGTTCTTGTCCTGCACGTTTCCGATCACTTCCAGAATCTGCACCGTCTCGCTGTGATCCGCTCGGTGCTTGTTTCCAATCACCACGGGCGCATTGAGCAAACTGGCATAGGCCGCCGCCCCTTTGGCAAAACCCACGTCCGGGCTGCAGACGACCAGATCCGGAACATTCAAAGTCTTGAAGTGGTTCGCGAGCACGATCCGGCCATACAAGTGATCGACCGGAACGCGGAAAAAGCCCTGAATCTGCGGGCTGTGCAAGTCCATCGTCAGGACGCGGTCGACCCCCGCAGCTTCGATTGCGTCAGCACACACACGCGCACGAATCGAAACGCGTGGCTCGTCCTTCTTGTCACCCTGGGCATAACTGAAGAACGGAATCACGGCCGTCACGGTCTGGGCACTGGCTCGCCGCGCGGCATCGATCCAGAACAACAACTCCATGAAATTGTCGTTTACGGGGTAGTGACACCCCTGAATGATGAACACGTCCTTGCCTCGAACATTTTCCTTGATCCGGACGAACACGTTCCCTTCGCTGAAGATATGAGCCCGAGCAGGGATCAATGAAACCCCCAGGGTGTTCGCAATCGTTTGCGCCAGCAGCGGATTTCCGCTGCCCGCAATGATCGCCAGGTCACCTTGTGGCGCTTGGAAAGGAACGAGTCGGGGGCCGCCCAAATCAGGCCGCAAGTAATCCATCGAATGGATCTCCGGAATGGAAAGAAACCTCACTAGCCTGCAAAAACAGGGGGGACGGACTCCATTCTCCCTTGAGAACGCCTGCTGACATCGTTGCCACCACGGTGCCTGTCCCCCGATTCAACCAACGACTACATCCGGGACTGATGTCGCTTGAGGGCGGCTTCGATAAACCCATAAAACAGCGGGTGCGGACGATTCGGCTTCGATTTGAACTCGGGATGAAACTGTACCGCGACGAACCAGGGATGCTTCGGAATTTCGATCGCTTCGACCAGCTTGCCACTGGGGCTGCTGCCACACAGCGACAAGCCCCCTGCTTCAAATCGTTGACGATACTCGGGATTGAATTCATATCGATGCCGATGGCGTTCCGAGATTTCGCTCCGCTTATAAACGGCGGAGATCAAAGAACCTTCCTTCAAGAGGCAGGGCTGAGCCCCCAATCGCATCGTGCCACCCTTGGAATCCACTGTTCGCTGTTCTTCCAGCAGACAGATCACGGGATGCGGGGTATCCCCTTCAAACTCGGTGCTGTTTGCATCGTCGAGTCCAATCTGGTGACGTGCGTATTCAATCACGGCGACCTGCATTCCCAAACAGATCCCGAAGTAAGGAACATTCTGCTCCCGTGCGAATCGGACCGCCTGGATCTTCCCTTCAATCCCACGATGACCGAATCCACCTGGAACCAGAATTCCGTCGATACCCGCCAGGGCCGACGCGGCTTCCTGCCGTTCCAGCAGCTCCGCTTCGATCCGCTTGACGATCACACGCGTTGAATGAGCAAAACCAGCGTGATCGAGTGCTTCATAGATCGATTTGTACGCATCACGATGTTCGATGTACTTGCCGACGACCGCGATATTGACTTCGTGCTTGGGATTCTTGATCCGAGTAACCAGATCCTCCCAATCTTCCATGGCCGATGGGCCGGCTTGCAGGTGCAGCTTTTCCAGGATCAGTTTATCCAAACCGTATTCGACGAGCCCGACGGGAACTTCGTAAATCGAAAATTCCTTATCCTTTTCTTCGATGACCGCCCGCTTTTCGAGATTGCAGAATAGCGCAATCTTGTCGGCGTTCTCGCGTCCCAGTTCACGTTCCGTTCGTACGATCAGAATATCGGGCTGGATGCCGATTTCCCGCAACTGCTGCACGCTGTGCTGAGTGGGCTTCGTTTTGAGTTCTTTGGCCGCCTTCAGATATGGCACCAGCGTCAGATGGATAAACAGGCAGTTTTCGCGGCCGATATCCAGCGGAATCTGGCGAATCGCTTCGAAAAACGGCAACCCTTCGATGTCCCCGACGGTCCCGCCGAGTTCCGTAATGACCACGTCGACGTCGGGGCCGGACAAGCCCCGCACGGCCGCCTTGATTTCATCCGTAATGTGCGGCACGACCTGGACGGTCTTGCCGAGATACTTTCCTTCACGCTCTTTTTGAATCACACGTGAATAAATGCGGCCTGATGTGTAGTTGGATTCGCGGGACAGGGGGCTGTTCGTAAACCGCTCGTAGTGACCCAGATCGAGATCCGTCTCCGATCCGTCATCCAGCACATAGACTTCTCCGTGCTGAAAGGGGCTCATCGTGCCGGGGTCGACGTTGATGTACGGATCAAGTTTTTGCATCCGGACCCGCAGACCACGCCGTTCAAGAATCGTCCCAATCGACGCCGAAGTCAGTCCTTTTCCCAAAGAACTAACCACGCCGCCCGTAACAAAAATGTGCTTGCTCATGAGTCTCTTTTGAATCAAAAAATCTGTGAGAACGCCGTCGAAAGGATGAATGTGGCCTGGCAATCTGCTGAAATCACGGGGCTGGCTCCGCCAGGCGTCAAAAACGCCTTGCCATTCCTCTGACCGAGGTGCCTGTCCCCCTTATTTCAACAGGCTACTTATGGCCGCCGCCCCGTTTACGGTCTTCCTTCCGCGTTCAGCCATGTACCTCGAGACGCGAGCGGGCTGGGTTCGAGCGGATTCGTTCGACGAATCGAGCATAGTCCTCTGGAGTGTCGATTCCAACTGAGTGATGTTCGACGATCGCGACTTGTATTCGAGCACCCGCTTCCAGGGCTCGAAGTTGTTCGAGTTTCTCAAGTTGTTCCAGCCGCGACGGAGGCAATTTCGTCAGTTCGAACAGAAAATCACGTCGGTAGGCATAAATCCCCAGGTGCAGCAGCCACGGTTGTTCAGCAACCAGCACTTCGTTCGGATCGCGATCACGACAAAATGGAATCGGACAGCGGCTGAAATAGAGCGCGCGGCCATCTTTTGCGCAAACAACTTTGACGCAGGAAGACGCCTGAACTTGCTCCAGCGACTTCAGCGGCGTCGCCAGTGTCGCCATTTGAGCTGTCGGACAATCCACCAGCGCTTTGACGACGGCATTGATATTCTCCGGGTCCATTTCCGGCTCGTCGCCCTGAATGTTCACGAAAATATCGCCGTCAGCACAACACCGACCGGCCACTTCCGCAATGCGGTCGGTGCCGCTGGGATGTTCACCCGTCAATTCACAATGACCGCCAAACTGCTTGACCGCTGTCGCCACTTCGTCACTGTCCGCAGCGATAATCACATGATTGAGGCTCGTCGCACGAGATGCGGCTTCCCACGTATATTCGATAACGGTTCGCCCGGTGTCGGAAAGCAACAGCTTCCGAGGCAACCGCGTCGATTGCAACCGAGCGGGAATGATTCCGTAGACGTTCATATTGATCCCGAGAACAGTGACTGCGCCTTCGTGTGAACGATAGCAGTGTCAACGCCAACGCTCAACGCCTCGTCACACCGGAAAGTCGTCCACCGCGCCCTGGGCAATTCCGATCGCCGCTTTGTTGCTGGGAAATTCGGGCCGAACTGTAGTAGGATATTGCCTCACACGGACGACTCCCAGCAAAAGGACACTTGCGAACATGACTGCCATGAAGGTCGGTTCACGATGTTCGAAGAGTTGCTCGCGTCGAGCAAGTCGGCCATTCAAGAGGTCGATACATATCTGACTTTGGACGAAAACCGCCTCGCTCGAGCCGCGGTCACGCGGCTCCGTCACACCTCTGACACCGCCACATCCGGATCAATCACCTTGGTCTACGGATCTGCGGGAATCGGCAAAACACACCTCGCTCGCTGGACACTGCAACAACTGCGACGACGCCACACACGCTTGCGATTCGCCTATCTGACTGTCAGTGCACTCGGCGAACTTCTTCGACGGGCCGATGAACGCCAATCACTGGCCGAGTTATTTGAACAGTTCCGTACACTCGATGTGCTGGTCTGTGAACATTTGCACGAACTGGGCAATGATTCACCCTACCAACCCTGGTTCGTCATGCTGATCGATGCACTCGAAGAAGGGACAACACAGGTTCTGCTGACCTCACGTCAGCCTGCGGGCGAAATTCCTCAATTGGACCAGAAACTGGTCAGTCGCTGTCATGGCGGACTGTGTGTCCAGATGCCGCCGCTCAGTCTCGAAAGCCGCGTGCAATTGTTGCAGCACTGGTTCCAAGAGATGCGGCTGCCGATCATCAAACCGTTTGCCGCATCGGCTCAGTTCCTCGCAGAACGCTTACCGATTCCCCCTCGCGATCTGCGTCAAACCGTCATGGATCTGACACTGCGCCATGCCCGTCGACCCGCCCCAATTGATGTGGCCTATCTTGAACGATGGCTTGCAAAAGAAGATCGCTCACCCCGTTTGTCGATCGATTCCATCGTGAACCAGGTTGCCCAGGCGTTCGGGGTTGACCCATCGGAACTCCGTTCGCGATCACGTCAGGCAGGTCTGTCGTTACCCCGCCAGTGCGCCATGCTATTAGCACGCGAATTGACCGGAAGACCACTGGACCAGATCGGCGACTACTTCGATCGTTCGCACACGACCGTCTCGCACAGCCTGTCACGCCTGAAGGAATTGATCCCCACGGTTCCATCACTCAGGCAGCAGGTCCACAAGCTGCGCCAACAGCTCAAGCAGCTCCCTCGCGAAGAACGCGCGTAGCAACCACGAGAGATCTCGCCTCCTCTTCGGGGCCGACAACAACACTGGATTTCCCTCGTTACCAAGCTCCCCGGCCTGTTGATTTAATCGCCGTGCGTGAGCGGTGACGAGGAGGATTAAGGAGTTACAGCGAAAAGCATCTCCGTAACTCCTTAATCCTCGTCGCGCGTCGTCAATTTTTCGATTAAATCAACACGCCGTCCCGCTTGGTAACGCCTCTTCACATTGCTCTCTCTTGTTCCTCGTTTGCCCCTCGTTACCAAGCCCCTGCTTGGTGACGCTTCATGCGAACTCGTTTCTCTTCGAACTGGAAAACCGCCTGGGCCTCGCACTCACTTCCCATGAAGAGGAAGCGTTGCCAAGTTCCCCGCTTGGCAACGCAAGAACCAAACGAGTTGAACTGGATGGTCGGACTTGCCTCGTGCTGGTTGTCCGGATCTGCAAACCTGATCACTTAGCATCATCCCCAACCGATCAGCCATTGATCCAGTCGACTCACTTCGACATGCGAAGAGGCCGCTCATTGATCACCGAACACTCAACCAAGCTCACCTCGTCAACCTCATCAACGCCTTCGTCATGTTCAAACGATGATGACCAAACGGCATGATTTACCAAGTCATTGATGCGATCACGCGACCTCAAAAACGTGCAACATCGCATGCACTGATTTCACTCCACGAATCGCCCAAACCTCGATATTTACCTAGGCATCAAGGTCTCTTGCGTGTCACTGCGTCAGCGGATTGTGGACAGATTGTTGATAACTCGACAGCAACTTTCTGCGTTGTCCACATCTCCACGGCGCCGCGATTCAGCCATCATCACAACTCGACGACTTCGTGACAGTTCTCCACACGGTCTTCGACGTGCTGTCGTCGAAGTTTCCACAGACGACGATTGTGGAGAAGACGTCGTAAGCGTTTTCATCATGGCGAATTCGGCCATTCAACAATCCAACAATCCACAATTTTGAGGTCCCTCTAATAAGACTTCTACGAAACTTATTTAGAGATTTGAAGAAGAGAGGAGAAAGAGCTCACACGTGAGCCAATGCTCGATCAATGCGTCGCAACGAGCGTTCACGTCCAAGGATCGCAATCGCATCAAACAAGCCAATCCCCACAGATTTCCCAGTGATTGCCACGCGTAAGGCATGTACAATTTGCCCAATCTTAATCCCTTGCGCCTCCACGAAATCATGCACAAGCTTGTCGAGCGACACCGAATCAAACGGCTCGGCAGTGACCAGTTGTTCGCGCAGCGCCTTGAGCAGGCCGACCGCTTCCGCCGTATCGCGAATGCGTTGCTGGAAAGGCTTCGCATCGAACGTCAGCTCATCGTCAGAGATGAAAAACTCTTTGTAATCCAGAATGTCACTGAATACTCGCAACCGATCAGCGATCGCTGTGATGACGCGTCCCACGCTCGTGCGAGTTTGCTCGTCGATCTCGGCAGGGATCAGTTTGGCCTGCTGCAAATACGGCAAGCAGCCCGCGACCTTTTCGTCGATGGACAGTTGATTCATCCAATGTTGCTGAAACGATTGCAGCTTCTCAGGATCGAAGCCGGCAGGAGCTTTGACGATTCGTTCGAGCGTGAAATTCTGAACGACGTCCGACAGCGACATGAATTCTGTGCTACCATCCAGGGACCAGCCAAGGCGTGACAACGCGTTTAGGATTCCCGCAGGCAGATAGCCCAGTTTTTCGTAGTACTCAACCATGACTGGATTCAATGTCTTCGAATCGCCAATCCCCAGTTGAGGAAACACTTCATCCGCACGGTCAAACATCTTTTTCAGTTGCGGGCTGTTGCGCAGCTTTTCGACATCGCGTTTGGAAAGCTTCTTCGTCGAACCAGGCGCTGTGATGAACGGGATATGGGCGAACACCGGCATCGGGTTCTCGAGCGCCAGATGGATCAACGCCTGCACAGGCGTGTTGGCGAGATGCTCTTCGGCTCGGATGATGTGCGTGATTTGCATCTGAGCGTCGTCGACGACCGTCGCGAAGTTGTAAAGGAACGTGCCGTTGCTGCGCATGATGACCGGGTCAGGCATTAACGAGCAGTCCCATTCGACATGCCCGCGTACCGCATCGTCGATGGCAATTTTCTGATCGCGTGGAATCAGAAACCGCACGACGAACGGCTTTCCAGCAGCTTCCAGTTGCTGACGTTCGGCGTCCGACAGTTCCAGAGAGCGACGCACTGTCACGTACGGACGCTTCGCCGCTTCGGCTTCTTTCCGATCTTCGGCGATCAGTTCTGGTGGATCGAAATCCTTGTACGCACGTCCCGCGGCCAGCAACTTTTCAACCGCCGCTTGATAGAGATGCCCGCGTTGTGATTGGTAGTACGGCTCAAACGATCCACCCACCTTCGGACCTTCGTCCCATGTCAGGCCCAGCCATTCGAAGGCGCGAAAGATCGGACCAAGTGCCGCCTCGACATTTCTTTCCTGATCGGTATCGTCGATGCGCAGGATAAAAGTTCCCCCCGTGTGACGCGCCCACAACCAGGCGAAGAGGGCCGTGCGCATGCCGCCGATGTGCATGTAACCGGTGGGACTGGGAGCAAATCGTGTTCGAACGGGAGTGTTCATCGCGAGCGTTTTCGTATCGAAGGAGGTTTTGGATTCAGGGACGATCCGTCGCATGAACCAGGCCAGAGCCGTTTCGCCGTTCACTGTCAAAGTGTGAGGAACAAACGGGTTCGGTCGCTGGGTTTACGGCGGTCTCTCCAAGGTAATCTCGGTTGCTATCGCCCCGGTTGCAAGTCCGAGACGGAATCATCAGGATACCGCTATGAAACAGATCAACCTCGTCTCACTGCTGTTGGCTGCCACCGTTCTCCTTTTGGGTCTCGCACCCGCAGGTGCGTTCGCTCAGGAAAAATCGGTCGGTCTCGAATTGCCCGCAACCGATGACGGACTGCCCGGTGCGGGTCCAATCCGTCGATATGACTGGTTTCAGAATGTCTGGAAGGAACGGCACGAGGTCTGGTCGAAGCGTGTCGATCAGGATCAGAAGTCGCTCGTGTTCCTGGGAGATTCGATCACCCAAGGTTGGGGCGATGATCTCGGCGGAAGCTTCAAGGGTGTGAAAGTTGCCAACCGTGGAATTGGTGGCGATACGACTCGCGGAATGCTGATTCGACTGCAAACCGATGTGCTCGCGTTGAAACCAACGGGCGTCGTTCTACTGATGGGAACGAACGACCTCGAAGAGAACGCGGAACCCGAAGTCATTGCAGGAAACCTCAAGCTGATCCTGGCCGCGTTGAAAAAATACGATCCCAAGCTGCCCGTGATTCTGTGTCAGGTCTTCCCAAGTTCCGAAACCGCGAAGCGTCCGGCTGAAAAAATCAAAGCCCTCAACAAGCTGTACGCCGCCGCCGTGAAAGGTGATGCGCAAGTCACACTTCTGGAAACCTGGCCCCTTTTCGCCGACGAGCAAGGCAATGCTAAAGTCGCAGAGTTTCCTGATCTGCTGCATCCGAATGCCGCAGGTTATGCAAAGTGGGCCGCGGCCCTCAAACCGATCCTCGCAACGCTGAATTACCTCGAAACGACCGACGATGATTTTCAGCCGGAAGCCGGGTTTGAGTCGTTGTTCAATGGAAAAGATTTTACGGGATGGGATTTCCGTGATCAAAAAACGATGGAGCACCAGGCCGCATTTGACGGCCAGGTGACGACCACGGATGGTCGGTATATTGCGAAGCATGGTCGCGTGGTTGTCTCGACGCCGGCTGAAGGCCGACGCGTCCAGCAGCTGTGGACCAAGCGTGAGTTCTCAAAAGACTTCGTGTTGAAGCTTGAGTTCCGAGCGACGCCCAACGCCGACAGCGGTGTCTTCATCCGCAAGCCACAATTGCAGTGCCGCGACTATCCTCTGGCCGGACCTTACAAGACGCTGAAGCACTATCGTGCACAGGATTGGAACGAGTTGGTCGTCGTGGTGAAGAACAACGTCGCCCGATGCACCTGCAACGACGAAGTCCTGGAAGAGGCATTGACACTTCCAGCCAGTGGACCCATCGGCCTCGAAGGCGACAGTGGCCAGATGGAATACCGCCGGATTCGCATCAAAGAAACGCCGTAGTGCGAACGCCGCGTTGCGTACGATTTCTGGGCGTAGGAAACGTTACCAAGCAGGCCGAGGAGCTTGGTAACGAGTTGGAAATGTGGTCATCTCTAGGGCATGATCCAGGCGAGCCGGGCTGCGTTAACGCCCGGTTCTTCAACTGGGCCGATGATTTGTTTTCATAATCCGACCGTCTTCTCGTTGCCAAGATTCCGCTTTTGAAGTTGCGTTATTTGCCTGTTCGCTACGAATCGATCGCAAAGTGAAGTCGCATGGTCTTCACTTTGCGTCGTTGCGCCTTGGCGCGTTTGCGTTAACTTTTCTTTCCGAAGTAGTTTTTCGCAACAAAAAAATGGAACGCAAAGGCGCAACGACGCAAGGAAGAAAAAACAGCAGATGTCTTGTTGGAAGGCAGGTCGGCCCGCTTGGGCTTGAGGAACTGACATCGCCAGCGCTGCCGTTTGGGAACGCCTCTTGCAATTTTGTTTTCTTGACAGGGAGATCACGAAGCCTGTTATCGCCCAATGCGACGACAGCCGCCCGGCTCGCCTGGAGTTGTTTTGGCATGGGGTACCTGCACACTCACCTTGCCACTGCGATGCTCATGATGGATTCTTCGGTCCATTCCGATGTCGGACGGATATCTCGAAGGCGACCGCCTGACATCACACCCAATCGATCGCATACGGCCATTAACTCGGTCAGATACGAGCTGACGAACAGAATTGCTTTGCCTTCGGCTGCCAATTCGCCCATCAGCCGATAGATCTCGGATTTCGTTCCCACGTCGATTCCGCGAGTGGGTTCGTCGAGCAGCAAGATGTCGGCTTGTTGATGCAGCACGCGTGCGATCGCGACCTTCTGCTGATTCCCCCCCGACAATTCACCGATCGTCTGTTCGGGTGACTGCGCTTTGATCTGCAGGCGTTTCATCCAGTCCATGACGGAATTGGTTCGCTTTGACAGATTCAACCAGCCGGCCGTGGAATAAGGCTGTAAGCGACTATAGGTCAGGTTGTCGGCGATCGAACGGATCTGCGCTAGCCCCTCAGTTTTACGATCTTCAGAGACGAGCCCCAGTCCTGCACGAATGCGTGAGTGAGTGTTGTGGCGAATCGTGAGCTTTGCGACTTTGACGGTGCCATTCCGGACCGGATCGAGTGCAAATAGACAGCGAAGCAGTTCCGTCCGGCCCGCCCCGATCAATCCCGCCAGTCCCACAATTTCACCACGTCTCAGCTCGAGTGAAACGTCCTCAGGTGAACGCTCACCGCTGATCGTTGCGAGCGACAGCAGGGTCTCACCCGGCTGATGGGGCACGGTTGGAAACAGGTCCGAAACCTTCCGGCCGACCATCAGTGAGACGATCTCTCCATCTGATGTTCCCGCCAATTCGCCTTCGCCGACCGATTGGCCATCCCGCAAGACGGCGTAACAGTCGCACACCTGGCGAATCTCTTCCAGAAAATGACTGATATAGACGATGCCGTAACCTGAGTCGCGTAGTTTGCGAATCACGGCAAACAGATGTTCGACATCATGTCTGGTGAGCGAACTGGTCGGTTCGTCGAAGACGAGAACTCGTGAATCCGACGCCAAGGCCCGGGCGATCTCCACCAGTTGCTGCGTGGCAATCGACAGTTCGCGTACCGGCGTTTCAGGTCGAAGATCAGGGTGTCCTAAGAGATCCAATACACGGCGAACCTGTGCGCGTTGTTGTGAACGGTTTCTCACACCGAACAGATGGGGTTCCTGACCCAGCATGATGTTGTCTTCCACAGACAAATCGGGGGCGAGGTTCAGCTCCTGATAAATCATGCCTACGCCCGCCATACGGGCATCGTGAGGACCGGTGGGGGCATATGGTTTTCCGGAAAGGTGCATGACGCCGGAATCGGGTGCATGAGCGCCACTCAGGATCTTCATCAGCGTACTTTTACCGGCACCGTTCTCACCGATCAGGGCTAGAACATGTCCCGCGCGAACGGTCAACGACACCTCTCGCAGCGCCTGGGTCGCCCCAAACTGCTTGGAGATCTTCTCCATCGTCAACAGCTCACCGCTTGTCATCGGACGATTCCCCTGTGTCGCGTCTAAGTCTTAGGATTTGTGTGCCACTGGCTCTGCCCTGGCCCAGTCGGCATTTGATCCTCAACAAGACTGTGAAGGTCGTTGATCGACCATTCAACAAGGTGCTTTTTTTGGAAGAGGATTGCCGTCCGATCCCCATCCCACGGTGTTCCTCATTCCAGCATCCACTGGCACACAACCGGTTATTGCAATCGTGACGTCCCTTGTGCCGCGTGCCGTTGTGTCCCGAAGCAGCGCCGCACGATATGCCTCAATCTGTTCGTTTGGCCTTCACGCAGCGAAATCCAACTGCATCATCCACCGCAGTGCGCTTCACTGGTTGTCGCGATGCGCTCGTCAGCTTCTTGTAGTTATCTTTCCACGATCCACTGCGAATCACGACCGCCTTTGTGTCCGCGACAACGGGTTCCGGTGAACCGTCGTTCGGAGAATGCTCATAGGTCGGTGCCCAGGCATCGGCAGTGAATTCCCACAAGTACCCGTGCATGTCGTACAACCCCCAAGGATTGGGCTTGAGGGCTCCGACGGGCGGATCGTTGCCCGCGGCGTTTCCGGTATGCCAGCCAAACTGATTCAGAATCGACGCTTTGGGCGGCGCGTCATCTTCCTTTTGAGCGTCTTCGCCGAAGCTGTAACGCGTCGTCGTCCCCGCTCGACAGCAATACTCCCATTCGGCCTCGGTCGGCAGTCGAATCACTTCGGCGTCATTGATCAGATTCTGTTGGCGTGCCAATAGGGTCACCTTTTGGCAGAACGAATTGGCATCGTCCCACGTCATCATTTCGACCGAGTTCCTTGGCCCCTTCCAGCGACTTGGATTCGAACCCATGACGGCTTCGTACAGATTCTGTGGAACCTCGTAACGAGCCATTCCAAATTCCTTCGTCAACGTGACGGTGTGAACTGGCTGTTCGTTTGAATCCCCAGCGGCGTCACCCATACGAAAAGTCGCGGGAAACGTGTCCTTCCCTGGCGTGATGGACACGAATTCTTCGACGAAGGTCCGAACGAGTTCTTCCTTTTGTGCTTCGTCTGCCAAGGTCGAACTGCCACAGAGGATCAGCGGCATCACGATCGCGGCAAGAATGCGAGAACCTGTTAAAGAATCGCAGATCATCCCGAATAGTCCTTTCGTCGTTCATTTCACCGTCAACAACTTGTCTTCAGGAAACGCTTCCAGTTTCAGATTTTTGAACTGCACGATCTGTGGAACCTTATTCGAATGCAACTGCAGCCCGATCGGTGCCGCCTTGATGAACTGCGGTTCTGGTTCACGCCAATCCGAGATCAACTTGCCATTCGCAACGAATCGGATTCGATTGCCCTGAGCCAAAATTTCGTACGTGTTCCAGTCATGCTGCTTGTTGACCGTCTTGGCAATCTCGATGTTCTGATGAATCATCTTGCGACCGTACAGGTCATAAAAACCATAGCCTGACGGAAACATGACCAGATGTCCGGCATAGGTGTATTCATCGCCATGGTCGGGTGCGATCCTTCCCCACATTGCGATGCCCGAATGCATTTCCGACTCGGCCAGTTTGAAGTCAAAGACAAACCGAAAGTCGGTGAACTGTCGTTCGGTCAGCAGGTAGTTACTGACTTTCACTTCGTCCGTGTTCTTGCCGGTGATGACGCCGTCTTCGACGGACCAGTATTGTGTATGTCCGATCCACCCTTTGAGATCCTTTCCATTGAAGATCTCAATCACTTCACGCTTGCCTTCCCGCGGTGGGATGACGGGGGCTTCCTTGACGTCTTGAGCGGAACCGACATCCGTTCCACCGGTGATCAGTAGCAGCATGAGCAAGAAGTGACTTCGGCGCATGATCAATCCTCGCGACAAGGTTTCGACATTCGGAACAGACGGTGCACCCAAACGAGCCAAGAGGCGATTCAGGTGACAACGAACGTCCATCGGTGAGACGATTCCCGGTTGATACTACTGCTGCGGTCAGTCAAAACCAATCACGCGCGCTACCGATGACTCGTGGATATGGGCGCGCTGTGGGACTCCGGGTCCGTGCTGGGGAAGACTGCTCACCGAACTGGAACCGAATGCACTAAGCGACACGCTGTGCGGTCGCGTTCTTGTCGACGAGTCGCTGCAAGGCGCTCCAGGCTCGGCTGACACCGAGTTCCCGCAGGCAGGACAGATGCTCGGCACCGTGATGCGGACAGGTCTTGTGATAACCGGCGGCGCAGGCGACTTTCGTTGAGACCAATTCGTGCATGGACCCCGGTGGCCCTGAACGAATCGCGGACGTGCACGTAAACAGGCCCAATGTGGGAATGTCCAATCCGGCGGCCAGATGCATCGGACCCGAATCATTGCTGATGGCGAAATCAACTCGTTCCAGCAGCGAGGTCAATTGCTTCAGCGTCGACTGGCCCGCCAGATTTTTGATCCGAGACGTACCTATCGTACCCATCTTTTCGGCCAGCAGATTTGTCAGTTGATCGGCATCGGGTCGTTCGGCCTTGCTGCCCAGGATCAACACACTGCCGGACCACTGTCGATCCGCGCGTCGCATCAGATCGGCGAATTTCTCGACAGGCCAGCGCTTGGTGACCCAGCGGGCTCCGGGATGCACGGCGAAAATCGGACGAGGTAGCTCCTGCAGTTGCGTGATCGCCCATGCTTGATCCGCATCCGAGGTTACTATTTTTGTCTGACGTGGCGTCTCACCAAAGCCCAGCACGTCCGCCACGCGCCAGTAGCGGGCGTGGGCCGGAACGTCACGTCCGGAATTGGGAATCATGCAGTTCAGCGTATACCGCGAACCTTCGCGTGCGGTCTCCATTCCAACACGAACGCGTGCTCCTGTCACGGCAGTCATCACTGCGGATCGAAGCAGACCCTGTAGATCGAACACCAGATCAAACCGGCGCTCCCTGAGTGTTTTCAGTAGCGTGATCCAAGCGGACCAGCCACCACGGCGTTCGAACGGAATCGATTCATGCAGCGCGGGATGCCCGTCGATCAGATCTCGCAGTTCCCGGTTCACGACCCACGAGATTTCCGCCTCTGGGTAACACTGCTTCAGCACCGGCAATAGAGGGATCGTTTGCACGACATCCCCGAGAGCACTCGGTTTGATCAGGCAAATGCGCCGGGGCGTAAGCTGCGTCAGTTCAGAAGCGATGATCCGCCGGAACATCCGTTTTCCTGCGAGTGGGGTCATTAAATACAAACGCCGCAATCTTAGTTCGTTTCTAAGAAATGGGGCAAGTTGATTTTCCAGGCCAAAAATTCAAGATCCGAGAACTCACCGGCCAGGTTGAAGCAACAGGGACTGGCTCCGCAAGGTGTCTGTACCGATTGCTTCAACCTGGCCTCATTGCCAAGCTCCCGCTTGGCAACGCTTCCGACACATCAGAAATGTTTACGACGGTCACAGGCCACGTTCCCGCTCGACAGAAAACAAAACCCCAAGAGGCGTTACCAAGCAGAAGCTTGGGAACGAGGTGGACGCGAGTATTCAGATTCCGATCGTTTCGCCGTGTCCACTTCGCTGTCGATTGGTCGGCCAAGTCGAACAGGTGGCTGCGGCAAAGAGGGCGAGTGCGGGTGTTAGCGGTGCGCGCATTCGCGTGTTTGTCCAATAAAAAAGGTGCACAACCTGCAGGGCCACGACCAGGCTATACAGGGGGACCCAGCGTGCTCGCTCGGTCCGAGCCACTACTAAACCCATTCCCATCAGGGCCACCGTGATGAAAAAGACCGAGTACCAACCGACGAGCGCCAGAACGGCCGAGTTCACGCCTTTTGCGGCATCGCCCTGCGGCGTTGTGTTCCAAAAACTTCGTATCCGGTGGAAAGCTGCTTGAAGGCACAGACGAGGTTCGTCCAGCATATTCTGACGTGCTTGGCGCGATTGCCATGCGTCGCGCGCCACTTCCGAGGCATTGGCGCCGAGATCACGAACCAGGCTGGCCTCAAGATCCGCCTCCCATTGGTGCTGACTCTCATCGGGCCAAGTTGTTCCCCAGGGCTTCTCGACGACTTCGCGGTAGAACACCGGATTGTTTCCCAGGAGCAATGTGTATCCGCCGTGCGTGGTTGTAAGGATCGGAGCTGCCATGACGATCCAGTTCCGGATCAGCCACGGGGCAACAACCACGACAGTTGTCCCGAGATGCACCAGGCCAACGTTGATGCGAGTGATTCGGTCGACGGACTGCTGCGTTCGCAGGAGTGCCATCAGCCAAAACAGACCTTCAATTGCGGCGATCGGCCAGAAGGTCGGTCGGCTAAGGACCAGGATTCCAAACACCGCGCCGCAGCGTATCCATTGGATGACCCGCCATGCGGGCTTCTCTGAGTTTTCGTTCAAGACGGACCAGAGCCATCCGATCGCGAGAACGACGCACAACGATTCGGTCATCGGTTGGGCCGAATACTGCAGCAGCAATGGATCAATCGCTATCAGCAATCCCGCCAGGAATCGCCATTCTCCGAGATGGAGAAGTGCACCCACTTGAATGGTGAACCAAACTGCGACCAGACCACAAATCAGATTCAGTCCCGCAACGACGACCGGGGTGGGAAGCAGAATTCGCCCCGCGGCAAGACTGAGCGGATAGATTGGCGGGCGGAAAGCGGTGGGATGAGTGCTGTGCGGACCGCTGTAGCCGCGACCTTCAACGATGCTGGTTGCGATCGCAATGTAGGCGTCGCGGTCAACGGTCAATTGTGCAGGCTGGGACAAAATGACGCCGAACCGCAGAACCAGCGCGATCAGCAAGCAGGCGATAACGCTGATCGCGTCGCGTCGTGGCATGACTATTTCTCTTGAGTAACGAGCTTGATCTGCGCGGGGTCCGCCACTTTGATCCAGGGCTTCTGTTGTTCGAGCACGACCTTGCCCGAGACTTGAATGACTTTACCTTTGTAATGTTGGGCGGGATTCTCGACACCGGCTTTTTTGAAGAGTTCCAGATGATCCTTTGCGATGAACACGGTGAAGTTCTTCGCGTCGGTGAATTCTTTCTCGGAGTTCAAGTAGTGATTCGATCGGCCGCCCGTCGATTTGACCTCAAGTTGAACGAGAACCATCTCGTTCACTTTTTTTGCCGCTTCGGCAGGAGTGATTGGAGTCGGCTCTTCGGCCATCGCTGACGAAGCCAGAAGGATCAGGGCCAGGATTGGATTTAGAGCTCGCATCGCAGATTCCTTCGAATCAATTCGCCGGAGGTGGCTCGGACAAAGCCGCGTCTGGATTTGTCGGGGTTCCCGCATCGTACAGTTTCAACTTCTGGTCGGCGATATTCCGTAATACCATACCGAAATGAACGGTCGGTGGAATGATCAGCAGCAAGAACAGCAAAAAGATCCCCCGCCGACGAATCAGCAGCAACCCGATCGCGTTAACGAGCGCAATCACGCAGGCCCAGGGCCCGAACAGCAGACAGATCTGACGCACGGGTTTCAGAAAGTCGAACGCTTCGTACAGGATGGCGCAGGTCCAGCCGATCAAACAAAGTCGCCCCAGAAACGTAACCGCCCAGTCACGTCTCCTGTCGGGCTCGTCGGCCATAAACTGATCTCCTGCAGCGATCACAATCCGTGATCAAGAAGTGAATAAGTGAAATATCGCGTTCCGCGAGATGGGCGACATTGTGGTCGCCGTGTTCTGTTCATGTTTCGCCCGGAACGATCGAATCCATGGCCAGCTGGATTGCCGATCAAGGAAGCTGATACGGTCCATCTTCGGCATCAAACGGTGGCGTCTCGCCCTGAAGCAGGCACCAGGCATTTTCCGCCGCGCGTTGTTCGGCTTCTTTCTTGTTGGGACCCCATGCGGGCGGAAACGCGTCGATTCCGACCACCGCCGCGATCTTGAAACACTTTGAATGGTCCGGACCACATTCATCGAGCAATTGATAAAGCGGCGTGCCGCGTTGGTTTTTTTGAACGAGCTGCTGCAGCAGGCTCTTGTAGTTTCGTCCATGCGCCGACTCGACTGTTCGATCAATTTCCGGTTCGATCAAACGCGTCAGAAATGGGCGTACAACGTCCATGCCTCCGTCCAGATACAGGCCTGCCACGATCGATTCAAACACGGCGGCCTGGATTGAAAGCGGGATCTTGTCGAATTCGGAAAGTCCTTTGCCGAGCTGTAGGAAGTCGCCCAGCTTCAAGTCGGTACTGAGCTTCGCGCAGGTCGTTCGGCTGACGACGACCGACTTGATTCGCGTCAGATCTCCCTCTGTCTTCTCTGGGTATCGAAGGAACAGCAGTTCGCAGACGATCGTTCCCAGGATGGCGTCCCCCAGGAATTCGAGCCGTTCATTTGAATCCAACCGAGTGCGGGCGATGGAGGAATGGGTGAGGCAGCGCTTCAGCAGAGTTCGGTCACGAAACTGGTAACCGAGTGCCTGTTCACAGGCAGACAGGGTGTCTTCAAGGCGCGAAGTTCCAAGAGTCTCGGACATGCGATTACCCGGCGCGAATGGTTGGGAGGTGAATCCAGCGCGGGATCGGAGTTTGGAACAGGAGCACGACTGAACCCAACCTCGGATCTCAAGCTGATACCGTTTCTATATTTCGTTCATGAAGAGGTGTCAATTGGGAGTCTGACATTGTTGCAATTTTATTAGCTTGTTTGAGGTTACGTCGCCGAGATCGCTTGACGAATACAGACCGTCGCCCATCTGTGAAGTCGCATTTCTCTGTGTCTCCGTGCCTCGGTGTCTCCCTCACCACCCTTGTGTCCCCGACGTACGCAACGCATACACGTGGACCCAGCGGAGAAAGGGGAGACACAGAGAAGAATTTCAAGGGAAAGGCCGTCAAACCTTTGGTTGTGGGGTGGGATGGTCGTTTGATGAAGGGCGTGTCAGAGGCAGCAGAATTTGTGCGGCGAGGAAGATGACCAAAGGGGCGAAGACGAGGGCGCGGAGTGCAATCAGGATGCCCCGGGGCAGCGGGACCACGCTGGCGATGCCGAGGTAACAAAGAGTCAGCAGAAACGTGGCGACCAACAATCCACAACCAATCGCCGTCATTTGAGTTTTAAAGATCGCGCGTTCCGACATCGGTTCGAAATGCAGTTCAATTGTACGCTTGCGGCGGACGGAACGGTGGGTGGCGTCGACGGTTTCAAAGCACTGCACGAGATCACCCCATGGGTCGTCCGCCGCCGCCGTCGTGCTGGGATCGCGGCGTTGAATCAGAGATTCCATCGCCGTGAGCAAGCCGCTGGCTGTGGTGTGGGAATGGCCTTCGACGTGTTGTCCGTCAAAATCGCAGACAAACGAGGTGGCTCCGTCCGCGCGGGACAGCAGCGCCGTTCCACGTTCCCCGTGAACGGTCAGTTTCCATTCTGCTGGTCGCACCGCAGGGGCGATGACCCAATTCGCTTCTGGCAACGATCGTCCCGACAGAACGACACGTGCCATCATGACGCCCTGATCCGTGGCCGCTGTTCGCAGAGCTGTGATCTGATTGTAGTCACCGACAAGCCAGCGTAAGAGATCCGCATCGGGCAACAGTTCGAGATCAACTGCCGCTTGTGCGATCGGAGAACTCGAAGGGGATTGCGAAACACTGCGTTCCAGTTGTAGGAACTGGATGGTTCCCAAGGCACCGTCGCGAAGTAGTTGTTTGAGATGTTGTGCAGCAGCGTCAAATCGGTGCCACAAAAATGGAATCAGGGCGACATGATTGTCGTCACGAATCAGGCTGAGTTCATAGATGAACGTCGAACCCTGGCTCGCGTGTGGAACAAAAAGAATGGGGATGCCCGCGGTCGCCAACTGTTTGACACCTTCGAACATCTGCTCGGTGTTCCCACCAGCCAGGACAACATCAACGTCATTTGCGGCCAAAAGATCTTCCCAACGCGACACGATGGTGGCGGACTTGAGACCTTGATGCGGCTGAGAAGTTTTTGGTCCCAACTGAACCACATACCGCAATTGATGGCCGTCGATGCGGGAATCAAGGGCTTCAACGAGCGGTCGGGCGGTCGGGTCGTCACAGAGAACCGCGAATCGCATCTTTGTGACTCCAATGAAGGCCGTGGACGGAGAGCGTGACGGGCTCGACCGCGATTCGCAAGATCGCCGCGTCACGGTGTTAGTGTGCGGCGAGATCCACGCAAATCAGGTTTTTTTCGTTTCGAACGTAAAATCGGCCATCGGCCAGGGCTGGCAAGGCACGGGTTGTCCCTGTCAACAGTGATGCTGAGCCGAGTTGTTCGTAGCCGTCGGTTGTCAGTCGGGCCATTTTGAGAACGCCATCTGTTTGCATCATGAGCAGTACGGGGCCCGCGGCGATGAGCGTGGAGTACTTCAGGCCGGGTTTTGACCAGTGCACTTTTTTCGTTTCCGGATCAAAACATTTGAGCGTGCTTGGAGCCCCGCTGTCCTGGCGGCCATCAATGCCATACACCGCTCCATCATGAATAATGGGAGTTGTGTACTGGCTGGACAGAAGGGTGTCTTCCCAGGCGACGTTGACCTTGTCGACACCGAGTTCAAGCCATTCGGCTCCGATTCCGTAGCTGGCGGTCAGGAGCGCATGGTTGCCCATGACGACTGGGATTGCGGCGTTCACGGTGGGCCCGCGTTGACCAAAAGGGGTGCGAAAGTGTTCTTTTCCGGTGAGTGGATCGAGCGACACAAAGTTCAGCCGAGTGACACAGAGTAGATGGCGGGTCTCACTAATGGTCGTGACAATCGGCGCTGCGTAGCTGGCTTGATCATTGCCGGCCGACCACACCGTTTTGCCCGTGGCGGTGTCAAATGCGACGATTCCTGCCTTCATTTTATCGCCACCCACATTGACGATGACGAGTGATCCTTCGACGACAGGTGCCGAACCCGCTCCGAAATAGCCCCCATCCGCACGGAAGTCTTGATGGGTGTTTCGTTGCCAGCGTTCTGTGCCAGACTGCAGTTCGACACAATACAACTTCCCTTGTGCCGAGTAGGCATAGACCGCGTCACCCTGAATGGTCGGGACGGCTCGCGGCCCGTCGTCTTCAACAATCTGAGGTTGGAAGGTGGATGGGAATTTGGCCGTCCAAACGCGTTCGCCCGTTTCGCGGTTGAATGCGGTCAACTTGTCGTCATCACCCTCACGGTGAAACAAGACGACCTTGTCACCCGAAACCGCGACACCAGCGAAGCCCGATCCGATCTTTGCTTCCCACAGTTTTGGGGGGCCGGATTTCGGCCACTGTTCGGCCAATCGCTCGTTATTCGTGATTCCGTTGCGATGCGGCCCCATGATCTGAGGCCAATCGCCAGCGACCGCGCCGTGTATGGGCAGAACGGTGGCCAGCAACGCGATCGCGGCAAATGAACGACAGTGCATGAAATCAGTCCTTGATATGTGAAATCACGGGGCAACATCGACGTTCGTGGCGACTACTTCGTTGGAAATTCCTTGATCTGAATCCGGCGAAAATCAACGCGGTCGCCGTGTCCGAGAAATCCAACGTGACCTTTGACACGCGCGAGTCCCGGGTGTTCTTGTCCGTCCAGCGTGCCCGATTTGGTGGCTTCGTCGAGGTCGGCATCTACAATGATCTGACCGTTGACCACGATCTTGATTTTGCGGCCCTGAAATGTGACTTCCTGCTGATTCCATTCGCCGAGCGGCTTCAGAGAACCTCGTTTGGCAGGCACGATTCCGTAGACCGAGCCGTGATATTGATAGGGTTTTAACTCCTTGTACTGGTCCGCAGTGTCGTCAAGAATCTGCAGTTCGGTACCAAGTAAATGCAGACTTCCCTCGGTCATCAGCGGGGTTCGGATACCCAATCCGTTGTTCGCACCGGGTGTCAGTTTGAACTCGAATTTGATCGTAAAGTTTTCGTATTCCTTCTCGGTCAGCAAATTCCCCTTGCCGCCCTTCACGGAGACCAGATCTCCGTTTTCCACAGCGAAACCTGCTTCGGGGCCCTTCCAACCTTTCAGCGTCTTGCCATCGAAGAGCGACACGAAACCGGGGTCGGGTGTGAATGGTGCTTCTGCGGCCTTTAGTGAGCATGTGCTCATTGTGGCAACCATCAACGCGACGAGCACAGAAATCCGACGAGACATTGGCATCACCTTCATTTGAACAGGAGGCATTGAGATCACCGTTCACAGCCCGAAGAGAGGGGACAGGCAAATTTTCCCGGTTCAATGGGAATCCACAGTGCATCGACTAGGGTCATCCTTCTTTTACCACTGGAAAATGTGCCAGTCCCTGGCCTGAGGACGGTTACGGCATTGAGACTCGATCTACGGAAGTTGGATTGTACCGACTGAGCGAGATGACCGCACTTTCGACCGCAGGAATGACCGTCTGTTCGTCGGAATGCCACGGAGCCCGGCGGCCCGACCTGTTCGCAAGCCTCATGTGATGTGAACGTATTGTGAATCTGATCGAATTGCTTGTGGCTCCCAATTTCCGGCGTGTGAGTTGTCGAGATTCCACTGGCGGATTGATAATCTGATTGCCTTACGCCTCCCAAGGAATTCGCCGTCATCGGCACTTCAAGCTTGATTGAGGACATTGCCTGATGTGGTTGCTGGCAGAGTTGGCAGATCAGTTTCAGGAGCATCCCGATTTCCAGTTGGATGGGGGGGACCTTTGGGTTCTGATGCTCTGCCAGGTCTTCTTTTCGCTGCTGACATTTCCCTATTTCGCGTTCTGGATCTGGATGCTGATTCACTGCTATCGGACCGAGCCCGATCGGCAATTCTGGATCTGGATTCTGATCATTGCCCAGCCGATCGGACCGATTGCCTATTTCTTCTTGCGGTATATCCCCTCGAAAGAGTTTCCCACTCCGGCATTTTTACGGCGATGGACTCGCGGTCGCGAATTGATGCGGAAAGAGATTGCGGCACAGCAGATTGGGAATGCACACCAGTTTGTGCAGTGGGGCGACGCGCTGCGTGAAGTTGGAATGCTCGATCAGGCTCGTCAGGCGTACGACAGTGCCCTGGCAAAAGACGCTGTGAATTTGCCCGCGCTGTGGGGAGCGGCCCAGGTGGCCGTCAGTCAGAAGCGTTTTGAGGACGTACGTTCATTGACCCAGCGAGTGCTCGAGAAAGATCCTCAATACAAGTTTGGCGACGTGTCTCTCGCTTACGGCCGGGCATTGAACGAGCTTGGAGATTTTCCTGCGGCCCGCACGCATCTGGAGCGGCATGTCCGTCGCTGGCGGCATCCTGAAGGGGTGTACATGCTGGCAAAGTTGTGCGCCGACCAGGGGGATACCGACGCCGCACGCCAGCACCTTCAGGCGATGCTGCAGGATATTCATGCCAGCCCCATCGCAATCGCCCGCAAATTTGGCCGCTGGAAGAGCCGGGCCCGGCAGTTATTGCGGAAGTTGCCGAAGTGATTACGGAAGAGGCTTCCAATTGGCATACGATCAAACAGTTGGACCTTGTTGTTCGCGTCGAGAAGCTTGGCAAAAATCGTTCATGGCGTTTCCTTTAAGTGTCATCGCAGCTCTGGAAACTTGAATCATTCGGGTTGTTCCAGTTCAGTCTCGCGAGTTGCTGTGATCGTTTCATTAGTACTGTTCGCTACACATGGTCTGTCTGGCATTTGAGGCGAAAGCGTCGATCTTGGTGCAAGTGGTTCCGATATGACAACAGGCGTGTTCTGACTCAGGGAATGGGTTTGAATCGATCACGCTTGTCGCTCAAACGAGGCGGACCATGATGTCACGGATGATTCTCGCCTGCTTCGCATTGATGTTCGCGTCGGGTTGCTGCAACTTTTGCATGTCCCTTCCGCGTCAAGCGTCGCTAGCCAAAGCAAGCGTGGAGAGTCACGCACCGAGCGGAATCATCTTCGCCGGGGAACATGGGGATTGCAGCGAAACGATTCCGCATCGTCCCTGGACCAGCCAGTATGAGCCGTGGTGGGATTTTCATATCACGCGCTATGCGGCCGAATTGAGTGCGTACCGAGCATTCCGCCAGTACAGCAGCGAATGCGACGAGTCACTTTCCCATCATTTCAAATGTGGATTTATCACGGCGTTTGAGGATGTGGCGCTTAACAAACGTCCCTCGCCACCCGTTGTTCCTCCACCGAAGTACTGGAACGCGTTCTACCGTTCTTGTGCCGGACGGCCCTACGTCGACGACTGGTTTGCCGGATATGACGCCGGGTTGCGTGTCAGTTGTGACTACGGGGTGTCGGATTTCAATGAGATCCACTTGCGCCGCGGTGATTGTCGAGCGGGAACGGGCGGCCAATACCAGGACCAAGGCTATGACCAGCGCGGTACTAACCCGCGTCAGCAAATCGCGCCGGCGCCGCTGCTTGCTCCTCAGCCCGTGCCGCAAGGCGTTCCGCAGCCGTCGACCGTTCTGCCCCGCGATATGCCGAATTCCTATGCGCCGGCGAGTTGAGCGGGATCGCGTGCTCCTCATTTAGGCTCAATCGGTTTCCTCGTCACCAAGCTTCCGCTTGGCAACGAGGAAAAGTTGGACTAATGGGGACTGGCTCCGCGAGCGGATTCACCAGACGATGCGGTGCTGGTTGACGACATCCAGGTCGACTTCGACGCCAAGTCCCGGTCGATCCGTGATCGTCGTAAACGGGCCTTCGATGAAGATGGGCTGGCGTGCGATCCGGACCTCGTGATAGTCGGGACCTAGCACGTCGCCGGGGTACAGGTCGATTTTCATGTTCGGCGTCGACACGATGAAGTGCGCCATTGCGGCGGTTCCTAGATCCCATTCGAGGTTCGAACCGATCGAACAGGCGATTCCATGGCGTTCTGCCAGCTTGGCGATCTCAACCGATTTGCGAATGCCGCCATTCTTCCCCGGATACAAACTGATTGCATCGCAACAGTGATGTTGAATCAGTTCCTGGGCATTGACGAGGTCAAAGCAGCTTTCATCCGCCAGAATCGTCGCGCCGGTTTCCACTTTAACGCGGCGCAGACCTGTATAGTCTCCGGCCGGAATGGGTTGTTCAATCAGTGCCAGATTGCAGTCCTTCAGTTCACCGATGCAGCGGATCGCCGTTTCGATATCCCAGCCGCCATTCGCGTCAATGGTCAACGCGATGTTGGGGCCGATCGTTTCGCGGACGATTCGGACACGCTCGACATCCTCGACCGGATTCACACCAACTTTCACCTTGATGGTGGTGAAGCCGGCGGCGACCAGTTCCCCGGCACGGCGACGGGCACGCTCTCGATCATAGGCCCCTAGCGAGAATCGGCTGCGGATGGTGAGCGGGCGGCAGGCGCCGCCGAGTAGTTCGTAGACGGGCTTTCCTGCCGCTTTTCCTTGGATGTCCCAGCACGCCATTTCAATGGCGGATTTGGCGAACCAATTTCCGACCGCGACCGCATCGAGCCGTCGGTCGAGTTCGACAATGTCGTTGACGGAACAGCCGATGACGGCGGGACCGAGCACGGTGTCGACGATCGCCTGGGCGCCGCGACACGTTTCACCGCTCCACCGCGGTGTCACGGTGGCCTCGCCCCAGCCTTCCACACCGTTGTCGGCGATCACGCGAACTAGCAGAAAATCGGAAACGTCCTGGCGGCCCAGGGCCGAAATCATACGGCGTTCGGGCTTCAGCGGAATGCGCACAGGAATCGATTCGACGCGTGAAATCTTCATCAACACACTCTCTTCAGTTCATTCAAGCCGAACGACGACGCAAGCGCGGATTGTGGCGAAACGGGCAGAGCCAGGCTTCGGCAAAAAAATTCTGGCTTGGTCATTCTCGCGATAGAACAAAAACAGTACGCAATCCGAGCGAATCTGACGAGTCTCCGCCGACCACGGAAATCAGGAACTTCCGAAGCGACATGTTGTGAGCGGTTCCGGGGTCCATTACGATGGGGGGATGACTCGCAAGCCTTACTCTCCGCCCCCCCGTCGTTTTGAAACCAACCGCCGACCCGCTCCCATTCAACGGGATTTGCTCGAGCAACGACCCCTTTGTCCTGAGGACAAGCGACCGTTGCCGAAAGTCGAAGTGAATATGGGTGGGGCCCTATGGCACCCGTTCGTCTTTCGCAAACGACTGGGACAGATTTCCCGCGATGCTCAACCTGGCGATCTGGTCGAACTGGTCAGTTCTTCAGGGGGAACGCTGGGGCACGGCCTCTTCAATCCCGAAGCCGAAATCGCCGTGCGCGTCCTGCGCACGGGGCAACATCGTCCGGACGAAGCATGGTGGAGCGAACGGCTGGCCGAAGCCGTCGCCCTGCGACGTGAAACCTTGCGACTGGACGAAGTGAGCCAGGCCTATCGCGTGATTCACGCAGAAGCCGACGGACTGCCCGGGCTGGTCATCGATCGGTTCGGAGACGTTCTGGTCGCCGAATGCTATTCACTGGGGATGTATCAGCGTGCCGAGGCGATTATCGCTCAACTTGAGCCACTGCTTGGAACCAAGCACGGCGTCCTGCGCGTGGCACCGATGTCGCAGGAGCACGAAGGGTTCACGGCCGCTCCGTACGGATCTGCCGAGGTTCCGATCAAGCTGACAATCCAGGAACATGGCACAAAGTTCCGCGTGCACTTTGCCGGGGGAAATAAGACCGGCTTCTATTGCGACCAGCGTGACAATCGAAAACAGCTCGCCGAATTTTGCCGCGGCAAAACGGTGTTAGACCTGTGCTGCTATACCGGCGGCTTTTCGTTGCAGGCAAAACGGTTGGGGCAGGCGTCGGAAGTGACAGGTGTCGAATTGGATGAAGACACCGTCGCCCTCGCACGAGAGAACGCTCAGCAGAATCAGGTGAAGATCAATTTTGTGCAGGCGGAAGTCTTCGGATACATGCGCGACATGTTGCGGAATAAACGCCGCTTCGACGTCGTCGTTCTTGATCCGCCTAAACTGATTCGTGGCCGGATGGAAACGGAAGAAGGCCGTCATAAGTACTTCGACCTGAATCGTTTGGCGATGCAACTGGTCAATCCGGGCGGGATCCTGCTGACCTGCAGTTGCTCGGGCCTGCTCGACATGGCCGAGTTCACAAAGATCGTCTGTGCCGCTCCTGAGGTCGGTCGTCGTTGCCAGATCTTCGCCAAGGGCGGTGCTGCACCAGATCATCCGATCGCGACAACCTGCCCAGAATCCGAGTATCTGAAGACGATCTGGTGCAGGCTCGAGTAGTTTCTGTGAGCCATTTCAGGGCTTCTTCTTGTGTGCCACTGGCGCTGTCAGTGCCGGTGGATGCAAGACAGAGAAACTCCGTTTGTAGGGAAACGAACGGCGATCGTCTTACGACGAAAACACCTTGTTGAATAGTTTCTCGACAACCGTCATTGTCCTATTGAAGATCAATGCGGATCGGGCACTGGCAAAGTCAGTTGCACGCAGAAACAAGAGCTGATGTGGCGAAGATGGGTGTTTATGTGTCGACCGCTTAACTCGGGTTGTTCACACCGATGGCGGTTGCCGTAGCGTATGTTTTTGTGTGCGAGATCGTCACGAGAATGTTGTTGATGTTTAGCCGATCGGCGAGCTCTTTGGCTGATCCGTACAGAATTACGAATGGCTGGCCGCTTGGTCGGACGCCGATCTCGATGTCGGTCCAGCCGACTTCTGGCGTGAATCCGGTTCCCAGGACTTTCATCACCGCTTCTTTGGCCGCCCAGCGCCCGGCGTAGTGCGGTGCGGACTCGCGCCGGGGCTGGCAATGGGCGACTTCCGCTGCGGTAAAAACCCGCTCGAGAAAATGGTCTCCATGATCGGCCATCATTTTGGCGATCCGTTCGACTTCGACGATATCCGTACCCAGGCCGATGATCATGGTTGCGTCGTCGAGGATGGTTCGGGCACGCTCGGGGTATTGAGCATACTGCGGGTCGCTACCCAGAAACTCGTGACCGCAGCGAGTCCAATTTCCGCGGCCCAGAACAATTCGGGCCAGGGGCTGGACCATTCACCCAATTGGGCAAGTCGACGGGCGAGAAATCGTCGGAACGACATCGTCGCATACAGGTCAACTTGCGAGGCAGTATCTGATGGTTTTATCTGCCGATTCATTTCTTCCACCATCTTAAGCCCCAAGTCATGCAGTTGTGCGCTCATTTGTCCTTTTGGTGAGTCAGGCCAACGCGTCTGACGATAAGTTTCGATCATGCAACCAATCAGGCCCGCGATGGTCAGCACGACGGCAGTCAAACCGACGATACGTCTGGGGAGCATTGCGTCGAACCGGATTGCCAATTGGACGATGGCCCATCCCACGAGTGCACCAAACGCGATCGAGAACAGACCTATCAGGCGGATGCGTGGCGGTGCGTGGGCCGATACTAGAGTCAGCGCCGTTGTGGCCAATGAGCTCACCATCAACCAGATGAACTGGGATGACGAGAGTGGATAGGTCATCGTCGATCGGACGGTCGTGGGGCCATCGTCCATCACTTGTCCTCGAAGCTGACCCGGGGGTTGACGATGACATACAGCACGTCTGAGACGAGAATCCCGATCAATGTCAGGACGGCGGAAATCATCAGCGTGGTCATGACCAGGTCGTATTCGCGACGGAGTACTCCTTCGTAGGACAGCAGTCCCATGCCATGAATGTTGAAGATGACTTCGATCACGACGCTACCGCCGACCAGAAACGGCAACAATGACGCCAGCAGCGTGATGATTGGGAACAGACTGTTTCGCAAGGCGTGGACCAGAATCATGCGAGGTTTGCCACAACCTTTCGCTTCCGCCGTGCGGATATAGTCCTGGCGAATCACTTCCAGCATCCCGGCGCGCATCTGGCGACTGACGTAGGCCAATGCTCCATAAGTCAGGCAGATGACGGGCAAGACGATGTGTTGATTGTAATCTAAGAACTGCTGGATAGGCGTCAGGGTGTCATAATTCGGTGACTTCAAGCTCATGATAGGCCACTGCATATCCGGCTTTCCTAGCAAGGCCCAGAACCAGCGTTGCATGACAAGTTGCCGTAACAGTTCTGCCACCCAGAATGAAGGCAGGCTGTACATGATGAATAGTGCCAGGGTCGACAAATTGTCGAATCGAGAGCGCGGATATGCAGCGCTGAAGATCCCCAATGGGATTGCCAGCAGATAGATCAGGACGAAGACGATCAGGTTCAACATGATCGTAATTTTCAGTGCCGCCCACAATTCCTTCCAGATCGGTTGCTCGGACTGGAAGAAGATCATGTCTCCATGGATCAAGCGATTCAGGTACAGCATGAACTGAGTGGGAAGCGGCTTGTCGAAGCCGAATCGCTCGCGAAAGCGTTTTTCGGCCGCTTCGGTTCCTCGGTCCGCATTGACGCCGGATGCCGCTTGTCCCGCTCCACCAAACTTCTCGGCAGCGGGATCGCCAGGGGCAAGTCGAATCACGAGAAACGAGACAACCAGGATCCCGAATAGCGTCGGGATCATCAGCAACAATCGTTTAATCAGGTACGTAGCCAACTCAGCACTCAAATCCAAAAGCGTAATTGACGAAAGGGATCACTTGTGGAGCTGTTCATCTTTCGGAACGTACCATTCGCTCAAATCGAAACCGGGGCGCAGTCGGTACCACTTCACATTGCGGAATCGTTTGTGGTACGCGCCAAATTCCTTGGGGGTCCACAAGAACGAATAAGGTTGCTCGCTATCGATCAGGCGATGGAACGATTGATGAATGCGGCGACGTTTATTTTCGTCCAGCGTGACGCGTAACATTTCCATCAACTCGTCTGCCTGTGAACTGCGGAACGAGATCGTGTTACTACCCCGTTTTTCACGGGCGGCTTCTGAGCTGTGCCAGATTTGGAATGGATCACTCTCTGGCGCCAGCGCCCACCGAAGCATGACCGCGTCGCATTCTTTCGAACGCAGTTTTTCGATGAACGACGCCCATTCCATTGTTTGAATTTTGAGTTCAATGCCGACGCTCTTGAAGTTCTTTTGCATGACTTCGACGATCTGATTGTAGATCGCGCGGCCCTGCGGCATTCGCAAGGTCACCGAGAACTTTTCGCCATTCCGGTCGAGGATACCATCGTTGTCAGTGTCGATCCAACCGGCGTCGGTCAGCAGTTCCCGGGCGGTGTCGGGATCATAGGCTAATGGGGCGACGGCACTGTCGTAGCCGGGGCCAAACAGATATTGCGTTCCCGAAACGACGATTCCCGCGCCATGCATTTTCTTGTCGATAAAGTCCTGTCGATCAAACAACATGGCGAGCGCGATGCGTACTCGACGATCTTTAAATTGCGGCGCGAGCTGGTTCCACCCGATCCATTGAAACGCTGGCGTGTACCACTCGGCCTTGACGTAGGTGTCTTGGGTTTGCTTGTCGAGTGTCGGCCAATCCTCAAAATATTGTTCGGGTGCCATGTCGTAGAAGAAATCGATCTCGCCTGCTCGCAATGCCGTCAGTGCGGTCACCTGATCAGGAATGAAACGAAAAACGAGTCGATCGAGATGTCCTGCTTTCGAGGGTTCCCAATAGTTCTTGTTTCGGACAAGCTCGACACGATCTTTGCGTTCCCATTTGTCGACGATGTAAGGGCCCAACCCGAGCGGCTTGTCATTGTACCGGTCGTCGGTGTTGAAGAATTTGCCAAACTCTTGTCCACGGGCACTGATCTGTTTCTTGGTGGCTTCTTCTTCAGGAGAGATCGCGTTCAAAACAAGCTGGCGGTCTTGAGCTTTGAAGATTGCCTCGAAAAAATGGAATGGAGGGCAGATCGATGCCAGTCCATACAAGAATTCAGGCGCCTTGAAATACTGTTGCCGGTATTTCACGCGGACCGTCAGCGGGCTCAGCGCCTGACATTCGACGAGATCATTGTAGTACGTACGAATTGCATCGGCATCGACGTTGATGTTGTTGACCAGTGCATAGCCAAATTCAATGTCCTTAGTGGTGAATGGCGATCCATCAGACCATTTGACGTCGTCGCGCAGATAAAACGTCCAGTAGGTGCGGGCTTGAACGTCTTGCCATTCCCCCGGTTTCAGGATGAGTGGCTCTTTCAGCGGGTTTTCGGCCGAGATCGGTTTGACGAGCAGCGAGCTGCCTTCATGGGGTTCAGATTTTCCGAAGACTTCATCGCCCGTCTTGACCACATATTTTCCGGCGGGGAATCCACCGACTTCGAGCTGACCCTTGGTATCGCTCCAGTAGTGATATCCCGTGATCGATGCGCCCGGAATCTTGTCAACGGGAAAGACTCCCACCCAAACGCCACCGACGCTGTTTCCGTTTTTGTCAGATGTCTTGAGCGCGACTTGGGGTGCTTCTGGGGGTTTGTCACCGACCGGCGGCGGCACAACGTAGTCCAAATTCAGCGAAGCCAGTGCAGGCCCGTCTTTCAGTGCCACGCGACGTTCGCGACCCGGATAGTCCGCCGACAGCTTCACCGAATCTTCGATGATCGAGCTCTTGGCCATCCGCGGCTCGAACTCAAACGTTTCCGGATTTTGAGCATACAGCGAGTCATTGACATACTGCATGATGTACTGCATCACTGCGGAATTCTCCGTCAGCGGATTCAAGACTTTCGGCTCGGCATTGAAACGGACGGTCAGCGTGTCGCCGGTGGTCGGTTCGCTCGGTTTCTGTTTGGCGTGTTCATTACCGACATCCGCAGGGATTGCTCCCTTCATGCTAAGGGTATCATTACCCAGTTTCATGCGGGGAATCTTAATCCCATCGACTTCAGCCATGATTTCGATTTTGGGTACATCGGGATAATCATCCCAATACGCTGCGGTCGGTTTCACGGGTGTTGACGTTGCGGCGGGTGACCCGGATTCCTCTGGCTTCGACGAATCTGCTGGAGTAGATGAGGTCTGTTGTGTGCCGGGTGGGCTGGATTTCATGCAGCCGCTTAGGAATCCCCCGAACACGACCAATGCGCTGATCAACGCACAGCAACGAAGCATAGTGAAGCATCCTTATCTTCTCGCCCCGAGTCCTGGCAGCCTGTGGCCGTCGCGATGACAACGTTCGAGGACTGGCGGCGCCGGTTCTCGTTCTTTTTTCAGGCTGTGTGGCTTGCGGGCGAATTGACCCGTTTCGAATTCTCAAGACGGATTGAGTGGCGATTCCTCTCACCGGTCCGTCTCAGACGGGATTCTGGCAGAGCCTCACCGCTCCGGCAAGGATTCGAACGCAATCCGTAACGCAAAGCATCATACGCGAACAGATCCGCTGACGTGTCAGCACAAATTTGCCCTGAAGACACTTCAGCTTTCGTTGGACTCACGCACCAGCATTTTGACGACGTCCGCATTGGCCTCTGGGAATTTTAGAGTCGTAAGTTCTGCCAGTTCGACCCAGCGGAATCCTTGATGCCGATCACTCACCGATTTCGCATCCTCGGGATGACAGAGGTAGAAATGCAGATGAACTCGACCGTGCGGATATTCGAATTCCAATTGCTGCAGCAGCTTCTCGGGAGCAATTGGCAGGCCTGATTCCTCGAGACATTCGCGAATGGCACAGTCGGAAGGAGTTTCGTCGGGAAGACACTTCCCCCCCGGGAATTCGGCATAGCCGGGCAATGGGCCGTCGGGACCGCGCGTTCCCACCAGGTATTGCCCTGCATGTTCCACAATTGCGATTCCAATTCGCTTTGTCGCTGTCACGCGGTGTTCTCCAGAATCAGGTTGGCTTGGTCTCTGCACGAGTTCTAACGTGGAATTTCCAAATACCGAAGTTCGTCCGTTTCGAGGTTCAATAACCCGACCGAAAAGGTACGAGCACGGTGCAGTGCTCCTGGGTTGATTCGCCGGTTAACGCCCTCTTGTTCATCGGCGGCAAGATGCGTGTGTCCGGAGAAGAGATAGTGGGGATGGTTTGCCAATAGCCGACGGATTTCGTGGAGGTCATGCCCGTGAGCCACGGCCAGCCGCTTTCCAGAGAGTTCGAATTCACCGCCCCATTCCAGACAGGTCGCTCATTGTGCTTCGGCGGCGGATCGCAGGAGCGAGACGCGGCGGACATCGTTGTTGCCGAACACAAAGTGTAGCGGCAGCCCACTACAAGCGGCGAGGATCTCGGGCTCGATCAGATCGCCGCAGTGAATCAGATGTTCGGCTCCGTGCTCCTTCAGCGTTTGAACGGCACGCGTTGTCCGGTCAGTCTGATCATGGGTGTCTGAAATGATGCCGATCCACATTGTGATCTCGTTAAGGTGCGATGTGCTCGATGAGCACAGAATTGTTGGGCATACGCGTATGCAGAACTGGGCGCAGACCGCGTTCCTCTGTGAGTCGTGGTTCATCGACGAGGCTTGGTGGCGGGGTCTCTCGTGTGGTTTTAGTGGGATTTCGCTGACGAGGGAATCGTTCGAGCGATCGGCGAAGGCTTCGGCAATCGGGTCCCCTTGCGGATGAGCACTTCCGATCCGTCTGCGACGAACGCCGAGCTCGGCGGCCGCGAGAGTGTTTCGGCAAACTCCTGGCCATACAGCGAAGTCGCGTCGCCATGAAAACGGGAGACTGTCGCGCGCCAGACCTGCCATGGCGGATGTTCAACAGCGTACTCCATCGTGCTGCCATTGCGTTGAGTTGTGTAACCCCAATAGTGCTCGGCGATAAACTCTTCTTCCGAACCCCTCGCCAGCGGCTCGGGATCCCCTTCAGTCTCGGCGGCGAGTTCAGCCCAGCGGCCCTGCCACTTCCAGGAATAGGATAGGGATTGCCTGCGACGATGATTGATGAATGTCTGCATCAATGTCTGTCGCATGGGGAGCGTGACGTAGTTTTCGTTGTACAGACGACGCGCGATCAACGTGACCGCAGGAAGTGGCACGATCTCTTTGATGAACACCACGGCCCGACGCCATTCGTCACCATCACGGTGTCGGACATAGAATCGCAAATTGACTTCCGAAAAATTGCGATGGCACGGAACCGGAACATTGCGAATCTTCGTATTGAGAAACCGAAATCCGACAAGACTGACATAAGTTTGATTGTTCCTGAAATCCAACTCTGTTCCTGCGGGGACGAGCGGTTTGAGGATCGCGGGATCGATGAAGTAATTCAGCATCACCAGATGTCGCCATTCCGCTGTCAGAAAGATCGGTTGCTGAAATGACATGGGGTTCTTTCCACCTTCTATCGACTATTGTTCGTATCGGATTCTAGCCAGATAGGCGAGTCCTACATTTCGCCCACTTGTTCGTGCGAACTGAAATTCTCTGTGGCTCTGCGCCTCTGTGTCTCAATCCCCTACCAGTGTGTTCCCGATGTACGCGACGCGTCCATGTGGATCCAGTGGGGATGAAGCGAGGCACAGAGGCACGGAGACACAGAGAAGAGAGGGCGCTAGCTGGCGTATTCTCGGTTCCAGAGTTCGAACATCAGCAGCGTGTGAATGCGGGCGGCGTGGTTTTGGCCGGCGACATGTTCGCGGATGAGCTTTTCGATCGGGGCTCGTTGGAAGTAGCGTGACAGGGCGATCGAATCGTCCAAAAGGCAGCTCTTGGTCCAATCGAGTAACTCATTTCGAAACCATTTGTCGAGTGGCATCGAAAAGCCTTTCTTGCGGCGATTGATGATCTCGACGGGAAGGTACCGACTCGCGATTTCGCGCAAGGCGACCTTCGTTTTGGACGGTGTCACCTTCAAATGATAGGGTAACTCGCCTGCAATCTTGGCGAGGTGATGGTCCAACAATGGGGCCCGTGCTTCGAGGCCAAACGCCATGGTCGAGCAATCGCCCTTGAGGAGCAGTCGATCGGCCAACACGGTACCCTGATCAAGTTGCAAGGCCGCATTGAGTGGAGAGAGCTTTCCCAGTTCCAAGTCACACGGTCGCCGCAGTGACTCGAACTGACCGCCAATCATCTGCGCGATTTCGGGACGGTAAATTGCATACCGTTCCCAACCTTCCCAACCTTGACGGTTGTAATCGCTACGACAGGTCGGCGCGATGACCATTGCGACACGCGCTCGGGCCTTGCGCAGTCCCAGCGGATCGGGGCGGCAGGCGGCCAACTCGTGCATCGGAAAGAGCAACGCGCTGATCCGCGAGAGCCATCGATATCGGCCGGGGACACCAGAAACGCGTTGATACTTCCGATATCCCGCGAACAGTTCGTCGCCACCGTCACCGGTCAGAACGACTTTTACGTGGTTGGCCGCGGCACGGCTGAGCGCCATCAGTGGCAACACAGCCGTATCGGCCAAGGGTTGGTCATACAGCGTGGCGGCTCGCGTCAGCAGTTCACGCATATCGCCGGGGACGAACGGAAATTCGTGGTGTTTGGTGCCGAGGTATTTGGCCACCGCGGCAGCGCTTGGACCTTCGTCATGTTCGCTGCCCGGAAACGAAATCGCGAAGGTTTCCAGGGGCTGCGGATTGAATTTCGCGGCAAGTGCCGTGATCAGGCTGGAATCGATTCCGCCGCTTAGAAAGACTCCGACTGGTACGTCGGCCACCATGTGGCTTTCTACCGCATCCGTGAGCGACGCTTCGACGCAGTTTAGATGTTCAGCGTCAGACTTGGCCCAGTCTGGAGCGAACGTGGGATGCCAGTACCGCCAGGTGAAAAAGTGAGCGCCTCGGCTACTCGACGATTTTTCCAGGCCATTTTGACGCGTCGCCGCTTGTGGCGGTGCTGTGACGCCCGCTGACGTCAGTTCTTCTGCAAGCCTTTGTGCAGCCTGATGCGGTAATGGTGGCAATCGGAGTTCGAAGCAGTTCCCCGCTGGCAGCTTTTTCACGTAGCGAAACAGGGTTCGTGGTTGCGGGATGAACTGATGAAATAGAAACTGATCGACGGCGAAGGGATCAAGATTCCGCGAGATTTCGGACAGGGGCAGCAACCCTTTGATCTCGGACGCGAACGCGAACGTATCGTCACTATGGTAGTAGTACAGCGGCTTCTGCCCGAATCGATCGCGGGCACCGAACACGACGTTCTGACGCCGATCGTACAGGACGAATGCGAACATCCCTCGCAGCTCGTCGACCAGCTTTGAACCGTGTTCTTCCCAGAGATGGGCGATCACTTCGCAGTCGCTGCCGGTATGAAAGCGGTGGCCTCGTTGCAGAAGGCGCTCGCGAAGTTCGCGATAATTATAGATTTCGCCGTTGCAGATGACCGAGACGGTCCTGTCTTCGTTGAACAGTGGTTGCTGACCGCCAGCGAGATCGATGATGGAAAGGCGAGCATGTCCAAACCCGACCGGGCCATCCAGATGTACCGTCTGAGCGTCAGGACCCCGGTGCTTGATTGCCGCAACCATTCGCGCGATCGTTTCGCGATAGACGGGTGCGTTCTTCAAGCTGATGTAACCGGCAATCCCGCACATGAAGGCTCACAAGGCTTTTAAGGAAGACATTCTCGGCCTGGAGAAACATCAGGAAGCCTACGGAGGTTGTTTCAACAGTCCCCTCGGTTTCTGGTGATTTCTCCACACTGATCTGACAAGGTTGCGAACATTGCCAGTAGATACCTTGGCCTGTTCGCAAGAGATTCACCGACAGGTCAATTCGTACTAGTTCGACGCGGCCGTCTGTCTGCGCGCGAAGGGTAATTCCGCCCGGACGACGCCATCACGAGGAATGAACTTGTAGGAATCGACATGTTCCATCGTGATCAGACTACGATCGTTTTTCGCCATTCGTGGGAATGGAACGCTTTCATGCGCCACCAGTTCGTAGTCCTGTTGCATGTCGGCGAGCCACTGATTCAGAATGTCTTGATCGAGGGAATATCGTGCGTCGCGGTAGAGAACGCAACGCAATGGGCGTGTCGCCGAGACTTTTGTCACATCGGCGGGACGGAGCGACGCCCGGCTGACTTCAATGGCTCGGTTGCAGATAAAGTGAGCACACCAGCTCAGTTCTCGATGCTGATCCGGGACGAGATTGAATCCCAGGTCACTTTCCACGCAGACCACTTCTTCGGCGTAGTGGGCTCCCGCCCAGAACGATTGAGCGAACGCTCTGGCTCGGAAGTCGGATCGCGTTTTGTAGGGGCTGATCAGGTCGCGTCCGATCGACGCCCCTCCGACCGCGACTAGCAGCGTACAGATCGCAATCAAACCACGATTTCTCGATTCGCTGCCTTGCGCGATCCAGTCCTGAAGTTGAGCCAATCCCACTCCGCCCAGACAGCAGATCATCGGAGCCAGATGTTGCGAAAACTTGACGTGACCACCGTAGGGATATTTCTGCAGGGCGGCCGCCAGCAAATGCAATCCGGCTGGCGCCAGCAGTAGGCCCAGAATCAAAATCAGCCGACGTTTTGCGAGACTCCAGAGTCCCATCAGGCAAACAATGAGTGTCAGTGAACTGGCCCATTTAGGGCCGCCGAACGGGTAGGCCAGAAAGTCGCTCGCGTGGGTCTTCAAGAGCCAATATGGTACTAGCCAGGGTTGAGCGATGGGTGGGAAGTTTTCTTTCCAGTATGCACCCATGAATTCCGCTTCAGCACCATTTTGCACGCGGCCAACCATGCTGAACCAGGTCACAAAACTGGCAACCAGGCTGGCGTTCCAAACCGCCCAGAGCAGCCATTCACGTTGTGATCCGTGCTGGGTCAGCAGTACAGCGGCCACAACCAGGCTCATCCCCCCCGCTGCAAAGACGGCCGGGTATGAGACACCCATGACGATGGGCATCGCCACAGCCAGCAGGATCAGGATTCGGCTGTCCCGCCGTTGGAACCAGTCGACGACGCAGGATAGCATCACGAGCGACACAAACATGTCGCTGCCGTAGGGCTTGGCTTCCGCAGCGTAGCGAATACCAGGGTATGAGACGGCGAACATCGCGATCGCGAAGATGAGCGCCGGGCCGGACAGCAGTTTCTCGGCGACGCGGCGAAAGACGAAGAGGCTGGCGATCGAGCACACAAACGGAAACAACCGCAGGGCGTATTCCGAGAAGCCGAACAGCTTCACGAGCGCCCGTTCGATCCACAGAAATAGCACGGGCGCGACCTGGTGATAGTCGAGTGGCCGCAAGAGCTCTGCGAAACTGCGGCTGATGAAGTTGACACACAAGAACGATTCGTCGTCCCACAGGGGAAAGCACAAGTAGTACCGAACGACCCTCGCAAGCAATCCCAATCCGATCAGCCAGCCGATGATCCTTTGGGTACGTTGCTGGTCGGTGTCGAAATGAGCCGAACTCGAATCGATTTGCGGCGTCAGCGCGAACCAGTTGCGACAACGGATCACCAGCTCCTCCCATCGTGTTCCGTCGTGGCGAGTCGTTAACGCGGATGGAAGGTTTGGTTCCGATGTGTGTGGCGGCATGGTGTTAACGATACGTCAAAAAGTGTCAGAAGGGCCCTGATTTCATTACGGTAACCGTTCACCGCCCGCAGAGAGGGGAACAGGCACAATTTCCCGGTTCATTCGAATCTGAATCGCATCGACCAGAGCAACTCTTTCTTTTGTTGCGGGAAAATGAGTCAGTCGCCGGTCTGTGAACGGTGACTGACTCATGTCCTTGTTTACCGAGCCAGACTGCGATGGCCCATGATTCGATTGACTCCCTTTCCGAAGCCAAACATCGCCCAAAGCATCGCCAGCTTGGCGATGTTGGCGGGTGTTCCCAGGATCCCGCGACGATAGATGTGGAAACGGAAGATGATGCGACAGGCGTAGAAGAACGCACGCCATTGTTCGGCAGGAGGTACACGGGTCCAACTGATTCGATTGAGGTGATAGATCAGCTGTGCCCACACTTCGATTTTTCTGAGCCGCCGGTTTGCAGTCTTCTGTGTCTTATGGCTGTTGGTGTAGTAGAACATCGTGTTCGGCTCACCAACGACCTGCTCACGCACCATCAGATCGAACATCCAGACCAGATCACCGTAGTCGAGTGGGAAGTTCACCCATTGGGGAGTCGCCGTTTTGATCCAGTTGGTGCGATAGAGTCCATAGATCCATTCGCAGCCAGCGTCTTTGATGAAGACGTCCAGTGTGGTCCATCGATCCGCATTCGGGGCTGGTGGAATGACGTGTTGAATCCGGTCGCCGTGCGAGATTGTTTTCTCGGTCGTGATCGACGGCGTTGCCAGCACGGCTGTGGGACAGGCATCCAGACGGCGGCTGAGCAATTCGACATAGTCCTTTGCCCAGGTGTCGTCATGAGCGGCCCACATGAAATACTTGCCGCGGGCGTGTTCCACCACCCACAAGAAGTTGGCGATCGCGCCGCGATTCTCCGGCTGTCGCGTCAGGCGAATTCGCGGATCAAGCCGCGCGTACTCTTCACAGATCGCTTGAGTCACACCGTCGGTTGATGCGTTGTCCGACAGAATAATTTCAAAATTGCCCTCCGACTGAGCCAGCACACTTTTGAGAGCGCGTCGGAGCGTTTCGCCCCCGTTGTAAACAGGCATTCCAATCGAAACGAGAGGGGTCGACATTCTGCGCCATCCTTTCCGCAGCACTCGGCATTGTCTGGACTTTTCGAGCAGACGTCATCTGGCCGCGTCGCAATCCGATTGCGATTGATGGCCCTAAAGTCCAATCTTCAACGAATATCCACCGAGCGTCGACGTGGCATAATTCACTTCTGGGAACCGGTCAAGCCCGCTTGAGGAAGGCGTTTGGCCAGTAGGTCACGCGATCTGTGACGATTCCCTCGTTAAATGGGAACGCGGGCTCTTCCAGCGTAAATTCTGGATGTTTCTTCAGGAATTCGTCGACCGCCGTCTGAGGGTTATTCGTGTCCCAATCAGGCGAGGTGCGAGGAGCTCCGACAACATCTTTCATGATGCCGTCCATCGCCACGATGTAGGAACCCGATGTGACGAGTGGTCCGTAGGCTTCTAGTTCTTTCATCACGTGATCGGCGGTATGACAACTGTCCAGAAACACGATCGTCGTTTCACCGGGACGGATCTGCTCACGAACTTTGCCGACCACGTCTTGAGAAGTGGAGTCGCCTTCGAACATGGTGATGTACGAGGCGAGTGGATGGGCTTCGATTGCCTCTCGATTCTTCGGACGGATCTCGATGTCGACCCCGACCACTCGGCCTTTGCCGATCATCTGGCACAGACTGGCCGAATAAATCAGCGATCCGCCGTGTGCGATGCCGGTTTCAATGATCACGTCGGGCTGAATTTGATAGATTACTTCCTGCAGACGAATCATATCATCGGGCAGTTGAATGATCGGGCGGCCCAGCCAGGTGAATCCATAGACGTACTTGGTGTCCCAGCCAACGCGCAGCCAGGCTTTCGTCACCTCTCGAAACCCTTCGGCACTGGCGAAAGGTAGGCGGCGCAGTTCACCGCTGGGACCGGGTACCTCGATCACGGCATTTTCGAAGTCGATTTTCATGCGGCGTACTTGCCTGTTTGATGTGAGAAATGCGAGCGGAAGCCGCTCACGATGGAACAGATCATCGCATCCAGACTGCGGGGCGCATACTGGAATTCGTCGACCAGGCGACGGACGTCGATCGGCGGAAAGGTAATGGTTGGCGATCCGGGTGCCACGTGGAAGCGCGTTCCCGTGAGCAGCCCGAGTCTCGCGACAATTTCACGGTGCGTTGTATTCACGCCTGACGCGAGGTTGTAGATCGAATGCTTTCCGCTAGTGCCGAGTCGCAGCAAGATGTCTGCGACGTCCGAGACCGAGACATAATCTTTGGCCGAATCGAGCGCCGTCCGAAGTTCGACACGCCCCGTCTTGAGCCCTTCTCGTAGTACGCTGATCAGGAAATTGTCGGATGTGACGTCCATTCCCACGACGTTCGACAACCGGGCGATCTTGACCTTGCGGCCATGCGTCAGGGCCAGGCTTTCACCCATCAGTTTGGAGATGTTGTAGAGGTCACTGAAATCGGACGAAAGGACACTCACCGGGGTCTCTTCGGAAACGGCGACGGTACCGTCACTGCCGATCATGTTCGTTAGACAACGCGAATAGACGCGTGTTGACGACAAATACACGAGCGAATCGAAGGACGTTTGTGTCAAAATCTCTTGCAGTTTCGTGACATGAGCTGTCACCGTGTCATGTGGCCGCTGACGGAAATCGGACGTCAGCCCGATGGCGTAGATCACATGGCCCAGATCGAGCCCCTCAAGCGCCGCATCGCGGGCGGGGCAGAAAACGTCGTGTCCCTGGCGTTGAGCCAACGCGGCCAGATGGGAACCGATGAACCCGGATGCACCGAGGACGGTGTATTTCATGTCCGCTCTCCAATCTTCTTGAGCGGATTGCCGGCGTAAATTCCGTAGGATTCGAGTTCCCCTCGAACCAGGGCACAGGCTCCGACGACCGCACCGCGACGAAGGATCGCGCCGTCGAGCACTACACTGCCAGCGCCGATCCAGACGTCATCCTCAATGACGATCCCCCCTTTGCTGGGCGAGAATCGCTGTTCGACGATCAACTGGTTTCGGTCACGACAGGCATGATTGACGGGAGCAAGGGTGCAATTGGCGGCGATGAGAACATGGTCGCCCATGCGGACGCCATTCCCCGAATAAATCACCGTTCCTGAATTGATGAAGCAATGCTCACCGATGACGACGTCGTCAGTTCCGCCTGCACATTTGATGCGCACGAACGAGTCGATAACCGAATTCGCTCCAACGCGGATTTTGGTTCCGCGGGTCGATTCATCGATGTCCGCAAATTTCGAGATGCGAGCGGAATTGTCCGCGACAAGCATTTCAGGCTCCAGATCGCGTCAGGCCGCTCTCCGAATGGATTAAAAAGGTTGAGGTGATTCACTTCCTGATCCACGATAGCGTCCGCGGCACACGTGAAAGTCGCATGCGCAGCGCCATTGCATCAAGATTGCCCAAACCACCGCGCGGTGACGATAGGTGAACCCTCTAAGAGGGTCAAGATGACCTTTTGGGGGGAAGTCACTCGAGGGGGCATAGATGATTCATTCGATGCCAGAGACGCGATGTGAGCTTCAAGTCTCGCCGGCTGCGCTCGTGATCGTCGCCCGGGTTTCTTTCACCGGGTTTCTTTCAGAGTGCAGGCCAGTTCTGATCTTTGTCGCCAATGACAGTGACAGGACTTGGCCATGAGATCCCGATTTTCTCGTCGTTCCAGCGGAAGCCACGGGAACTACTCGCATGGAATTCGTGTGACATCTGGTAGAAAACTTCTGACTGATCGGTCAGGGTCTGGAAGCCGTGTGCGAATTCTTCGGGGATGTAAAGCATCTGTCGGTTCTCGGCCGACAATTCGGCGGCGAACCACTGGCGATATGTCGGCGAGACTGGACGCATATCGACGATCACGTCGTAGATGGCACCCGCAGTGCAGCGAACGAGTTTGGTTTCCGCATGCGGCGCGGCCTGATAGTGCATGCCGCGGACGGTGCCCGCTTTATGATTGAACGAGATGTTGCACTGCGTGAACTGATCGCAAAGCCCGCGTTCGGCAAACTCGCGCTGACACCACGACCTCGCGAAGAACCCTCGCGGATCTTCCATTCGTTCAGGCTCGATCAGGTACGCACCACGAAGCGGCGTCTCTCGAAAGATCACGGTATCCCTCGCCGTAGTTCTCCGTGTCTCTGTGCCTCTGTGTCTCCCTCACCACCGCTGGACCCCGCCGAACGCGACGTTCACTTTGGGGACGCACTGGTGGTGTGCGAGACACAGAGGCACAGGGACACGGAGATGAGACTGAAAATCAGGCGACCCGTACTTGGGGGATCGGCACGATGAACTTGCCGCCCTGGTCTCGGTACTTGGCTTGCTGGGCCAGGACTTCTTCTGCGAAGTTCCAGGTCAGCAGCAGACAGTAGTCGGGCTGATCTTCAGTCAGCCGTGTGGGATCGCAGATCTTGAGTTTGGTACCGGGAGTGTACCGGCCTTGCTTTACGGTGCTACGGTCAACGACATAGTCGAGTAACTCAGTACCGATCCCAAAGTAGTTCAGCAGCGTGCTGCCCTTGGCCGATGCTCCGTAAACGGCGATGCGCTTTCCGTCGGCCTTGATCGAATGCAAAAGCTCGACAAGCTGCTTCCGCAGGCCTTCGACGCGATTCCCAAATGATTGGTAGTAAGCATCATCGCGGACCCAGGTTGATTCCTGCTGCAGAAGCTGTACTACGGCGGGTTGAATCGGTGCACTTCCCGCGTGTGACGCGAAGATTCGTAGCGAGCCACCGTGAATGGTCAAACGTTCGACGTCGACAATACTCAGGCCATGCTGCTGGAACAGTTGCTTTAGGGCTGTCAGCGAGAAGTAGCACAGATGTTCGTGATAGATCGTGTCGAATTCGACATGATCCAGCAGGTCTTTCAGGTAAGGCGCTTCGACGACGACCACACCGTTTGGTTTGAGCATCGCCGCGAAGCCGGCGACGACACCATTTAGATCGGCGACGTGAGCCAGGACGTTGTTGGCGTGAATGACGTCAGCCCGTTGGCCCGCTTGAGCCAGTTGGGTGGCGAGATCTTTCCCGAAGAATTCGCTAATAGTCCGGACGCCGCGTTCGGCTTCTGCGACCTTGGCGATATTTTGGGCCGGTTCGATCCCTAAAACCGGAACGCCCGCTTTGTGATACCACTGCAGCAGATATCCATCGTTGCTGGCAATCTCGACCGCAAGGCTCTCAGGTCCCAAGTTGCGCGTGGTACGCATCCGGTCGGCGATGGTGCGGGCATGTGCCACCATCGTGTCCGAGAACGACGAGAAGTAGGAATACTCTCGAAATAAAATCTCGGGCGGAACGGTTTCGGTGATTTGTGCCAGCGAACAATCAGGGCACCATGCGAGCTCCAGTGGCCACGTCTGTTCGTGAGCGGCCAGTTGGTCTTCGCGCAGCAACGCATTCGCGAGCGGGGTTTGACCGAGCGAAAGAATCGAGTTCAGGCCGACTTGGCCGCAAATCCGACAGGCCACATCGTGCTGGTGTGTTTGACCGTTGGCTGCAGGTGATTCGTGTACCATGCGATTGTCCTACGGAGGCCTTCCTCCAAGGTGAATAGCGGACGCCAGTTCAGAAGTTCACGGGCCTTCTGGGCACTGAGATACTGATGCGGAATTTCGTGACTGGCCTCGCCCAGTATTTCGGGCTCCAGCTTCGACCTCATCACATTGAGCACCATGCGAACGATGTCGGTCACGGAAAGCTGAATTTCTGTGGAGAGGTTGAAGGCCTGTCCGGCCAGATCAGGCCGTCGTGCAAGTTGTTCGGCGAGGAACATATACGCGGCGGCACCATCCTCGACGTAGAAATAGTCTCGGACGAACGTCCCATCAGAGCGGATCAAGGGACGTTGATCGCGTAAGACCGAGCGGATGGTTCCGGGAATAATGCGATTCCAATTCAGATCGCCGCCGCCGTAAAAATTGCCGCAACGCGTGATCATGACGGGCAAGCCGTAGGTGACCGCATAAGTCTGTGCAATCAAATCGCTGCACGATTTGCTGACGTCATACGGATGCTGACCGGCCAGGGGCGTGTCTTCCGTATAAGGAAGTGTCTTCGCTTCGCCGTAGGCTTTGTCGGAGGATGCCACAATGATTTGGCCGACTTTCGGTGAGCGGCGGCAGGCCTCCAGTAGTTTCCAGGTGCCGCCAATGTTGGCTTCGAAGGTCGAGATCGGGTTGCGGTTGGCAATGCCGACGATGGTCTGGGCGGCCAGATGCATGACGGTCGAGATTTCAAATTCGCCCAGGGCTCGTTCCAGGACCGCCTGGTCGCACAGGTCGCCATTCACGACGGTGACTTCGTCGATCATGCGGCTTTTGAACAATTCCGATTGAGGTGTCCAGTCGCGGATCAGACAGACCACATCGGCTTCGGCGTCGAGTAATCGGCGGACCAACCATCCACCAACTAGTCCCGTGGCGCCCGTGACGAAGACGCGTCGATCGCGCCAGAACGTTTTGTCGAAGCTGCCGCAGGATTCCATCATGATGTTTTCTTCTCGGCTCAATCAGTGATCGGCGGTCAGGGATCGAGACGCCCCGTGGTCGCACGTGTCTCGATCGACAGACGTCTGGTGCTACGCGGCTTTGGGTCTCAATTTCAGTGTGGGAATCTCGGCGTCACGATCCCAGGTTCGCCAGGGGGCTGATCCCGATTGCCACATCTGTTCGAGGTAATGCTTGTCACGCAGGGTGTCCATGCATTGCCAGAACCCGTCGTGTTCGTAGGCGGCCAGTTGACCGTCGGCCGCGACACGACTGAGGGCGTCGGCTTCCAGACTGTCGGTGTCGCTCGCGAGGTAATCGAAAATGGCCGGTTCAAAGACCAGAAAGCCGCCGTTGATCCAGCCTTCGCCTTTGACGGATTTTTCGTTGAAGCAGCTCACGATGCCGTCTTCGATCGTCAGTCCGCCAAACCTCGCGGGCGGGCGGACTGCGGTGACGGTGGCGATCTTGCCTTGTTTGCGGTGGAAATCGAGCAGCGCTGACAAATCGACATTGGAAACGCCGTCGCCATAAGTCAGCATAAACGTGTCGTCCGACAGGAATCGCCTGAGCCGCAGCAGTCTTCCGCCCGTCAGCGTCGACAGGCCGGTTTCGACGAGATTCACATTCCAGCTCTCGACTTCAACGTCGGTCCGTTTGATCGACTTCTTGGCGAAATCGATCGACAGGCTGCCGGACAGGTTGTATCGCTCAAGGAAGTAACCCTTGATGAAGTCGCCCATATACCCCAGGGCGATATAGAAGTCATCAAACCGAAATTGGTCGTAATGCTTCATGATGTGCCAAAGGATCGGCTTGCCGCCGATTTCGACCATCGGTTTTGGGCGGGCGGTCGTTTCTTCCTGCAGCCGAGTTCCCATGCCCCCGGCGAGAATGACTACTCGCATCGCGCGCCCCGTAAAAATCCATTTTTCGATCAGGACGGATTCGCTCTGGAATCCCATGTCCGACACTTCAATCCATGAAGGGACCGCCGCTTTTGATCTGCGGTGACCGTGGGGAATGTAAGAACGGCCTTTCCGAGTGTCAAGATCAGCGCAGAGCCATGAACGCTCTCCTTCCCGATAAGGTTCTCAAATTCGCGTTGTTGATTGGAAGCAATCTCACTACAGTCCGCGGCCCCGACGTGCAAGGACTACTGAACGAAGTGTGGTGAGAACGAGCATGAACATGTTCAAGATGACCGCTGACTCGCGATTGAAGCTGGCGTTCATGTGGTTGGTCTCATTGGCCATTCTCTTGGTGATCTGGCCTGTCTATCGGTCTGTTTTGAACGTCGAGATCGACACGAACGAAGGATGGAATGCGTTCTATGCCGACGCGGCTATGGGCCGTATGCCGCTCTATCCCGACTCCGATCAACTGATCACGAACAACTATCCACCGTTGTCCTTTTACGTCGTCGGATACCTGGGTCGTGCGATTGGAGATGTGATTTTCGCTGGCCGACTGATTTCGCTCGTTTCCGTTCTGGCGATCGGATTCGCCGTGGGAATTTGCGTGCGGCAGTTTAATGGGACACCGGCGGCTGCGTGGCTGGCAGGACTGTACTTCGTCGCGACGATGTGCGGATTCTTTACCGACTATGTGGGGATGAACGATCCCCAGTTGTTCGCTCAAGCGATCATGACGGCTGGGTTTGCCCTGTTTCTCGCCGCGAACCGCCGTGGTCACGGCTTCGTACTGCCTCTCTTGGTGATGGTCGTGGCGGGATTTTTCAAGCACAATATTGTGTCGATGCCGATGACCGCGATGATCTGGCTGGTCGTCAAGCATCCACGGCAATCGTTGAAGCCCAGTGCCGCGGCGATGGGCGCGATCGTGGCAGGATTTGTCATTTGCCACTTGGCATACGGGCCCGACTTTCTTCTGAATATGCTGGCCCCACGGTTTTACACCTGGCGGCATCCCGTCGGTGCGATCGGACATTTGCAATGGGTCATCGTCGGGTTGATGGCCTGGACGTATATCGGATTTCAGCAGCGCCGAGAGGGCGCTGTTCAGCTTTGCAATCTGCTTGTCGGCATTTCGTTTGTCATGTTCTTCTTGCAGAAGGCCGGCGATGGAGTGGGACATAATGCGCAGTTTGATCTGGTGATTGCAGTCTCGATCGGAGTGGGGCTGGTCTTCGACGCGCTGGCACGACCGGCGCTGGCCGGAACCTACGCTCCCGCATTTCTGCGTGCCACGTTTGTCACAATGATTTGCTGTCGTCTGATGATGACCTCACGCTTTGAGCCGGTCCGGCTACTCGTCGACCGTACGTTTCATGAGAACCTCAAGGTCTCGCAAGATGTCATGGCCGAGACCGTGTCTCGAATCCAGGCGTTTCCGAATGACGCCGCGGGGTCGAACTACGCCTGCTTTCGTTCAGGTAAGCCGTTCACGATCGACCTGTTCAATACTGGTCAACGGGTCAAGTTGAACCGGCTACCCAGGGATATCATCGACAACAAAGTCGCGGACGGTACATTGCAGATCTTCTGGCTCGAATCCAAGAAGTCGTCACAGCCGGTTGTCCAGGCCGCATTCTCTGAACTGGCACCTGTTGAATGAGTTAGGAGTTCATCGTGACGATTTCATTCTTCGCGAGTTCCAATGGATGAATTCTCGCGCCGTGGGCCGCTTTTTGTCAGATCCCATTGCTGCACGTACGACTCGTCAGGGCAGTTCTGGTTTCCGCCAAATTACGGGAGCGCTATTCGCGAGGACCGGGCCCGGCGTGCTGCGACCGCGTGCAATGAGTTCTGCCATTTCGTCGGTCAGTTGTCGTACGATTGCGGGTTGGCTCTCGGCCAGGTTCTGCTGCTCGCTCACATCGACGCTTAAGTCGTAAAGCTGCAGCGACGGCAACGATTTGGCGGCCGATGAGTTCGGACGCGGCTCACTCCATCCGCCCGAGTCTCCACAGAAACACAGTTTCCACTGACCACGTCGCAATGCGAATGAGCCGTTAATCGAATGATGAACGAGCGATTCGCGAACCCGATGCAGTGAGGCGCCGGGTATCAAATGCGATCTCCAGGAAAAGCTGTCGACCGCGACGTTCTCGGGTCGTTTGATCTCCACGAGGTCGATGCAAGTCGCGAACGTGTCCTGCAGTCCAGTCAGCTTCGAACAGGTTTCGCCAGCGGGAATACGGCCGGGCCAACTCACGATATATGGGACACGGTGACCTCCCTCGAAGATGTCGGCCTTGTGGCCACGGAAATGATGGCTGGGGTTGTGACCGAAGCGTGCGAGTTCGGGAAAATCGGCCTGCGGCGAGCATCCATTGTCGCTAGTCACGATCACAATGGTGCGTTCGGTCAGATGCTGATCGCGAACCGTTTGCAGAATTCGTCCGATGGCGTCATCGGTTTCCTCGACGAAGTCACCGTAGTGATTGGTACCGCTATGGCCCTGCCACTGTTTTGTGGGAACGATGGGGGTGTGCGGCGACGCGAGTGGGACGTAGCAGAAAAAGGGCTTTGAACCGATTGCTGCATGTTGCTTGAGGTATTCGATGACATGTCCTGTAAGTGTTGGCAAGACCTGGGCGGCATCGAAATCGGCGGCCGCGGGACCGCGGCGCGTTTGTCCCTGTTCGCGACCGAGCAGCATGGGAAATTCTTTATCGACGGTCGGGATGACGGCAACGCGATCGTTGTCGAGGAATGTATACGGAACCATGTCGAGTGATGCGGCGATGCCAAAATATCGATTGAACCCGACGCTCAAGGGGCCATTTCGAAACGGCTGACGATAATCGACACGCCATCCGTCGCTGCCCTTTTCGATGGCATCCGTGAAGGCAGGTTCGTTCGGCAGACGAGACCATTCCATGCCCAGATGCCACTTGCCGAAGCAGGCCGTGTCATAACCTTCCGCATGCAGCATATCGGCCAGAGTGCGGACCTCAGGTTCGATCAAGCGGGGGCTAAGGCCGCCCAGCACACCACTCTGCAATCGCGTACGCCAGTTGTACCGGCCTGTCAGCAGGCCATAGCGTGTTGGCGTACACACGGCCGAACTTGAGTGCGCATCGGTGAAGCTGACTCCGTCTTTGGCGAGTCGGTCGAGATGGGGAGTCCGGAATTTGCATTGTGGATTCAGAGCGGCGACATCTCCATAACCGAGATCATCACATAGAATTAACAGTACATTGGGACGTTCGGCGGCCGAGACCTGAACGGTTGCGGTCCATCCGATGATCAGCAGCGCGAAATTGAGAATCCGCCAATTTCTGGTACGGCCCGAGTTCTTTTGCGGGAAATGATGAACCGGTCGGTGGCGTTGATCGTTGTCCATGATGTTCTCGCTACGCATAAAGTGAGCGGAATCGATTCGATTCGTATACCAATCCTGTCACAATCTCGCGAGGATCTCGCGGCCTGTGGGAAATTACGGTGGGTGGCCTCATACCGATTCAAAATGGCAGACGGCATGAACGCCAATTTGCCTGACCCCTTGATTCGGCAGGCCTTTGGGGGGCAGTTCAGGCCACATGTGGGCGAAGATCGAATGGTCTTTCTCAGTGAGCAATTGCGTGTGTTGAAGTGACGCGCTCTGCGATAGACGAATCGCGTGAAATCGACTCAACTACCGGACCTCGATTTCAAATTGCTGAACCCAGGAGTGTTTTGTGAATCCGTTACGACTGAGGATCGATCCCGTCATCCGCAATGCGGAAGACGTGCGCAGTCGCGTGGAGCGTGAGATCCCCCATCACACGGGATTGATGAGCCTTGCCGGGGGGGTCGCGGCGGCGGCCAGCGAAGCCAAGCATGTCGCCGAACGTTTGCGTCGGCCATTTGGCATTCATCGGCTGCCAGCCTTATTTCTGGTTGTGGCTCTGTTGATGCTTGTCGCCTGGATCTATGTCCATTTCTTCCGCACTTATACGTTGACGATTGCCCTACCCGATCGCGACGCACACGAGTTGAATGAGCGCTCGAAACGAGTCGATCGACTGGAGCTTAAACCGGTTTTCGTGGCGGGATCACCAGAAGCTGCGAAACTGGTGGAACAGGGAGCGGTGGATCTCGCGTTTGTGCAAGGCGGGATTGAAATCCAGTCAGGGCTGCCCAGGTTGGAGACCCCTGATCCAGAAGTCGTCTTATGGTTCGTACGGCCGAGGGCGACGGATTTGCAATCCGTGCGCCGCGTACTGACATCGGTCGAAGGGGCCGGAAGTCATTCGGTGGCACAACAGTTCATGAAGGCCTGGAAGATCGACAAACAGGTGAGGTATCTACATGACTGGGTCGAGTTGACGGGCAACGAAAAGTACGTAATTCCTGAAGATGTTGATGCGGTGTTTGCTGTCAAAGATCTGGCGGACGAAAAGACCTTGCATGCGAGCGATCGGCTGGCCGAAGCAGGGTTTCGCCTTGCTGCACCCGATCTGGGGGCTCGGCTGGCGCATCTGGACTATTTGAAGCCGACGATCATTCCCGCAGGGTATCTTCGCAGTGCGCCCCCCTACCCAACCGAGGCTACTTCAACGTACTCGGTTGCCACTTATCTGGTGGCGAAACGAGCGCTGACGGCGCGGATGCTGGCGGCGGCCAGCCACCTGCTTGACGGTCAGCCCTTGTCGATTACCGATGGCCGATATGAGCCAACATTGGGGGAAACGAGTGAGTTCGTCCAGGGAGTCGATGCGTTCCTGGGAATCATTATCAATCTCGTTCTGGCGTTTCTCGCGCTGACCGGACTTGAGATGCTTGCGTATCGAAAACGCTTTCATGAGCTGAATTCCCTGGTCAGCTTGATCAGTATCCATCAGAGCTCGAAGGATGTCCTAGGAGTGAAGGATGAGACGCTGCGGCACGATCATCTGCTGTACCTCAGCCTGTGCAGCGACTTGCTGGGGTTGGTCAGCATGATTGGTGGATACTATACGCAAGAGAACTCGTCACTGTTGTTCAGCGGCATGCCCGAGATCATTCACCAGCGCTGTGATGGATTGAAGATCAATATCCAGTTGAAAATCCTACATGCAACAATCAAGACCGAACCAGTTGATCCAATGTCGGTCCCGTCGAATCCACCCATCACCCCCGTGAAGGTGGTGTGATTGAGAGGCGAGCGGCCATCTCGTTCCGTGAGATACCCCCAGGCAATGCTGTGAAGGATTTTTTCGTTGGATTGCGGGTACCAATCAACGCGGGGCACAAGTTTTATGTGCCACCTTGGCGATCTATTTGTCTCAGGCCCGATTGGGCCTGAAGATTTGTGACGCAACTTGACGACTTTGCGATGTCCATAAAGTTGCGCCCTGGGCTACCGTGGGACTCGTGATTCGTACAGGCTGCGAAGTCGTGGGCTATTGAGGACATCCCGGTTGACGAGGTTGGTTGGAGTACGCCCTGCGGCGACGTCGATCAAGCTTTGACAGGCACTGCGGCCGATCCCCTGAAAGCACTCGTCAGTCCAGCAGATGCCGTGTGGCGACAGAATCACGTTGTCGAGCGCCAGCAAAGGATCGTCGTTCGCGATCGGTTCAACGGCAAAGACGTCTAATCCCGCGCCGGCGATTCGTTGTTCGGCCAGAGCGTCGGTCAGTGCGAGTTGGTCAATGATCGGACCGCGGGCCACGTTAATGAGATAGGCATTCGATTTCATGAGCGCCAGGCGGTCGGCATTCAGCAGGTGATGCGTTTCTGGCGTCAGTGCGCAGCTCACAATCAGATAATCGGATTCCTGTAAGATCGTTTCGAATGACACCAGTTCGACACCCGCGACCGAGGTCTTCAGGAACGGATCATAGCCCAGATGCCGCATTTCGAACGGTGCGGCCAGTTGAAAGATCTCACGTCCGATATTGCCGACGCCCAGCACACCCAACGTTCGCCCCTTGACGCCCTGCCCCATGTGGTTGAGTTTTTCGGCCCACCGCCCGGTACGCGTTAAGCGATCTTTGATGAGCAACTTGTGGGAGAGTGCCAGCAGGAGAGTGATGGCCGAGACGGCGACGGGGCGGCGGACTCCGTCGGGTGTGATTGTCAGCATCACTCCGGCCGCAGTGCAGGCGGGAACATCCACGTTGTCGTAGCCGACGCCAAATCGTGCGATCAGACTCAGGCGATCATTGCCGACGAGTGTTGCGGCCGTGACTTGCGGAGCCAAGACCAGCAATCCGTCAAACCCCGCGATCTGCTGAGGTGTGAGTATCGGTGAGTGATCTGCCAGGAATTCCCACGTCACGTTGGGCGCGGTGTCGAATAACGACAATCCGATATCGCCAAACCCGATCGTGCCATCGGGTTTGAGGAAGTCTCGAGTCAATCCAATTCGAAACGGTGACGAAGCGGGCATCTCACCAATCCTGTCTGGATGACAATGTCGTCAATTCATGGTTCGGAAGACCGAGGTATCCATCCTAACGTCACCGCAAAAATTTGCGAAAGTTCAGCTCGATTTGGCGAGGACATCTTTCCAATCGACGCGTTTCGCATCGGCCCACAGGCCTTCGAGATCGTACAACTCGCGCGCATCGGCCAGGAAGACGTGGACGACGATATCGCCCCAGTCCTGCAGGATCCAAGAACTTTGTTCGTACCCTTCGGTCGCAGGAGGTTTATTTCCGCGGGACTTCATCAGGACGCGAACTTCGTCAGTCAGCGCGTGCATCTGGCGAATATTGGCGCCGGTTGCAATGACGAAAAAGTCCATAATCGGCGTGATCGCCGTCAAATCAAGTACGACGACGTCCTTACCGCGATACTCTTCGCAGAGTTTGGCAATGTGACACGCATCTTCCAAGCTGCGTTGCAGTCGGGGTGTTGCGGAGGTGGCTGCGGCGGGAGAAATAGCGAAACTCCAGGGATCGGCGACGGATTTTGACGGAGGTCTGTCCTGTCGGACACCCTAACGTTGTAAGAGGTTCACCCACCCTTGTTCAAGCGCCGATGCAAAACAGGTGATCGAAATACGGAAGTTGATGCGTGCTCAATCCGTCACGCGGAACGCATTTTCGAGAGGAAATATTTGTGGAAACACGAAGCGCGGCACCACGATTTCGGGGAAACCCGCGATTTCGAATGGGCCAGTTTTCTGGTGTTTCGCAGGGGTTCGCGCATTGACCGCGGTGGCCGGTCAGTTACGATATGGCCGCTGTCCTGTGGGTCGCACAAGACACGTTTGGCCGTCCCTGTTCGGGATGTGCTAAACACTGCGGGGTTACCCCGCGGTCGCAGAGTTGTTCCTCAATCGAGCTGTGAAGAGCTGTGACGGTAGTCGATACCGTCAACAGCTCTTCGCCACGGGATCGGTTGTGCGGCCCGCAGGTCAGTATTTTTGTTTCGACTGCAGTGCCAATCCCCATTTGCGGTCCTGTGAATGTGCCATCGAAAGATTCGCGGTGATTGCGGAGTAGCGTCAGTCTCTATGGAAACGGCTTCATGGGGTTAATTCGTTGGCTAATGCAGCGTCTCGGGTGGGGATCGTCGCGCGGACCCGTTCCGACTGAATCCAACTCACGGCCTGCTTCCGAACAAGCCTCTGCCAAATCCGAGAATCTCACGCCGACATCACTTCGAACGACCCGCCGCAGTTACCCGCCAGGCCGTGCGCGACTTGTTGCTTCGACTCGCGTCGAATCTGATATTACTCGTCCATCCATGGCGTACGTCGAAACGGAAGGCGAGCCGTACAACTATGCTCGTTACGGCTCGCAAACCGGCCGCTACCTGGATCTCAGCCGTGATGCGAATGAAGCTCGGCTCGCTCAATTTGGTTTGCCCGTCTTACGGACGCCCGATGATCTCGCGAACTGGATCGGCCTTCCGCTGAACAAGGTGGCTTGGCTGGTTCACCGATTTTCTGCGGGCCGACCGGCCACGGTGAAAGACGCACACTATCATTTTCACTGGTTGAAGAAGCGTCAAGGGGGCTGGCGACTGATCGAAGCGCCCAAGGCGATGCTTAAGCTTGTCCAGACGAAAATCCTGCGCGAGCTGCTCGATCCGATTCCCGTTCACAGATCCGCGCATGGATTCACGGTCGGTCGGTCGATCGTGACGAATGCGCTGCCACATGTCGGACAGCACGTCGTATTGAAGCTGGACTTGTCCAACTTTTATACCACGGTCAGCTTTGCCCGCGTCGTCGCCATTTTCCGTGGTCTTGGCTATTCGCGCGAAGTGGCGATCTGGCTTGGTTTACTCACCACGTCCGCAGTGCCTGGCAATCTGGGGTTTCAAGAACAGGGACCCTATGCGCTTGTCGCTTATTTGCGGCGACATCTACCGCAGGGAGCCCCGACATCGCCCGGGTTGGCAAACTTGTCTGCGTTCGGACTGGATGCGAGGATCACGGGATTGGCCAAGTCATTTGGCGCGACCTACACGCGTTATGCGGACGACTTGACGATCTCGGGATCCAAGGAATTGACCCGCGGATTGCGGGCGATCATTCCACTCGTGCAGCAGATTGTCAGGCAAGAGCGATTCTTTGTGAACCACAAAAAACGGCGCATCTTGCGTTCCCATCAGCGACAGTCGGTAACCGGGGTGGTCGTCAACGAAAAGCCGAATATCTCACGCGGCGATTACGATCGGTTGAAGGCGATGCTCACAAATTGCCAGCGTCACGGGCCGTCGTCTCAAAATCGCGATGGAGTCGTCGATTTCTACAATCATTTGCGAGGCTGCATTGCACATGTTTCGATGTTGAACCCAGTTCGCGGTCAGAAATTGACCGAGCTGTTTCAGGTCATCGATTGGGCGAGGTGACGCTTCGCACGTGTTGCGAAAATCTTCATAAATCGGCTGATCCTTCCCGGCGAGGCCCGGAAGATGCTACGACATGGTTGTCGTAATGACGGATTGGTTTGGCCAGTCAGCCTGGCTGGAACGTCCCGTCGTGGCGCCTACCATCATACAAGGCTGGCGAATTGTCACCTTGTGCTACGAACATCGCGCATGAAAGCGATTCACGAGTCATCCAAAGGATACCGGCAGCAATGGACCAAACCATGGTTCTCGCGTCGCCGCTCTAAGTTAAGGAGAATGAGATTATGAAGAATCCGTATCTGTCCGCTGTTTGGAGGCGGCCGCTGCTGTGGTGCTTGGTCGTTGTGATTTCGTCGTTCGGTCCAATGACCCAGGCCGCCGATTCCCCCGGTCATTTCTACGAGCGCGTGCTGCGTGATGATGCGGGCGAACACAAGTATCTTGTGTTTATCCCGACAGGCTATCGATCTGAGAAAGCGTCCCCCGCGATGTTGTTTCTGCACGGGGCGGGCGAGCGGGGAACAGACAATCGTTTGCCACTGACGGTGGGAATTGCGCCGTTCATACAGGCGCGGGTGCAGAGCTTTCCGTTTCTGGTTGTGATTCCGCAGTGCGAAATGGCGGATGGTCGCATTCTTGAATCGTGGAATGCCGATCACGTCAACGGCAAGCGCGCATTGGCGATCCTGGACGATGCCCGAAAGCACTATAACTTTGATGAAAAGCGGGTCGTCCTGACGGGATGGTCCATGGGCGGCTATGGCACCTGGAGTCTGGCGACGGCAGAACCGACGCGATGGTCTGCGGTTGTGCCTTTGTCCGGTGGCGGAGACGCGCGGCGCGTTGAGGGGCTGAAAGACGTACCCGTCTGGGCCTTTCATGGTGAGAAAGACACCCTGATCAAGTCAGAAGACGGACGCAAGATTGTCGAAGCACTCAGCGCGGCAGGTGGGACGGCGACTTACACCGAACTGCCGGATGCTGGCCATGATATCAACACCGAAGTCTACGGTAACGATGCTGTGATTGCCTGGATGCTTGATCCTCGCAGGACCCCAGCAAAGTTGGGAACCGCAACCGTTAAGCCTGTGCCGGCGATCTCGGTTCCGTTCGTTCCTGCGCTCGAGATTTCACAGGCGGTGGGTGTGCGACTGGGCAACGAAGTGCTGGATATCATGTCGTACTCGATTCCTCGCACCATCTCGCCCAGCATGTTGTCGGGAAGCCTGGGCGACATGTTCGACAGTACGGTCGCGTCGGGGCGACAGTTCAGCATTCGCTTCGGTGGCATCTCGTACTCGGGCCAATTGGAACGGATTGTAGCGCGAGGATACGGCAAAGATCGGATTCTGGTGCAACTCGGAATCCGCAACGTCGCGATCACCATTGCCGGAACATCGGTGACTGGGGAACGTCATTCGGCTCAGGCAGGCCCGATCGCCATCCGAATTGGGTATGCCTATCCGGTCTGGTTCAATCTGGAACTGACCCCCTACGTGGCAGATCGTAAGATTCGGCTACGGCTGATCGGGGCCGGATTCCAGATCCCGCAAGACAATTGGTCGGTCTCACAACCGGCGGGAGTCTCTGTCCAGGGATTCGGCATGACGCAAGAGGCCGTCGTGAGCGGTTTGACGAACGGGCTGTACGGAGCCCGAGGCCGGATTGAAAATGCGGTGCTGAGTATCGCGCCCCAAATCGTGCAGGAGATCGAAAAGAATCTCGTCCTGCCGAATTCGGCGACGCAGGCCACCGAATCAGGTTCGACCATGACGAAGTTATGGCCGCTGCCCATGTATCCGCCCCGTTTTCAGGCCTGGCCAGAACAAATCTCGGCGGACGAAAATGGGTTGTCGCTCGTGGTGGGCTTAACAGTGGCGAGCTTGAATCCGTTCACGCCGGTGAAAGAGTTGAAGCGTGCGACGGGGACAAATATTTCGCTTCAGCAGGTCCCCACCGACAAGTTGATGCACGTCGTGGTGGCTCCCAACATCCTCGAACCGATCACGGCCATGTTTGTGGAAAGCCATCAGGCACGGCTGGATCTTCTCGACATTCCTGAACCGCTGTTTGCAAAATTGGCCGATCGCGCCACTCTTCAGGAACTGATCCCGGATCTGGCACAGTTCGGTGACGGATTACGAGTTCGTTCGACGGTCAATGTGCTGAAGCCTTTGACAGTTCGGAACGCGTCGTCCGCTACGGGTTCCGAGGGGGCGAAGTCACTGGAATTCGAACTGCCGAAGGTTCAGGTCTTGATTTCCATCAAATCGACAATGGAACAAGCAGAGTGGCAACCCTGCGCTGCATTTGACCTGGATCTGTCGCAACAGTTGAAGGCGAGCCTGCAGAAGCCGTCACACGATCAGCGAATTGTGGCCCTCGATTGGCTTTCGGCGGCGAAGGCTCAGGGCACAGGAAAGTTTGCTGACGGGTATTCAGCGAAAGACGCGACGTTGAAATCAGACCGCTATGTGGAACTGTTCAACGAAGCGTGGGCCGCGTATTTCGCGGGAATTAAAGGCTCGTCCGCGGAAATCCCGGATCTGCCGATTGGTGATTCGAAGATGCGGCTGGCCGATGTCAAATTTGGTTCGCCTGCGATCGACGTGACGTATACCCTGGCTCGAATCAAGATCTCGAACCTCAGCAATGAATCGTTCACCTATCAGACGAAGGCTCCATCAAGTTCATGGGGCGAGCCATTGACGCTGAAGCCTGGTGCATTTCATGAGTTCGAGATTCCATACCCCTTGACGTATCGCAGGAACCTGGGACCGAGCACTGAGGTCTATACACTGCCGGTGGGCTCACATTCGGAGTACCGGGTTCCGGTCACGGGTGGCGCCCCCCGGCTCTTCGCCGCCAAACGTCCCTGATCGTGTCAAGGAAGGAACAACCGTGATCCATCGACGACAGCGAAAGCTCACGTGTTTACTGGTCAATCTGACCGTGGTTCTGTTTCTGCAAGCGACAGGACACGGTGACGAGTTGCCCAAACATGGTTTGAACGCTGTCTCGGATCGGGGGATGGTTGTTTCCGTCTCGCGAGACGCATCAGAGGTTGGTCAACGAGTTCTCGATGCGGGCGGAAATGCCGTCGACGCGGCCGTCGCGGTGGGTTTCGCGTTGGCGGTCACCTGGCCCGAAGCGGGCAACATCGGGGGCGGCGGCTTTATGCTCGTCCATCCACCGCAGGGCCAGGCACCGGCCATGTTCGACTATCGCGAGTGTGCACCGGCGGCGGCGACGGTGGACATGTTCGCCACGGGCGACGAATCGCAGTATCGATTAGTCGGCGTCCCGGGCACGGTGCGCGGATTGGAGTTGGCTCATCGCCGTTTTGGACGGCTGAAATGGGCGGCACTCGTTCGGCCAGCGGTGGAATTGGCGCGTGATGGTTTTGTTGTCAGCCAGGAATTGGCCCAGTCATTGAACACCGTTCTGGCTGCGAATCGCGACAACGGCGAGTTGCAACGGGTGCTTGGCAAAGACGGCGGTTCCCGGCCATGGCAGCAAGGAGATCACCTCGTGCAGCCGGATCTGGCCAAAACTCTACAGCGGATCGCAGAGCAAGGATCGCCCGGTTTCTACGAAGGGCCAACGGCGGACGCGATTGAACAAGAAATGCGGCGGGGCGGCGGCCTGATCACAAAAGCCGATCTTGCGGCGTATGAGGCGAAAGAGCGAACTCCAGTGCGTGGCACCTACCGTGGATTTGACATCTACGCTTCCGCCCCGCCCAGTTCGGGTGGAATCGTATTGCTCGAGATGTTGAATGCCGTTGAGGGGTTTCAGTTGCGTCGTGAAGGACGCTGGTCAGCGAAAACCCTGCACGTCATGGTTGAAGCGATGCGCCGCGCATACTGTGACCGGGCGCGTTATCTGGGCGATCCCGACTTCAACACGATTCCTGAATTCCTGACTTCGAAAGAGTACGGAGCAAAGCTCGCAGAATCGATTTCGTTGACTCGGGCCACGCCGTCGGCGGAATGGGGCGCGGATATCTATCTACCGGCAGAGAACGAGCACACCACGCACTACAGCATCGTCGACCACGACGGAATGGCCGTTTCGAACACGTACACGCTGGAAGATGAATTTGGCTCGCGGATCGTCGTCCGCGGGGCCGGTCTCTTATTGAATAACGAGATGGGTGACTTTAATCCCAAACCGGGCGTGACAAATGCCAAGGGATTGATTGGGACGAAGCCGAACCTGGTCGCCCCCGCCAAGCGAATGCTCAGCTCGATGTGTCCCGTCATTGTTTCGAAAGACGGTCGGGCAGTCCTGGTGACAGGCAGTCCCGGCGGGCGCACGATCATCAATACCTTGTTTTGCGTGATCATGAATGTGCTTGAGTTCGAAATGCCGCTGAGAGAGGCCGTCGACGCGCCGCGTATGCATCATCCGTGGATGCCCGATACGTTGCGGATCGAGGAACGGTTGCAGAAAGAGCATCACAGTGAACTTCAGCGACTGCGCGAAATGGGCCACTCGATCGAAGAGCCGCCAAAGCGCCAAGGTGACGCACATTCGATTTTCATTTCTCGCGACACTGGAAAACGCCTGGGAGTTGGCGATCTTCGCCGACACGGCTGGGCGGCCGGACAATAACGCACGTTGGTCGACGGCCGGCGAGACATGGCACGACGGTCGGTCGAATTCAGATTCGACGCAGACTTGTGCGGCCATTCAGGCAACGTTGTCTCTTCATTCCCCAGCTTCCGCTTGGCATGTTTTCCCCTCGTTGCCAAGCGGAAGCTGGGGAACGCTTCTTGCACATTAGAAATCGGTACGTCGGACCGAGGACATTTTCCTGCTCGACAGGAAAGTGAATTGCAAGAGACGGAGACGTTACCAAGCAGGTGCTTGGTAACGAGGGAAAAGCTCGAAATTGTCTCGGTTGTTGGTATTGATTCAGGCGAGCTGACTTTTTTCGTCTCTCACAAATCCGTCACGGACGCGGCCCTTCTGGATGGCGATCGTGGATTGGTCTGCTGCCGTCTGATTGACTCTTTTCGATCAGACTTCCATGATGCGTTGCGAGTCGGAATGAGGCCAGTCCGCTTTCAGAGAGGTTGTCATGCGCGATGCAACTCACGGTTTGAATCGGATCGTTCGGTGGGGGTTGTTCGTCCTAGCCTGTTTTGCATTCGAGGTGCGGGTGGTGCCCGCGGCCGACGGAAAATGGCCTAAGGTGGGACGTGTCGAACAGCAGCCTCTTGCCGCGGCGACCGAACGGCTGATTCAGGCTTTGGAGTTTGTTGGTTCGCCGATGGATGCAGAAACGCGGACCAAACTCGAAGAGTCTTTGAAGTTGCCCAGTGCGGCTGATTGTACCGAGGCCGTTGAGAAAATTCTCGATCCACTGTGTCTGGTTGCCGTGTCGATCAATCCGGAAAGCCGCGTTTCGGTGGTGGAAGGTCCAGTCAAGAAGGAGCTCGTTCAACAGGGATGGAGAACCTTTTTGGTGAAGGTTCACAACGAGGCCGGTGTCACAGCACCGCTTGTTCCTGAGAGCCCCAATTTGTTGCCGGTCTATCAGCGAGGAAAGAAGGCGCGTGAGAAACCGATGACTGACGAGAAACTCGTTCAGCCATCGGATGTTCCGAATCGGTTTCTCGATGCCGATATGTTCGACAAGCAGCCATTGAAACCGGGCCTTTCGGGACTTGAACTGGAATACCGCATTCTGCAGCTTTACTGCCGCGATGTTGGCAGACGTGAAGTGTCGCTCGGTTTCAATGTGGGACAGGGCACGCAGGATCTGGGGTTTCGCAGCACTGTTCCGTTGCTCTTCAACAGTGTTCTGGCGGTCGAAGTCGTTCTGGGGATTAAGGACTTTGACGGAACACCGACCTTTGCTGCGTTGACGTTTCGCGATGCTCGGGGGCGAGTCTATCCCAATCCGTCGCGACGACTGGCACCCGACTTCTTCTTTCACGAGCAGATTTATCGTGGTGATGGTGAGTCGGTGATGCTTCCTCCTGGTGATTACACCGTGACGGTTCAGCGCGGTCCTGAATATCGCGTTGACCAGTTGCCGTTGAAAGTCACGGGCAACGCGGTCAGCCAACGGCAGGAGATTTCGTTGCGGCGCTGGATTCACGCTGCCAAACGCGGTTGGATTTCGGGCGATCACCACGTGCATGCCGCGGGATGCTCTCACTATGACAGCCCGACTGAAGGAGTCACTCCCGGTGACATGCTTCGGCACATTCTGGGCGAAGATTTGAATATCGGGTGCGTACTCTCGTGGGGCCCCTGCTGGTACACGCAGAAACGCTACTTCGAAGGAAAGACGTCCGCACTATCACGACCGAACTATCTGATGCGCTACGACGTCGAAGTGTCGGGCTTTCCTTCATCGCATGCGGGACACCTTTGCCTGCTCAAGTTGATTGAAGACGATTATCCCGGCACGACGCTGCTGGAAGAATGGCCGAGCTGGACGCAGCCGGTCCTGGAATGGGGGCAAAAACAAGGTGGCGTCGTCGGCTACAGTCACAGCGGATGGGGACTCGCCCTGCCTGATGTGATGCCCGATGGATCTCGCAAATTTTCGGACAAGCCGAATGGTGGCGCGAGTGCCGGCTGGCAGGGAAAAGCGGCGGAGAAGCTGCCCGACCTCGCGATGCCGCGATTCGATGGCATTGGCGCGAACGAATTCATCGTGACGGCGACGAACGGTACCTGCGACTTTATTTCCGCCGTCGACACCCCGGCAATCTGGGAACTGAATATCTGGTATCACACGCTGAACTGCGGGATGCGGACGCGAATTAGCGGCGAGACGGATTTTCCCTGTATCTATGGCGACAAGGTGGGGCTTGGCCGAGTCTACGTGAAGCTGCCGCTCGATCAGCCCGTCGATTATGACACCTGGGTGCAGGGTGTCAAAGATGGACGCAGCTATTGTGGCGATGGTTTGAGCCATCTGTTCGACTTCGCCGTCAACGGGTTTGAAGCGGGAATGACCGGCCCCTCCGGGAAGTCGAGTCAGCTCGATCTGAAAGAACCTGGAAAGGTGCGTATCACGTGCGAGGCCGCCGCGCTTCTCGCGGAGAAACCGACGCCGCAATCGGACGCCATTCGAGCGAAACGCCTGGATGAAAAGCCGTACTGGCATCTTGAACGTGCGCGAATTGGTGACACGCAGATCGTCCCCGTGGAACTGATTGTGAACGGGGTTCCTGTCGAACGGAAAACGATACCGGCGGACGGTTCACTGCAGAATCTCACGTTTGACTATGACTTGAAGCAATCGAGCTGGATTGCACTGCGGATCATGCCGTCCTGTCATACGAATCCCGTGTTTGTGGAAGTCGCTGGCAAACCGGTTCGCGCCAGTCGTTCGAGTGCCGACTGGTGCCTGAAAGCGGTTGACGTTTGTTGGAACGCCAAGCAGCGTGCGATCCGCGAAAAAGAACGAACTTCGGCAAAAGAGGCGTATAACAAAGCTCGCGAGGTCTACGCCAAAGTCCTTGGCGAGGCGACGGGCGAATGATGCTCGTTCCTTCAAGCTCTGGTGGATTGGATGGTGGAAGGACTCGCGCTCAGAAGGTTCTGTGATGCCAATTGTGTTGGGTGTGGATCTTGGTACGACCAAGATCACAAGCGTTGCTGTCGAGACGTCGTCTTCAACAATCATCGCAACGGGTACGGCCGCGAATGAGGCGAACGCAACCCGTGCCGATGATCGCGTGAAGGGGCGTTCGGAGTGGAATGCGACCTTGATCCTGGAGGCCGCCAACAGATGCTTGCAGAGCACCGCGCAGCAACTTGGGGGGCTCGTTCGAGAGGTCGTAGGGATCGGGATTACAGGTCAGCAACATGGCACTGTGCTGGTCGATGGCAAGACACACAGGCCGCTGACGCCGCTGATCAATTGGCAAGATCGGCGGGCACTCGAAATGAGGCCCGATGGTCAGTCGACCTGGCTGGTGATGGCGCGAGATCGACTCGGTGACGAGGCGTGGAAGCGCACGGGCTGCTGGCTGCATCCCGGTTTCATGGCAACGACGCTGTTCCAGTTGAAGCAGCAAGGTCAACTGCCGACGGATGCCCAAGCACTGTTCATCATGGACTACTTCGCGGCGAAACTGACCGGCCGCCCACCGATCACCGAGCCATCGTGTGCTGGCAGCAGTGGCGTGTTCAATGTTCGCTCGCGCGGATGGGATGACGAGTCAATTGCGGCACTGGGCCTGAATCGCTCACTGTTTCCGCAGGTGGTGGAGGCGACAGAACGCGTTGGGGGACTGACGGCCGAACAATCGCATGCGACGGGCCTTCCTGTGGGAATTCCCGTCTTTGCACCGATTGGCGACCATCAGGCCAGCTTTCTAGGTAGCGTCGCTGATCGCCGATCGAGCGTCCTGGTGAATGTCGGCACTGGCGCCCAGGCGGCGGTGTTTACGGAAGGTTTCGAGTTCGCGCCACCGATTGAATTGCGGCCCTTTCCTGGCGGTGGAAATCTGCTATCGAATGTGGGGCTTGCCGGAGGCTGGTCGTATCAAGTGCTTGAGCAGTTCTTCCAGGATGTCGGACGAACTCTGTTTCAGGCGGAATCGCCGGGCAAGCTGTATGGCGCGATGAACGAACTCGCGGCAGAGATTTCAGCGGGAGCCGAAGGGCTTTACTGCGAGCCCCGATTTTCGGGAACGCGACTCGACCCCACCGTGCGTGGTTCGATCAGTGGGCTTTCGCCCCAGAATTTCACCGCGGCACACCTGGCCCGTGCGGTTCTAGATGGCATGGGGCGATCACTGCACGACGGATTCAAAGCGATCTACGATGTGACGAAGAAGTCGCCCAGTATCTTGATCGCGGCAGGAAACGGCCTGCGCGAGAATCCATTGTTGGGAAAAATCGTCTCAACGGAATTTGGTCTGCCCCTGACATTTACCGCCCATCGTGAAGAAGCGGCGTTCGGTGCGGCAATGGTTGCTAGCGTCGGAGCAGAAATCTTTGCGGACCTCAATCAGGCTGCCAAGCAACTGGTTCGATCAGTCACGACCGAGGTATGATGCGGGCATTCGGATTGTTCATCGCCGAGTCGTGACAAACAAGCCTGAACCATGCGACAGCGAACACGTCACATCATCCGCAACCTGTTACTGCTTGTGGTTCCTATCGCGTATTGGTTTGTATTCTTTCTCGTCAGTGGCGATCTTCCCGTTGGGCCGGCGGTCTGGAATCTTCTCGTACTGTTCGCGTTTGTCGGACCTCCGATATTGGTCGCCGGCATTTGTCTGTTGCAATATCACTTCAGAGACAAGCCGTTCAGTTGGCTAACGATCGCGGGATTCTCATTCGTCATGATCTGTTCCAGTTTGTATTTTGTTTTCTGCTTTGGGGCAGCCATTCAATATGCGCACGGGGGGCGTTGATTAAAGAGTGTCACTGCTCGCAAGTCCGATTGCGGCGAAGGTGAGATTGTTAAACTCAAGCCCGTGCGTTCGACTTCGGGGACGAAGATGACTCGAACGAACAGCGTTCGCCTATCCATCAAATTGAGGGGCAGATACGAGAATTGTTTCTACGATCGCGCCTGTGGCTTCGTTGCGTTTGGGGTTTTGCATTATGAATTGGCAGGCCGAACGACGTCCCTCGCACATCGTTGCCGTCTTCGAACGCCAGCCGTTCTGGGGACCTGAGCTTCAGCGGCAGTTTAAACAGAGTTCTGTTGAGGTGCGTGAGTGCCGCGTGGTGGGAGACCTGTTGCCCACCATTGAGGAGTTTCCGTCGGCGCTGATTTTCATCGATCTGGAGTCGGGACTTGAAGAGTGTCTGAGTTGGCTTCGGAGTGAGTTGCGGGTACATCCCCACCCCTGCCCTGTGATCGCTTGCGGTGCGGCGACGGCGACTGACTTGGCGTGGGTTCTGCGCGAGGCTGGTGTGACCGCACTACTGGCTGAGTTTGTGCCTGGTGAAAAACTGGCTCGACTCTGTCGGCGTCAGTTGGGGCTACAGCCAAGGCCAGTACGCTGAGAATTTCATTGCCCAGAGTGAATCGGCGCCTGCAATCAGGGGGCGGGCGGGTTGGGCACGGGAGAGGGCGCCTCTCGGGTCGCAGGTTTCAGGGCTTTCCAGGCGGTTTCGGCCGGACGGCCCCACGGGGTGTCACCGAACCGGAACACCACTTCGCTGTAAAGACTTCCCGCTTGATTGTGATCGCCCAGCGCACTCAGTGAGTCCGCTGCTTCGAAGCAGGCGTGCGCGGCAAGCCAGCGATCAGAATCGTAGACCAGCGGTAACCAGAGGAACGCGCGTGCGGCTCGTTCAAAGTCCTGGCCCTGTTTCGATGCCTGTCCAATCACAAAATACGATCCACCGCGCAGCTCGACAGGAAGCTGTTCTGCAAATTGCTGCCATCGACTGATTTCGTGCGGATCGATCTGTTTCGATTGCCTCAGCTTCACTCGCCACATCTGCATCTGGGCGAGACGTTGAATACGTTGATCGGATTCGCGCGCCAGACGTTTCAGGATCTGCTCTGCTTCATCCGCGTTTTCGTCCACGGTCACGAGCCAGCTTGCGCCGATCAATTTTGACACCAGGGGCGCTTTGGGATCGGTCCAGCCGCGGGCCTCGAATTTTACATTTGCTGGTGGGAGGTCATTGGCCCAGTTGAGTGGTACTAGGTTGTAATGAAACGTTTCAGGATCCGATTCGACGATCGGCATAAAGCGCGATGCGGCGGTGGGATAGTCACCCTTCCAAAGGGCACACCGAACCTGTCCGGCGAGGATTTCGCGGCGGACCCACGGGCGGTCTTCTTCTTCAAGTGCCGCGGTGAATTCACGATTGGCTTCGGCAATCTTGCCCGCTGCGAAAAGTTTTCGTCCTTGATTGTGATGAGATGTATAGTCAGTCGTGACTTCAATGACTTCGGTGCGAGGGTACCGGCGCGGTGGCTCGTTGTTTTTCACACGCAGTACTAGCTCACGGCCGGTGTAGTCCTGCACCACCCCCGATACAGGGATTCGAGTCCCCTTCGCCTGTTGAATCAATGCACGATCCTGCGCCAACAGGCTGCCAGACATGAAGTGTGCCAAGCCCAGCCACGCGATAAACTGTTTGGAAACTGGCGTCGAGTTGCGACGGGTGGCAGGCATTACGAATGATCTCGCTGCGTTTGTGTCGCGGAACCCGACCGTTCTTAGGGAAGAATCCGTTGGGGCTTATTGGTGCGAGTTCGAGCCATGTGCTGGCACCAGGCCAAACAGCAGTGCGGCCTGCGTTGGAACTGGCCATTGACGGGCGCGAGGCTCGCTACTTTTGAGGGATTTTGGTGGGAACTTGTTTGGATTGAGCGGGTTTCCATCCTGACAGCTCGGCGACGGAATTGTGGATTTCTGCCCCTCGTCGGAAAACGAGGGGAACTTGGTCGCCGGGTTCCTTTTCACCAATGATTTCAACCAATTCATCAAAGCTCTCAACGGACCGTTGATCAATCTTAAGGATTTGATCGAACATTCTCAGTCCGGCTCGCTCTGCAGCAGACCCGGGGACAACGGCTTTGATGATACATCCGCCGTCGCGGCCGATACTGGTGACACCCAGCTGGGCAGGCCCGCGACGGTTGATGGTCAGGTTGGGAAGCTCTGCTTTCAGGTTCAGGAGTGTTGCATCCGAAATATCAACTCCTCGGATGATGTATAGTGACGGCATATCCGCCAGGCGAATATCTTCGATTCGCCCTAGTAACTGCAGGCCCGCGTCGCCGCCAAGCCAGTCACGGCCGAGCATCACATATTCAATTCGCGGGCGTCCGGATGTCTGGCGGTCCAGGTTGGGCTCGGCAAATTGGACCATTCCCCCCAACTGCTCGAATTTCAAAAGTGCGCGCTTCTGCCGGAGTTCGCTGACGGTATCGAACGCCCGTTCGGCACGCCCTGTCGTCGATAGATTTTCCACATGTTTAAGCTGCGTAAAGACTTGTTCGATGGTCTCGAATGTACTTTCATCTTCGATTTGATAAAGCCGCAGCAGGATGTCGACGGCCCGGACTGAAACTTCGGGCGAACCCTTATCAGCCGCTTCTTTGAGCGCTGGAATCGCCGTAAACCCTGCTGTGTAAAGTTCATCCACCGCTTCTTCTCGCTGGCGGAAATCGGATTCGTCCAATCTGGTGATCGCGGAGCGAATTGATTCGGGGTACAGAGCGTCGGCTGGAGGGGCATCCTCTGGGGCAACGGAACTGCTTGCCAGTAGTGTGAGCGAGACAAGCGATTTCAAGGCCAACATGCGAACGTCCTCATCGGCAGGATTTCCGCTTGGCCGCTGTTGCGAGGCACGCCCCGATCCTCAGGGGCGGACGGCGTTGCAGAATGGCGTCTTCTCGATATAATGCACGATTCGTTTAAGAGGGCAAGTTCAAATCCGCTTCTAAAACCTCAATTTGCGTGAGTTTCGCGTGATTGCGGTGCGCGGGGCCTGATTCTCGCAAATGTCGGCTCTTCGTTCTCGATTGATAGAAGGTGAGCCGATGCGGATGCCCCCTCGAAAGTTTCGCGGTGCTGCCAGTACCCCCCAGAAAGGGTTGAACTGACTGTGATCAAGACGGCCGAACCAGTTAACATTCGTGGAATTCTGCAATCCAAGGGACAAATGACGGCTGACGAGTTCAGCCAGTTGCGAAGGGCGGTCGCGTCCGATCAAGTCGTCGCCGCGCGTCAAGAAATTGAGGCGATCCTGCGCGATGTGGAAAGCGGTGCCGCTTCGGGGCAAGGCGTTCGAGCGGGGATTGGCGCTTATTTGTTGGGACAACACGCAATCGCTGAGCGTTTGTTGTCTGGCGCGGGTAGCGATGGCGTCGCCATGTACGTGCTGGGGATGGTCTACCTCTCGCTCGAACAATGGACCGATGCTGAAGAGAAGTTCACTGCCGCCGCGAAAGCCGGTTACGACAACGTCGAATGCATCATGAAACGCGCCGGCGCAATTCGTATGCATGGTCGCTTGGAAGACGCCGAAACCGCTCTGAAGCAAGCCGGTACCGAAGGTGCCCGTCGGGCGGATTACTCGTATCAGATGGGCTGCATCCTGGCCGATCGTGGCGATACATACGGTGCGATCGAGTACTTCGAACGCGCAGTGGACATGGATCCGCATCATTCGCAGGCACTGTTCCGCCTCGCTGGCGAGAACGCGCTGTACGGCAATGACAACGAAGCAATTCGTCTGTACGAGCAAGGTCTCAGCAAACCTCCGTTCTATATCGGAGCCTTGCTGAATCTCGGTCTGCTGTATGAAGACAAAGGAAATTACTCGGCCGCAGCATTCTGCTTCCGACGCGTGCTGCAGCACGATCAGAATCACGCCCGCGCCTTGATGTACATGAAGGACATTGAAGCGACGAGCGAAATGTACTATGACGATGACATGGCGAAGAACGAAGCTCGTCTTGAGCAGTTGCTCAGTCGTCCTGTCACCGACTTCGAATTGTCGGTTCGTAGTCGTAACTGTCTTGCTAGTATGAATATCCAGACGTTGGGTGATCTGACGAAGATTACCGAGCCCGATCTGCTGCAAGGAAAGAATTTCGGCGAAACCTCATTGGTCGAAATTCGCGAATTGATGCAGGCTCATGGATTGCGAATTGGCCAGAATCTGGCTCCCTCGAAGCCGAAGGATGCCGGTGCCTGGCAGGGTGGTGCAGGAACCTATGCGGTGCTGCCCGCCGATTTGTCTCCTCAGGAACAAGCGTTGTTGGCTCGTTCGGTTTCGGACCTCAACTTGTCGGTCCGAGCTCGCAAGTGTATGGCTCGTCTACAGATTACGACTCTCGCCGAGTTGGTTCAGCGTACGCCAGACGAATTGCTGGCAACGAAAAACTTCGGTGTGACGTCGCTCAACGAAATCCGTCAGCAGTTGGGTGAAATCAACCTGAAGCTGCGAAACGACTGATGATTTGAATCAACACGCGTGTCGGAGACCGCAGTGTGACTGAATCCAGGAACGAGGCTGATCGCGATCCCGCAGGTCAGCCTCGTTCTTTTTTTTCGGAGGCGTCCAACGCGTCATCGGATTCTTCACCGGCGATCGACGGGTCGGTCGCAGCTCAGGCCAGAATGAGACGCGGCCAGGGATGGATTGTCTTGAGCTTGGCCTGTCTTGTGTTGATCGCCTTCTTGACGATCCGTACCTCTCCAAGTGATCAAAAGCCCCCTCCCCCACTCCAATCGTTCGTTCGATCCGCTGCCAAGCCTGCTGCGAAGGAATCCACCGCGAAAGTGCCGCTGGCGTCCAGGCGTGTGGTGGTAAACGAGCCCGCAATTCGAGTGAACGTGACGCCGGGGGGAGCCGATTCGTTTCAGCTTGAGGTTCGCGGCCACTACCGCATGGTTTCACTGAGCGACGATGAAAAGCCACAAGCGAATTTTGACTCTGGTAGCGTCAAGGTGACTCCGACGAAGCATGGGCTGAAGTGTGGGACGCACGAGTATGCGTGCCGGCAGTTGGAGATCATTCCCAGTCAGTCGCCCGCCATTCGCGTGAACGGCCACCTCTATCGTGGCGTGGTACGGTTGTATCGACGTACGGATGGAAAGGTGTCGGCGGTCAACGTTCTGCCGGTCGAAGAGTATCTTGCCAGTGTCGTCGATTCCGAGATGCCCGCGAAATTCCCCGGGGAAGCTCGCAAGGCCCAAGCGGTCGTCGCACGAACGTATGCGCTCTATCAAGCACAGCAGGCCGATTCGCTAGCGGTTTATGACCTGTTGTCGTCACAGCGCAGTCAGAAGTATCTGGGAGTCGAATATCGGGACGCGACGGGGCGTCGACTGGCCGGGGAAAGTGAAAGTAGCCGCCGTGCCGTCGCATCGACACGAGGGGTGGTATGCCAGTCAGGGGGGAAGTTGTTTTGCACCTACTATTCGGCCGTTTGCGGTGGGCGAACTGTCGAGGGGAAGCTTGTCTTTAAGGATGCGATTGATTGCCTGGCGCCCGTGGACTGTGAATGGTGCCGCGAGTCGCCGCACTTCCGCTGGACCGCAGAGATTGATCGTACCGCGTTCCAGAAGCGTGCGTTGGAGCCCGTCTCACGCGGCGCATTGTCCGACATTCGATCGATTCACCAGCCCGTCGAAGTCGGTCGCGGATCGATTCCGCGATTCGAGATTCATCATGGAACTCGCGTGGCGACTGTTACGGGGATTGATCTGCGGGAACGGATGCCGACGGGACTGCTTGCGAGTCCGCATTTTCGCATTGATCTAGAGCCGAGCCGTGTGACCTTCACGGGTCGCGGTCATGGGCATGGGGTCGGCTTCTGCCAATGGGGGGCCAAAGGGCAAGCCGATTCAGGTCGTCCGTACGACCAGATTGTGCTGCACTATTATCCCGGCGCAGAGTTGGTGACGCTCGATTACTGAATCGAGGATCGCCTGAATCAAGATGGTTGATGCCTGTGTGCGTTGTCCCGAGTCTTCATTGGAGAAGAATCGTTACCACGGAAGGGTTGGTGGTCGCGTGCATCAAAAAATCACCCCACTGAGCGTAAGGCTCAATGGGGTGGTTCTAAGCATTGACGGCGACGCAGTGGCATGCCGTCGATCAGAGGCCGGCAGCCTTCTTGAGGTCGGCGGCCTTGTTAGTGGCTTCCCACGTGAAGTCCGCATCGGAACGGCCGAAGTGTCCGCCGCTGGCGGTCTTGCGGTAGACCGGACGACGCAGCTTCAGGTAATCGATGATCGCCAGTGGCGTCATCTTAAAGTGCTCGCGCACGAGAGCGACGATTTTTTCATCGGGAATGGCATTGGTGCCGTTGGTGTTGACGTGCACGCTGACCGGTTCGGCGACGCCGATGGCATAGGCCAACTGCACTTCGCATTCGCGAGCCAACCCTGCGGCGACGATATTCTTGGCGACATGGCGAGCCATGTATGCGGCGGAACGGTCCACCTTTGTGGGGTCCTTACCGCTGAATGCACCGCCACCGTGGCGGCCCCAACCACCGTAGGTGTCGACGATGATCTTGCGACCGGTCAAGCCGGTGTCGCCGTGTGGTCCACCGACGACGAATCGACCGGTTGGATTGATGTGGTACTTGGTATTCTTGGTCAGCAGCTCGGCGGGAACCGACTGCTTGATGACATCGGCGATCACGAAGTTGGTGATGTCGTCCTGGCTGACCTTCTCATGATGCTGCGTTGAGACGACGACTGCCGAGATTCCAACTGGCTTGTTGTTGGAATCGTATTCGACGGTGACCTGGCTTTTCGCGTCGGGACGCAGCCAGTCGACTTCCTTCTTCTGGCGTGCCTCAGTCAGACGATTGATGATGCGATGCGACAGAGCGATCGGCAGCGGCATCAGTTCGGGCGTTTGATCGCAGGCATAACCGAACATCAAACCTTGATCGCCGGCACCTTCGCGGTCGACGCCCATGGCAATATCTGGGCTTTGACTGTGCAAGGCGACAAAGACCTTGCACGATTCATACGAGAATCCGATGTCGTCGCTGATATAGCCAATGTCTTTGATGACATCGCGAGCGACCTGTACGTAGTCCAGTTTCGCCTGAGTTGTGATTTCACCGGACAGCACCACCAGATCGGTCGTGCAAAGCGTTTCGCAGGCGACGCGTGAGCGAGGATCTTGAGCCAGGATTGCGTCCAGCACGCCATCGGACACCTGATCGGCCACCTTGTCAGGATGTCCCATACTGACAGATTCACTCGTGAACAGATAATTCGTCATCTCGATTCGCAACTCCGGTCAAAGGCGTTCGGGGCAATCAGGCCGATTTGTCAAAGACGCCGCCTGCCCGTACGGACAAACTGAACACACGCAATTTCGCTAGGATTGTATGTGAGGGGCCGAGTTCTCTCAACCGGATTCGCAAATGCGTTGCCTCAGTTTCGGAAATTGCGTCAGGAACGACAGTGGTTTCGCAGATGTGAGATTCTGCCCATTCTCGCCCGAATGCCACCTTCTTCATTCCGCATCAAGCGGGGATTGGAGCGGGAAATTACTCGCGCTTGGAGAACGCCTCTTGACCGAATTGGTCGTTGCTCGAATGATCCGCCGGATGATTTCGGGCGAACTGCCAATCCTATGGCTGAGCTGAACGATGTTCCCATTCGACACTGGACGAATCCGATTGGCGTTGGTTGATCTGTTGGCCCTGACGGTCGCGGGGCTGTTTTCGTTGTCTGCCATTGCCGCTGATCAGCCGTATTTGCAGCCTCCAAAACCACTTGTGGAAAATCTAGGTGTGGTGCACGGCGATACGCCTTCATCAAATTCGCCACTCGATGGTCCCGCGTTTAAAGATGCTCCATCCTGGACAGAAGCGCTACGGGTGATCGTTCTGACCGCGATTCCCGACCAGTACGAAGATCGCCAGCACTGGGATAAAACCAATGAAATCTTTGATGGGTTTCGCGTGAAGCAGCGTGGGTTCGATATTCGGGTCTCGGAGCGGAAACGCACCGTCAAGCACGGAGCGTGGCACAAATATAAAATTGAACTGATCGATCCGGTCAATACGCTCAAGCTCGTCATTGACCAGTTTCAAACCGTCAGTGCGAAGCAGTTTCGGTTCAGTGTGAATCTGGCATCGAAGTTACGCTGCCGGGCAGACTTTGAACACTGGATGCTGGGAGTGAAGGGGTTCAATATGACGGTGGTGTCGGAAGCCGACGTGCGGATCGTCGCGCGTTGTTCGCTGACGATTCGGCCCGAAATGTGTCGCAAAAGTCTACTGCCGGATTTGATTCTTGAACCGCGAGTGAATGAAGTTCACCTGATCCTGACGGGGCTGGATGTCAAGCGGATTGGCGAAATCCGGGGTGACATTGCGGAAACGATCGGTGATGGTTCACGCAGCTTCATTGAGAGCGTGATGCATGCCCAGGAAAGCCGAGTTCTAAAAAAGGCCAACGAGGCACTGCAAAAAAAGAGCGGCAGTCTGCGGATTCCGACATCAAAGCTGTGGTAATCCAAGCGACTGTGACGCTTCATTCCAGCCACCACAAGCCTACGAGGTTGGCCGAGGTGAGCTGAGATCCTCGTTTTCGCGATCGGCGATTTTCACGCCGTCGCCTTTGGCTTGAACGACGAAGATGTGATTTGTTTTCGGGTAGGCATTTCTGAGGTGGCGAACCTCAACCGCAGTTTCCCAAACGGAAATTGAGAACGATGAACCCACCGGGACTGCCAGCACTTCGCTCGTCGAACCCCGCACAGCCTCAACCCCGCTTCAAACTCCAGGGGCCGTCGCTTCTCGTCGTCGCAGGCTCCACCAGTACTGTTTTGGCAGCATCCCCACACCGATGATCGCCAGGTTGGCCAGAATGAACAGCCCCAGAACCATCAGCGTTCCCTTTTTGAAGCCATAGGAATGCAATCCGGCGCCCAGAGCGTTGACACCCCACCAGGACCAACTGACGACGATGTTTCCACCAACCGCCAACGCGGCAAGTCCCCGTTCCCTTACCATTCCACCCCAACGCGCATGTAGGGCCAGGGCATTCCAGAGCACAATAATCAATGCGGCATTTTCTTTCGGGTCCCAACCCCAGAATCGTCCCCACGAATCGTCAGCCCAAAGACCACCGAGCACGGTTCCGATGAAGCTGAAAAAGATCGAGAAACACAGTGTTCCGTAGATCATGCGCGTAATATCACGCCCATCGTCTGCGGTCAGAGATGGCGTTAGAACACCGCGAATGATGTACGCGACACCGAACAGTCCTGCTAGATAGGTCGTCGCGTAGCCCAGCGTAATACAGGTCACATGTGTGGCCAGCCAGAATTGAGTATCGAGCACCGCTTGCAGCACCGTGAACGTGTCGCCATCCGAAGCCAGGACGTCCGCGATCAACAGCGTCGCATATCCTGCGACACCGGCGACCAAATTGCCGATCCCGATTCGATAGATCAGTTCGAACAACATTCCCAGCAGGACGCAGCCCCAGCCAATGAACACCGCCGACGAATACAAGTTCGTGACGGGGGGGCGACCGGAAATGATCAATCGCGCTAGCAGTCCCGCCGTGTGGACGACAAACGCCACCATCAGCAGGCCGAACGCGGCTCGGTTGAAGCCCTGCGGCCAGAACAGCCAGCCCATCGCGCTCAGGATGAACGCCAACAGGTACATGACAATCGCGTAGCTGAACGGCTGGGTATGGTTGATGTACGACTCGAGCCGGATGACCCAAGGGGTGACATCAGCAGGTGGATGTTCGTTGATCTGCGCCAATAGGCTGTCAACGGCCTTGTTGAAGTCCGCCGGTTTGTCGTCGGAAAAGGCTTTAAGAATCTGTTCCCATGCGAGGACCGTTGGATTGGGATCGCCCTTCTTCTGGATCCGGTTGATCAAGTTCAGCATCCAGGCCCGCGCCAGCGTGTGCCAGTTGTCGTCCTTGTCCGTCGGCCCGACCGCAAAGACCGGTTGCCCGCGTTCTTCGATGCTCTGCGTCTGATCCATGACTCGTCGGAAGGATTCGAAAACTTCCGTTTCCGTCGTCCCGCCGATGGTGTTTTGCAGGCCGAACGCCGCTTTCAGATTCAGGAACGTGGAGAACTTTTCGCTCAGTTCCAACAACTTCTTTTGAGCGACACTCAGTTGCTTTGGGTCGTCGTGCGATTGTTTGCTGGCGAGATCGTACTGCTTCTTGAATTCGTCGGCGCGTGATTGAATTTCGTTTCGTGCATAACGCATTTCGTCGCGTTTCTTGACACCGACCGTTTCCTGAACTTCCAGGTTCTCGATCCGGAAGATGTGACGTTCGTCTGAGACTTTCGCGTCCGAGATCACTTCCAGCAGCCATTGAATTGCGGGGATGTAGGTTTTCTCTCGCCCCTCTCCCGTAGCGACTCGCGTCCGCCCGGAAATCGTCAGCAGCGCCGAGCGAGCGGCTGAATCGAGAGGTTTCGTTCGACCTTCAGAGACGACAGGAATCTGTCCGAAGCGATACAGGTCAAACGACAGTTCCTTGGGTTTGGGGGGAATCGCACCATAGATCACGTATCCCATCGCACACGCCATAATTGCGGCGGTGAGCGCCATTGAGGCCCGACTGGATTTTGACGCGCCGATCACAGTTCGTGCAGGTGCGCCGACGGGTGGCTTGGGGGTCATTCCTAGTTTGGCGGCCAGTTGTGATGCTCGTTGCGCATCGGCAGTCGATAGTTCGACCGTATCACCACGAGTCAGGAATCGGATTAGCATCGACAAGAAATGGACAAGCATGCCGACACCGACAAGCATGCAACCAACATACGGCATCATCCAACCCGAGTTGGCGACGACGGACAGCGTCGTATGTTCAATGCCTGTTCCCTCTTCCTGATGATAGCCGCTTTGGTAGAACGTTTCGTTCGCGAACCGGAGCGGATTGTTCATCCAGATCGTCTTGTCTTCATCGACGTTACGGCTGGTATCGACCACGTGCACGGTCGATGCGTAGTTCCGCGGGGTGCTTGTACCGAGATAGTCTTCCTTGCGAACATCGTTCAGTTTGAAGACATAAGGCTTGTAGTACCGTTTCGGACGCAGTTCGATCAGGTACGACTTATCGCCGATCTGAGTAACGTCTGATTTGTCGGACAGCGAGAGTTCCAGACTGACTAGATGTGTTCCCAGAGGCTTGCCGTCAGTTTTGGATTCGAGCGTGACGTATGCGGCGGGCATATCGATCTTGCTGTCATTGTCAGTCCCGGCGCCCGGTTTGCGTGGCTCGGCGAACCATTTTTGGCCGATACCTTCGGTTGCGAGATTGGTGTCGTCCGACTTGATCGGGCGCAGTCTTGCGTTTTGCTGGAAGTTCTTGACAACCACTCGGAACGGCAGATCCGGTGTTTCAATCGGCTCTTTGCCGGTGACCAACGACTTGGGAATTGCCACGACACGATCTTCTGTCGGATCAGTCACGTCGACAATCGCCAGTTCACACGTACGAATATCGTGAACGAAGTTGGTTCGTTCCCCTTCGACAAGATTCATCTGGGTTTCAACGGCGGTCAGGGCGACGTGCAGTTCGTAGAACATCATCAAACCGATCCCACCGTGCAGCAGGACGATGCCTGCACGCTGGCCGAAGACCGCCCAACAGCCTCCCAGCAATGCGATCGACGCGACGGATCCTTGGGTGAGCTGCCAAAGAATTCGCAGTGACGCGTCCGTCGGACGCCCGGCTTCGCCGCGCATGATGATCCAGGTCAACAGTGCGGCCAGGACGAATCCGATCGCCGCGACGAGCCCTCGCAAGAACAGTTGTCGTGCCCATTTGTCGCCTGCTTTCGCCAGCGGTTGCTGGCACAGGCTGACGAGAGCGAAGCCCGCGCTCAATGCCGCCAGACCGAGCAGCCCTTGATAGCCGATCCATTGGGTTGTGTAGGGAATCAACGGATCGCCCTGAATGCCTTTGCTATTGGCCCCCGCAGCGATAATCGCATACGTCACCGCACATCCGGCGGCGATTGCCAGAAACCCGGCGACCAATCGTCCACCCTTGGCGACCGCCTTGAATCGGACCAGATGTGCCGAGACCAGGTTGATGGCCAGTAACAGACCCAGCAGTTTTCCGCCGGGAAACCAGAAGCCACCCGGAACTTCCATGGGCTTTTCAGGGAAAAACGAGGGCGGAAAGAACACCTGCAGCGGAACCCATGCCATCCAGCAGCGGAAGTAAAGCCCGATCACTTCCCAGATGTCTTTGTCGACCTGTGCGAACGTGCCCGCCAGGATTAGAAAGATCGATAGTGCGAACAGAACCACCGTCAGCTTCAACGAAGCCGCAGGTTCGAGCACGCGTTTCACGCCATCCCAGAGCGACACGCCTGACGGACCGGAAGTTGTGAATGGTTTCGTTTCGTTCGTCGGCAGGGTGTCGGTGGCCATTTATCGTCTCTCCCAACATGCGGGATGATCAGTCGCAGAAAGTCGGCTGGATGCGTTCCAGGCGATTGTTATTCCCAGTGTAGCGATTGCAGGAACGCAACGAAGCGTGAGCGCTCTCGTTCCGCTAGCGCCGTTGGACCGTCCAATTTAATGAACCAAGTCTGTCCATGGTCTTCAGCGATGACGCCGTAAATGGTCCGCCCGCCGTTCGCAATTTCGTACAACTCTGCTGACCCAGACTTCAGCGCGACCGATTGTGCCGCGGCCTTTAATTCGTGCTCTTTCCAAGGCTCCAGCTGAACTTGGTCGCGCCATCGATTGACGTTGCTCAACCGGTCGCCGCGTGCGCTTGTCACGGTGATCTTGGCTTCAGCTTCGCCATCTTTTGCCAGCAGCGACACCATCGCGAACATGGTTGCAGGAGCTTCCGTCCATTCCGCCGGCTTTTCAAAAACCGGTTTGCTTGCCGCAGCCGACGGAGCCTGTGATTGCTGCGGTGGCGGAGGTGTCATGTTTCCAGGGACCGGCAGACCACGTCCGACCAAGTTCACCAGGTAGGCTGGGTTTCCGTTCAAATCGAGCTTCTCAGACTCTTTTGCCAGGGCGTCCTCAGCGATCGGCGGTAGCGACACCTGATTGCGCCAGCGATTGATGTTTGCGACGAGTTGTTCTTCGAGCGGTTGATCAGTCCGATTTGGCAATTGGCTGACCGACATTTCGAATGGTGGTTCACCAGCGACGATCAGCGTGGCAAAGCGTGGTCCCGCGGGCGGCAACTGTTTCCAATTTGCGGGAAGTTTCCATTCAGGGGCCTCGGGCGAGGCGAACGTCAATGATTTCAGAAAGTCTCGAATGTCGGGTTCGCGCGCGGCCAACTCGTTGACGGGGCCTTCCACTTTGAAGAACCACAGCGCCGGCCCCTGCGGAACAATTGTCGCAATCATCCGTTTCGGTTTTGGGCGGCGGCGTTCTTCATCTTCGCGGCGAAGTTGTGCGCTCTTCAAGTACTCGGGCGTCTGCAGCGAATCGTGTTTGACGACCGTATATGCGGTGATCTGCTCCGATCTCTCACAACCAATGGGTGACACGCTCAGGCAGAAGAGTCCCAACGGCACAATGCCTGACGCGGCGGAGAATCGGGTTTTTAGCACGGCGCAGCTCTGTCAAAAGACGACGGTGGCACAGTCGAAACGAAATTCCAGGCAGGCATTTTCGGGAGGGCAATCCGGCAGCTTCCCTGGATTATACCGTCTTACATTTCCGAAAACACTGCCGATCCCGGCCAAAACCAGTCCGTCTCAAGAATCGGAACTTAGCTGAGGTCGCACGACTTGTGGGCAATTCAGTCAGCTTTTCCGATGACGACGATGCCAGAATCCGTCACCGTGTATCCTGCAGCGCGATCCTGGTCGTGGTGATATCCGACCTCGGTCCCTTCGGCCAGATGGACGCGTTTGTCGATGATGGCACGGCGGATCTTGCAGTTTCGACCGATTTCCACCCCATCAAACAGGATCGAATCTTCCACGGTGGCCCAACTGTTCACACGCACATTGTAGCCCAGGACAGAGCGGCGTACGGTTCCGCCAGAAAGAATGGATCCCGAGCAAACCAGACTGTCGAGTGCATGCCCGGAACGAGGATTGGCGCCGGCCGTCTGGGCGAACACAAACTTAGGTGGCGGTTCTTGCGGGACGTAAGTTCGCAGTGGCCAGTTCCGGTCGTACAGGTTGAGTTCGGGGTCGACTGCGACCAGATCCATGTTTGCTTCGTAAAAGGCGTCGAGCGTTCCGACATCGCGCCAGTACATGCTGTGCCCGGAATTCTTATCGCGGAACGGGTACGCGCGTACAAGTTCCGTCTGGATCAGCGTCGGAATGATGTTCTTTCCGAAATCGTGAGCACTCTTTTCGTCCGTGGCGTCACGGCACAGCTGGTCGAACAGGAAATTCGTGTTGAAGACGTAAATGCCCATCGATGCCATGCAGCGCGCGGGGTCATCTGGCATCGGTTTCGGATGTGCGGGCTTCTCTTCAAAGTCGATGACGCGTCGCGACCCATCGATCTGCATCACGCCGAATTCGCGCCCTTCCTCGAGCGAGCACGGAATGCAGCCGACGGTCAGGACCGCTTTGGATTCGATGTGATCGCGCAGCAGGTCGGCGTAATCCATCTTGTAAATGTGATCGCCGGACAGAATGACAATGTATTCCGATCGCGCTTGTTCGATCGAGTAGATGTTCTGGTAAACCGCGTCGGCGGTCCCCTGATACCATTTGTCGTCGACGCGCTGTTGCGGCGGCAGGACGTCGATATATTCGTTCAATTCCCGGCAAAGGAACCGCCAGCCGAGGTTCATGTGCCGATCAAGGCTGGCCGATTTGAATTGCGTCAGGACCAGGATCTTGCGTAGACCGCTGTTGATGCAGTTGGAGAGGGCGAAGTCGATGATTCGATAGGCGCCGCCGAAGGGAACGGCGGGCTTGGCGCGGTCGCGAGTCAGCGGTTCCAGCCGCGTCCCTTTTCCTCCCGCCAGGATCAGTGCCAGCACTTGTTGCATTATCGGTTCCTTCCGGTGTGAGTCAAAGTGTGACGGCTGATTGCATCGATCGAACTGTTACGGCTGTCGGCAACCGCTATCGGCTCACTTCATTCAGCAGACGCTTGATAGTGGTTTGGATCTTCGGTTCGGCATCGGGCGCCAAGTAGCTTGATCGAGCCCGCCAAGTCTCGTATCCACCTAATAAATGCTGTTCAGGTGGTGGCAGATATCCGTTGTAGCCGTTGGCCAGACTGATCGTAAATGTTTGTTTCAAAGGACTTGATTTCTTGATCGCCAGTCCGGTTTCGGTGAATGTTTCGCAAGGACAAGTCACGATTCCCAATGACCCGATTCGGATTGCTTGCAACTTAATCGAAACGGAATCGGGATAGGCGGCCAGCAGTGTGGTTTCGCGGGCATAGATCAGGGGCAGACCCTGCAACGGTCGGACAGTATTCGCTGCGAGCTTTTCCTCCGCAGCGGCAAGTTCCGCTGCGTTCGGCTTACGAATCCCGACTACGATTTCCTCTTCGCGAATCTTGAGCGGGGGAGTTGCTTGATACTCGATTTGTGGATAGGCCTTGGCGATATCCTGAGCTAACAGCTCGGCAGCATACGCGATTTGTTCGAACGGTTGTCGTTGCGGCGCATTCTTCAGGCGGAAATCGACATTATTGACGTCGCCGCTGGTTCCATTCGACAGAGCGGCGACGAAGGGAGGGGTGACGTCGCCCGCCTTCAGTTGCCGCGTCACACGCTGACAGAACTCGCCAAAATAATCCGCCGACACCAGGTCACCAGGTACTCCACCGATGTAATGCAACGAGTAATTCGCCAGCAGTGCGATCGGACGACCGTCACGCGCTTGGATCGACAAAAAGCTCAGTTCAGGATCGATTTGGTTGATCGACGACGCGACCTTGGGGTTGTTGAATCCGGGGTTTGTGATGATGCGGTCGGATTTCATCCCGAAGGGGTTTTCCATCATTTCGATCGGATTGGTGTCCGACTGAACGAACCATCGGCGATTGAAAAGCAATGATGGCTGCTCCACGGAGCCCCAGCCGATTCGAGCCGGCTCGGCCTGATTGTGGGCGCGTTCGACGCCCATGGCGATCTGTTCAATCAGAAACTCGACATACTCGCGGTCTGGGTCGCTTTGAAACACTGCGGCTGACGTCGGGCAGGAATGGGCGTGCGTGGCAGAGATCAGAATGCGCGACGTGGGAATTCCCGTCTTCGTCGAGGCCAGTGATTTGGCACGGTCCATCGCCTCGCGCGGAATCATGCAACTGTCGCAAACGACAATTGCAATTGAGGTTTTGGCATTGCGAATGGCGATGCAACGGGCGTAGAGCGGGTCATGAGCGGCTGTTGCGAAGTGATCGGCCATCCCGCCATTGACCGAAATCGGGAATCGCGGCGGAGTGATTTCCTGGGCGTGGGCGCCAGCGCGAATCAGGCCCGGATCGTCGGCCGCCATTCCTTGCAGTCCCTGGAGCATGCATCCGCCGCTGATCATCCACACGATGGCAAACTGAAGCCGCTGAAACATCAAGTCGTTCTCCGGGTGGAATGCGGATCTCTGATTCAGGGACCCGCGTCGCGTACAGCATGTCGCAAGTCCAATCACGTCGCAACTAACCGGGGCCGTGAATTCAAGGAAGGTTTCGCTGATTGGAAGCCTGTTCGCTCGAACAGCGCAGGTGTGTGTGGCGACGGTGGTGATGACCCATCTTGACGTTGGGCGCGGCATTCGCGGTCGGGGCTCAGATCAGTGTCGACTTAATACAGAGTCATTGAGTACAACCCGCGCATTGCATGTGTCGATTTGACTGGACTTTGCTCGGGAGCCACCACGATGTCAGGACCGATGGCCGTAGTTCTTGCTGCTGGAAAAAGTACGCGGATGAAATCGGCACTGCCGAAAGTGTTGCATCAGGTCTGCGGCCGACCGATGGTGGAGTATGTGCTCGACGCGGCACGATCGGCGAGCGTCACGCGAATCGTGGCAATCGTGGGGCACCGTGCAGATCTCGTACAAGCCGAGCTTTCGAAGTACTCCGATGTCGAGTTCGCTTTGCAGGTCGAACAGAAAGGGACCGGCCACGCGTTGATGATGTGCCGTGATCAGCTCCGTTCTCATCAGGGGGCCGTACTGGTTCTAGCGGGCGACACGCCGCTCTTGAAGCGAGACTCGTTGTTCCGATTGCTGGCCACGCTCGAAGATCAGCGCGCGACCTGCGTGATTGGAACAGCCAGGACAGCGAACAACTTCGGGCTGGGTCGCATTATTCGCGATGCCGATGGCCGGTTCGAGAAGATTGTCGAAGAGAAAGATGCCACCGCGGAAGAAAAGCGCGTTCAAGAAATCAATACCGGCTGTTACGCCTTTGATTCACAGGCGCTCCTGGCGTCGCTCGACAAAATCAAACCGAATAACAGCCAGGCCGAGTATTACCTGACCGATTGTCCGCGGGTGATGAAGGATTCTGGTCAGAAGGTCGTGGCGCTGGAAACGTTCGACATGGTTGAAGCCCTGGGGGTGAATACGCGTGAGCAACTTGCGGAAGTCACACGTACACTGCAGCGGACAGCCATGTCGAATTGGATGGTTAATGGGACGACGATCGTGTCACCCGAGAACACATTCATCGACCCGCAGGTCAAGTTGGGAGCCGACACGGTCATCGAGCCGTTTTCGTTTATCAGTGGCGCGGTGGTCATTGGAGACAACTGTCACATCGGGCCAAACGCCGTGATCGAAGGCCCACTTCAACTCGAATCGGGCACCATTGTCGCCCCATTCCAGCACCTTTCCGGCAAATGATCCTCCTCTCATTTCCCTCCCCGCTGGTACGTTTTTCGTACTCCGGGAGCACATTGGTGGTGAAGGAGACACAGAGAAGGAAGACGGACTTCATGTTGCTGGGTTGACGGTTTCCGGGACGGCGGTGACGAAGACGAGTGCGGCAGCCACGGCGACCGCGCTCAGGAACAAGAATCCGGCGTTGAACCCGCCAGCGTCGACGATTAGGCCCGTGACGGTGTTGCTCAGAGCGGCTCCGAGGCCGATTGAAGTCGCAGTGAGACCCTGAACGAAATTGAACCGCCCGGTACCACGCGTAAGGTCGGCTGTCACCAACAGTGCCACGACACCGAAGATGCCGGCTCCCACGCCGTCGAGAATTTGATTGGCGATCAGCAATGCCGAACTGTCCGTCAGCGTGTAAAAAATTCCGCGAATTGGCAGGATTGCGAATGCGATCAGGAACACCGGGCGTCGTCCAGAGATTGCCATGCGGCTAGCCAGAATTGCGACGGGAATCATGGCCAGTTGCGCTACCAGGATGCACACGGCCATCAGCGATGATGCCGACTCGGCGCGGTCGGCCGCCAGTTTTTGTCCGAGAAGCGGCAGCATCGCCGCATTCGCGAAGTGAAACAGCACGACCGCCGCGATGAATCGAAGCAGTCGCGAGTCGGACATCAGCGTCTTGAGCGGAATGGCGGGGCCATCATCTTGCAGACCATCGGCCCCGCACGCCAGTCGGTGGTCGATGTCGGTCTCGCGAATCCAACGGGAACTGAACGAACTGGCCAATGCCATGGCCGCGACCGAAAAGAAGACGCCTCCTGAATGAATCCAACCGGCGACGGCCGCCAAACCTGCCGAGGCGACGTTTCCTGCGTGGAAGCACGCTTCGTTGCGACCTGCACGAGCGGGAAATCGATTTCGTCCGACGAGTCCCAGGCTGATCGCGGCAATAGCGGGGGGAAAGATCGTGACCGCGATTCCCGTCAGGAACTGCAGGCCGTAGATTTCGGCCTTGGATCGAAAGTAGTACAGCCCGATTGAGGTGCTGGCCACGATCAGAGAACCGACCGCAATCAGCGCTCGTTTCGCCTTCGTCCGATCGATCCACGCACCCATGAATGCCTGGCTAAGGACCGTGCCTAGCAGCATCATCGACATCGCCAATCCTGCTTCACCGGACGACCAGTGTCGACGGCTGGTCAGGTCGATGACGAGGAATGGACCCAGGCCATCGGCAACATCGGCCAGGAAAAACGTGGTCGCGTCCAAGGCACGTTCGCTGACTCGCGGTTGAGGTTTCGGGGTCACCATCGTTGCTGAAGGTTCGCGTTCGAAGAGCGATTCCGATGTGATGCTGCTCATGCGAGTTGACTCCTATGGTCGATTGATGGACTCGGCGCCCGGCACAGGGCCCGAGATCAGCGGAAATCGGGCCGTCACGGTGGTGCCTCGGTCAGGCTGTGAGCTGATCTCCAGCGTGCCGCTGTGCGCGGTGACGATTTCTTGAGCGATGCTTAGGCCCAATCCGGTGCCTTGATTGTCGTCGAATGTTCTTGCCGCATCCGCTCGATAGAATCGCTCGAACACACGATCTTGGTCAGCCAGCGAAATGCCCAGTCCCGAATCGGCCACGACCAGACAGCACTGTTGATCGCGTGCGAAGACGGAAACAAAGACGTCGCCTTCGGCGCGGTTATAGCGAATGGCGTTGGTCACGAGATTTGTGATGACCTGGCCAAGTCGCGTCGCGTCGCCGTCGACCCAGGCCGTCAACAATTGGGACGAGATTCGGATTTGCCGTTCGCGCGCCAGAGGTTCCAGCATCGCGATTACGGGACGCACCACTTCGGCCAGGTCGATTGGGTTCCGCCGCAACTGCAAGCAGCCCAGATCGGCTCGTGCGAGAATCAACAGGTCGTCGATCAGTCGTTTCATTCGATTGGCGGCGTCCAGGCACGTCTGTAGCGCATTGCGATACTCATCCGGATTTCGCGGTCGTGACAATGAGTGCTCGGCCTGGGCCAGGATGATGGCAACGGGTGTTCTTAGTTCATGAGAGGCATCGGCGGTGAATTGGTTCTGCTGGCGAAACGACAACTGCAGTCGCTCGAGCATCTGGTTGAAGACGTTGGTCAGGCGTGTCACTTCATTCGAAGACGATTCCGTCGGAAGTCGCTGATCGAGGTGTCGATAGGTGATCTGTTCGGCGGTGTTCGTCATTTGCTCGAGCGGCTCAGCGATGCGGCGCGCCAGCCACCAGGCACCGATTCCGCCGACGATCATGCTGAGCAGCCCGAACGCGCAATCCCAGAAGAGTAGCCGTCTAAGTCCATCGTTCTCGCGTGCTAAAGGGCGTCCGACGAGAATTTGCGTGCCAGCCGGTCCCGCCACAATCACTTCAAGGTGCGATCCGTGAGTCCGCGAAAAAAAGGGACGCGGGCCATCTGTTCGGGGGGCATGATCGAGTGGCCGGGTGTGAGGAGGCAATGGATCGCTTCCGCCGATCAACCGCCCTTGTTTGTCCCAGATTCCAAAATAGGCATAGTCCCGCGGTGCGGGACCGAACCGGCGTCGGTACACCTGCGCAATCGATAACGATGCGATTTCATGCTGAATGTTCGGATCATTCGCCAGCAACTGGGCCGCGCCGAGCAGATCAGACTCCACCTGCCGGTATGTTCCGTGCGAGACGAGCGCGTAAATCGCCCCGCCGAATCCGGTCACGATCACGAACAGAAATAAGAGTTGTGCCAGGATCAGTTCGTTGCGAATCGAGCGTGATGCGCGCCATGACGGAGGCAGGCGATTCAGCCAGGGGTGAAGTAAGAATGGATTGTTTCTGTGTGGCGTCGAATGCGCGGGCACGAGCGGGCCGGGAATGCCATCCGGGCGACTGTGTTGATCGTCGACGTGTTCGGTTGCTTCATTCGGGGATGACATAGCCCTGCCCTCGTCGAGTCTCAATCAAGTTATCGCTGAGCTTCTTTCGAAGATTGGAAATGTGTACTTCAAGTGAATTGGACATGCCGTTGTCAGACTCATCGAGCAAGTGATCGTAAAGTTCCGTGCGTCCCACAACGCGTCCCCGATGCAGCACGAGATACTCCAGAAGGGCAAACTCCCGGGCGGTGAGTTCAAGTGATGTCTCGCCGCGTTTCACGCAACGTCCACGCAGGTCGACGGTCAAATCACCCAGCGGAATGAGTGTTTGCGTCTGACCTGCTGAGCGACGGATCAGAGCTCGCAGTCGCGCGAGCAATTCCACACGTTCGAAAGGTTTGACCAGGTAGTCGTCGGCACCGAGATCGAGTCCCAGCACGCGATCCGACAATGCGTCACGTGCTGACAGGATCAACACCGGCGTCTTGTGAGTCTGACGCAATTGTTCCAGCAGGTCCCATCCATCCATCTTGGGGAGAAGCAGGTCGAGTATGACAGCGTCGTAAGGCCAGATGGTGGCTTTGGACAACCCTTCCGTCCCCTCTGCCGCCGTGTCGACGGAGTAGCCAGATTCTTCCAGGATTTCCTGCAGCAGTCGTCGAATTTGAGGCTCATCTTCAATGACCAGGACTCGCATGATGGCATCCCATTGCGGCTGACGATCGACCAGCGTCTCTTTGTTTAAGTCGCTGAATTGGAGCCGCCATGCATCGCGCTGGTAGGCAATGCAACAATCACGCCAAACGATCAGGTGTTGAGAATTGAGGGCGGATTCCAATTCAAGCGGCGCGTCTCGAAGTGGCCACTGAAGAACGCCGAGGCGGAACCAGTGGCGTCACCTCGAGACGAGATTTCCAACTCTGACACCTTGTGAATTGCGATCGTCAGGTTGACTTCTTCTGCATCGATTCGAGCAACCGGCGAACTTCACGCAGTTCGCGTAAGATCTCAACATGCGGCGGCTCGTGATGTCCGTGGTGTGGTTCGTCGCGTTCGAATGTGCGGCCGGAAGAAGTCGATGCCACGCGATCAGCATGCAGATGAATATCGCCGTGCGGTGTTTCGTGGCGGCGTCCTTCGACGCGTACTTCGCTGCCGATTTTGGCGAATTCCTGTAGTTCAGCCCCTTGGTGTGGTGGAACCTTAACTTCGGTTCCGTCTGACAAGATCAGTCCGTCGACATCGCCGTGGCGATTCGAATGGAATTCGCGGACCGTTGCCGTGACAGTCATCGGCTCGTCGGACTCGCGGGGGCCTTTCGGGCCACGAGGTCCGCCACGCGGTGGTCGCGGTGGCTTGATCTCGATTGACTCACCACCCTTCCCGATTTGTTCAGCTTCAAAGACCGTTTCACCATTCTTACGCGTCTGCTCGTGACCGCGCGCTTCAATGCGGTCGCCAATCTGGACCAGTTTGGTGACAGACTCGCTCATGTGTGGCGGGAAGTGGATCGATGCCCCATTTTCCATGGCGAGGCCATCGGTGTCGCCGCGATCATTCTTGAGTAACGCTTTGACTCGTCCCGAGACGGTTTCCGTGGTTGTTGCCAATTGGTGTTCCCTTTGTTTTTGTGGTTCTTGTCCGACGACGTACGACTGAATCGCCCAGCCACTCAATCCGGCTCCCAGTGCCAAGGCGACTAACGATTTGGTCCAAGTCTTTCGCAGCATGATTTTCCCTCGTGATTGGACACATCGGGCGAAGTTCGGCTGACGGAGTCGAATGGAGTCTTCGTCGATGTTCAGCGGGATCTTAGGAGGGGAAGATTAAGCTTCGATAAAGCGGCAGCCGAAGTGGAAAATGACGGGGAATTTGCCCGCTTCGGCGTGGGTCGCGAAGGCAGACAAGTGTGTATTCGTGCAGAGAGGCGGCCGGGCGCGCCGATGCTTCGACCGCATCTTAAAAAAAACGGTCTTGGCGATCAGTCGCCAAGACCGTTCTCAATTGCGGGGGATGTTCGGCGCTATCAAAGGTCCAGGCCGAGTTGCTCGGTCGGCAGTTCACGCAACACTTCTTCCGTGCTGGTCACACCCATGGCGACTTTGACCATCGCGGATCGTCGGAATTCCAGCATACCATTCTGGATGGCGAACGCCTGCAGTTCTTCACTCGTGCAGCCCTTGGCAACCAGTTGCCGTAATGCCCGATTGAAGACCATCAGTTCGACAATCGCGGTGCGGCCCGAGTATCCCTGCTGCATGCATGCATCGCACGCACCAGGGCCGAAGATGAACGTGCCGAAACCCGGTTCGAGAAACGGCTGGATATCCGCAAAGGTTTCCGGCGATTCGCTGATGTCATAGGCAACCCGGCACTTTGGACAAAGCGTTCGGGCCAGGCGCTGGGCAACGACGCCCAGTAGGCAGTTCGAAAGGAAGTAACGATTGACGCCGAGCGCCGCCATACTTTGCACGGCGGCAGCGGCGACGGGGGAGTGCAGTGTCGAGAGCACGAGCGTACCGCTATTGGCGGCACGGACTGCTGTCGACGCGGTTTCCTCGTCGCGCACTTCACCAATCATGATTACGTCAGGCGCCTGACGCAGGATGTTTCGCAGCAATTCAGGAAAATCGAGGCCGATTTTCGAGTTCGTCTGCGATTGCCGCAGTCCGTTGACGGCGTATTCGACTGGGTCTTCCAGTGTGTTGATCTTCCGCGTGCCATCATTCAGATATTGAAGACAGCCATACAGGGTCGTTGTTTTACCCGTTCCCGTCGGACCGGTGACGAGCACCAGACCGCTCGGATTATTCAGCATCGCGTGCATCTTGTTGAGTTCGATGCGGGTCAGCCCGATTTGCTCAAGCGACCGTAGACCAAATTTTCGGTCCAGCAGCCGCGCGGTGACGTCTTCGCCGTGCAGGGTGGGGATGATATTGATTCGCAGATCGATGACTCGATCGCCAATCGTTTGAATCCGTCGCCCTTCATGCGGTCGGCGTCGGTCGCCCAGATCGATGCCGGCTTCGGCTTTCAGAAGCGTGATAACGCTGCGTCCAGTCTCATACGGCAGGGCCGCGACAGTTTCCATCGATCCCATCCGACGAAATGCCACGCGAATTCCCGCTTCTTCGGCGAGGAAGAACAGGTCGCTGACATGCAGGTCGGCCGCCCGAGTAATCACTGCCGCTAAGGCATCACCAGGTGTCATATTGGCGAGGTACTCGCCCGAGAAGCGCCCATCAGTTGACATCAGGCGACCTCTCCTTTTGCGAGTTGCATGGCCTTGGCACCGTCGGCCGCCAGCAAGAACACACCGTTCAGATGGAGCAATGAGATGACGTTGGTGGCGAGCGGTTGCAACGAGTGAATGACGAGTTTGCCGCCATTTTCGCGAAATCGCTTGTGAGCACTCAGCAACCAGCCGATGCACATCGAATCGAGGTAGTTCGAGTCTTTCATGTCCAGAAGGACGATTCGCTTGTAGGCCTCTGGACCGAGAACCTGGCGAAACGGATCGAGCGGCGGGGCGATGTCGGGTTGCCCGAGACAGCCATTCACCACAACTTTGGCGACCTCTCCCTGGTCTTCTGAAACGGAGAATTTCATGAAAGTTTGGCCCAATACGAACGAGAGAGAAGAAAACTCCGAAGATAGGAAGGGCAATTCTACCGTCGCATAAGCGGACGTTCAAGCACTGTCTCCCCGTGTCAGCGTAGTGAGACCATCGTCGGAAGTCCCGTCTAGTTCGCGAAATCGGTATACTTGTTCGACAAAGTTCATCAAGTATTCATCGGCGCGTTTGCCCGGTCTTCGGCAGTTCTGTGAGGCGGATTTCGCCGCGTGCAGACTCGGACAAAACGTTGTTTCTTCTGTCTTCATCACAGTTTAAGGTCTTGCCAGTAAATTACATCGTTTCGCAAGTCAGTCTCACGATTCCTGCTTTCAGGATCGGTCAAAAATGCCAACGCTATCAGCGGTAGAAACCATGCGACTATTGGTGATTGAAGACGAGCCAGATGTTCTGCGAGCGGTGACCATGTTCCTTCGCGAAGAAGGTTATTCCGTCGATACGGCCGACAATGGCGAAGACGGTTTGTACAAGGGAACGACATGGGACTATGACGCAATTCTGTTGGATGTTCTGCTGCCGCGTCGTGATGGCTGGTCGGTTCTGACAGAGATTCGAAGGCAGAAAAAATCGACGCCCGTGCTGATGTTGACAGCGCGCGATGCGGTTAAAGACCGTGTTCGCGGTCTCGACACGGGGGCCGATGACTACCTTGTGAAACCGTTTGAGCTCTCCGAACTGGTTGCGCGTGTCCGGGCGTTGATTCGACGCTCGGCCGGGAAAGCCGAGGCGGTGATCGAGATCGGGAACGTTGCGATCGACACCACCTCACGAACCGTCAGTGTCGATGGGAATGGTGTGGCCCTGACGGCGAAAGAGTACTGTTTGCTCGAATTCCTGGCGGTGCATCGCGGTGAATTGGTCACGCGGACGAAGATCTACGATCATTTGTTTGACGAGTGTGATTCGTCGCTTTCCAATCTGGTCGACGTCTACGTGTCGAACATTCGTCGTAAAGTGGGGCGTGATCTGATCACCACCCGTCGTGGAATGGGTTATATCATCGAAGGTTAGGTCTGCGGTCATTCAAAGCGCTCAACCATGTTCAATTCCATTCGTTGGAGATTGCAGGTCTGGTATGCCGTTTTGCTGCTTGTCGTCGTCGCGAGTTTCGGAGCGATCTTGCATCGTTTGAACTGGGAGACGCGTCAACAGCAAGCGGACGCGGAACTGCATCGCACGGTCAATACCGTCGCGGCGAACATGCGCAAGTTGGTGCCATGGCCCAGTCGCCGAACCCGCCGCGAAGGTGAACCACCGTTTCGGCCTGATTCCAATGGCAAAGTCGGCTCCGACGCTCCGCGCTCCGAGAATGACGGGGATCGAGGGGTGCGACCTCCTGAATTGCCACCTCGATCACGAGAAGGGGGACCTGGTCCTTCTCCGGCCGCATTGGGGCCATTGCCGGCCGCCTTCGACCAACTGTTTGGCGGGGAAGAAGATTCACGATTCTATTTTCTGATCTGGGGACGTGATGGTGCTCTGATGCAGAAGTCGGATTCTGCACCGGAACTGGCCTATCCCAATGTGCATGACGAAATCGATGGCGTCCGCGTGCGCAAAGTGCGCGAGCGACGCGAAGGCGGTCATGTGTACCGTGAAGTGATCATGAGTCATCCGATGTTTCCCATGCCGCCATCTCCGCGGCCTGGGGAACACGCAGGCGAACGAGGAGAGTCGGGTATTCCAGACTGGAACGTCCTCGTCGGTCGTTCGATCGACAAAGATCTGGCCGCGCAGCATCAGTCCGACTGGCTGCTGGTCGCGACCGGAATGATCATTCTGGCGGCAGGTGTGCTCGGTGGTGGCTGGCTGTCATCACGTGCCATTCGCCCGATTGCTGCAATGACAGCGACTGCGGAATCGATTTCGGCGCAAAATCTGTCTGAACGGATCAACGTCAAAGAAGTTGACAGCGAACTGGGCAAGCTGGCGACGGTGCTGAATGGAACGTTTGACCGGCTACAGATGGCGTTCGAACGGCAGAAGCAGTTCACGGCCGACGCGTCACACGAACTGCGGACCCCCTTGGCGGTGATCGCGACACATACCGAGCTCGCGCTGTCACGGCCGCGATCGCTGGAAGACTATCGCGGGGCACTTGAAACATGTCAGCGCGCTTCGCACCGAATGCGTTCGCTGATTGATGCACTGCTGGTGCTCGCCCGATTTGATTCTGCTGCTCCCGCCCTTAAGCAGGACAGCGTGGATCTCGAACCGCTGATTCAGGACTGTGTGGAATTGGTTCGGCCGCTTGCCGAACAGCGCGGCATCCAGCTTGAGTCGGAAACGTCGCCGTGCATCGTCGTGGGAGATGGAGACAAACTGGCCCAGGTCCTGACGAACTTGCTGTCGAATGCAATTCGCTACAACGTCGAGAATGGTCGTGTTCGCGTTACCACGGGAACCGACGGCCAATTGGCGATTCTCGAAGTGACCGACACGGGGATTGGAATTCCCGGCGATCAGTTGGAGTTGATTTTTGACCGGTTCTATCAGGTCAACAAGGCTCGTTCCCGTGCCGAGGGTAGTTGTGGATTGGGGCTTTCGATCTGCAAGACGATTGTCGAAGCGCACGGAGGCACGATTCGGGTCTCGAGTGAATTGAATGTCGGAACGACTGTCGAGGTTCGCCTGCCTTTGGTGCGACCAGTGACAAAGGTCGCGGCAGGTGAGTCGTTGTTGACTACGATTCTGACTGAATCGGGCGTCTTCTCGCGAGTGACTTGAGTCGACCACGGCAAATACGCGACGGATGGAAATGGCGGGCGGTGGATTCTGTGATCGATTTGTGATTGCGCGATGATTGAAATGCGCCTGAACAGAGGCGGGGTCTCGCGGATCAATTTCAGGGCCAAAATAGGGGAAAATATCATGAGAAATAACATTGGGATTTTGTGTGCGATGGCCGTGCTGGCATTCGCGGGGATGGCGGATGCTCAAGGACCAGGGGGACGCGGTGGTCGGGGTGGACCGGGCGGGCGTGGAGGTCTGATTTCCCTTGCGAGCAACGAGGCCGTTCAAAAGGATCTGGCGCTCAGCAGTGATGCGGCGGCCAAGGTCAAAGAGCTTGCCGACGAATTCCGTGAGTCGCTGGGGAACATGGGCAACTTCCGTGACATGTCACAGGACGAGCGCGCGAAGGCATTTGAAAAGATGCAAGAAGCAGGCAAGGCGGCAACAGAGAAGTTGCTGCCAAAGTTGAAAACCATTCTGACGCCAGAGCAGTTCACGCGATTGCAGCAAATTCACTGGCAAACCTTGGGAACAGCTGCTTTCACCGATGCCGAAGTCGTCAAGGCGCTGACGATCACGTCGGCTCAACAAGATCAGATCAAGTCGGTGAATTCTGATTTTGATGCCAAACAGCGTGAACTGTTCCAATCCGCGGCTGGCGGAGGTGGTCGTGGTGAGATGCGAGAGAAATTTGATGCGATTGCAAAAGATCGTCAGGCAAAGGTGGATGCGGTGCTGACTAAGGATCAGCTCGCGATGTTCGCAACCCTGACGGGAGCTAAGTTTGACGTCAGCCAACTTGGTGGTCGTGGTCCCGGCGGTCCAGGCGGCGGTGGCCCCGGCGGCGGGCAGGGAGCCCGCGGCAAACGCCCACAACCCAAGGCCGAGTAACGCGAACTGACTTCGCGATGATACACGGATTTACGCGACCGCATTCTCGATGCAGTGCTCGTCAGCCGTAACTGCGCAGTCCCTGAAATTGGCCCCGCTCGTTTGATCTCTTGTAATGGAGACTCGGAGGAGCGGGGTTTTCGTTTTGACTTTGGTTGCTTCTCTTACAAGAACGCTGACAAACCCTCCGTGACTCAGTGATGACAACACTGCAGTTGCCACTGATCACACGGAGACGATGGTTTGCGGCGGGAGTTACAGCTCGCCGTTTCCGTTTCCGTTCGTGGTCGTCGTCGTGACTTTAGAACGGAGGCGCTGGAAGTTCCTCGTATCCGCCTCGGCGAGGGCGCCGTGAAACCGGTTCGACGGGCGTTGCGGGGATCGGTGTTCGATCCGGATCTGCGGTGGCATCGGCGACAGCGCCCTTGTTCGGCTCGATTGAACGGCCGACTACTGCAGCAAGAATTTGCGGGCGAACTGCCGACCAGGAATTCTGCCAATCACTGCCGATTCCAAGTCGCATCGAAACGACGGCGGCCTCCAGCGTGCCATCCAAGAAATCTTCGACTGAGCCAGGAAACTGTTCGGCGTCGAGCATTTGAATCTTCAGCTTCGACGATCGTTCAAGTTCCTCAGCAACGTTCTTTGCGAGTCGATTGTGAAGGACCAGTGAATCGCCGGTCGTCGACGTCAAATGGATCACGCGTCGCGGACGGAACGAGTAGAATGTTTCGAGAATCACGCGTGTTTCGACTTCGCTGGCAGGTACGGCGAATTTCGGGATATCGTTGACGGGACGATACCGTCGACTGGGGAAGTTTCGATTCAGGGGAACACCGCGTGCATTGTTGCGCAGATTCTTGACGAGGCCGTCCGGGTTGCCTGCTCGAAAGAGCACGATTTCGTTGTTGTCGAACAATTCGGGGCGTTTCTTCAGATCATCGGCCAGACGTTCCACCCAATGGACGGCGGTGCGATCGTCCCCATTGAGTCCCGCGATGACCAGCGTGCGCGTGCCTTGTTGGCCGAGATGAATCGAGTGCATCGGTCGGCCTTCGGTGGTCTTTCCTGTCACCTTCCATTCGGCAACCAGTGGTCGCGTCTCTCGTTTGGCCATCGGCTTCACCGAGGCTTGGGGAGCATTGGTCTGAGCAATCAGACGCGAGACTTCCGCGATGGGCTTCTCAACTGCGGTCGCCTTCTCGACGTCAGCAGGTCGGTCACTCGGAGTCACAGTGACAGCGGGTGACGTTGGGCTCGGATCGATTTGTGGTTCCTGGGTAATGCGGCTGTCTGGCTCGCGATTCGCGGGTGCGGGTTGCGTTGGCTGTTTGGATGGAAGTTTGGCGGTGCTTTCGTCGTCCTGAGGCTTGACCTCATTGGTAGTGAGGTTGATGGGGTTTGCTTCAACCAGGCTTGGATCGAAGGCCGTTCGCTGCAGTTCGTCGAGATCCGGTTGCGGAACTTGCGAGAGCGAGACGCTGTGCGGACCGAATTCTGCCAACTGTTCGGGTCGCGAAGTCACGGCGACGGCGGACTGTGCGAGTTGTTTCAATCGCTGGAACGCATCATCCACAGGAGCGTCCGAATGTCCGCTTTGCTGATTGGCGAATTCATCCAGCACAGACCGCGTTCGTTCGCGGATTCGGCCGCGCAATTCGTCCACCGAAATCTGTGAGACATCGGGGCCGGAATTGCTGGGGCGTCCCCAGTCGAATCGGCGGGAGATGGAGGGCTCGCCAATCGATGAGGATTGCTGAAGATAGGCGTATCCGGTGCCCGCGGCACCAAGAGTCATCAGGGTCATGAATGTGCGCACGGAAATCCTCTCCAGAACAGGCGTGGGGGAACGCCATGATCGAAGTTATTCGTCTTCGATGCCGAGCCGGTATTTCAGTTGGTCAAATTGCTTGGTGAATTCGTCGGTCGATGAGTGAACATGTTCGGCTTCGGTAATGAACTTGATGTCTTCCATGCGACACAGTCCATAGTCATCGAGGATGTCTTCGAAGTCCACCAGTTCCTGGCCGTACATGATCAGCAACTTGTGCTCGTCAAGTTGCACTTCCAGCGGGATATTTGGGTTCAGGATCGCAAGTCCCGTGCAGCCGTCGCTCATCAGGAGATCTTCGAAGTCGTACAGGGTACTCTTCAGCACCGGCATATCCATTTCTTCGCGGTACAGATCTTGATGGCTCCCGCGTCGATCATGGCTGGTTTCAAGGACGACATCGACGGTATGGCCGAGCGGTTCCAGCAGGTCCATGAACAGGTCAAGCAGGATCTCGCGGCTGGCAGCAGCCATCACGACGGGGATCTTGATCCCAGACTCTTTATCGTGATAGAAGTCGTGCCGATAGCCGGCTTGTGGAACGACCTGCAAATCGTAAGACGGACGCACGGCGTCAGTGAGTGTGAACTTGCCGTATCGAGCGATTTTCAAGTGCGTTTCGAGTTGGTCTTCGCTCAGATTTTCAAAACTGCTGCGGCCCTGTCTCGATTCGCCATCGCGATACGTGTTCTTGAAGAAGCGTTTCAAGAACCCCATGGCAATCCCCTCTCGACGTGATGTCGGTGTCAACAGCCTCGTGATACGGCCCCCAAATCTGACAAGTTCTTGAGTATCGCCCGCAGGCTCGGTGACCTGCATGCTGCGAGTTCATCAACGTGTCAAATCGGGTTTGAAATTGCACGAGTGGTGCCGACGGTCCAGACAATTCTGTACTCGCCTTCGTCGAAACCGACAGCCAGTTCCGACTCCACTCGAAATCTAGCACGTGTTTCTTTCGATCCACCGAACGACTCGGTTTCGTGGACGAGGAATTATCACGCGTGTCCACCACGCAGACTCGGAGCAACGATCAGGAAATTCGTGCCGGGCGGGAAAAGAGTGACGGCGAAGGGCTTTGGGTTGGCCATTTACCGCGCTCTGGGGACGAAATGCTCCGAAATGTTTGCGCAGAGCCCTGATTTCAAGGGGGCTGATTCGCGGAAGTCGATTTGGAGCACGGCGCCGCAGTGCGGGGACGTGCCTGAGGATCTTGAACTTCGAGCTCGGATCTCGGACTCAATCTAGGCCCAATCCTCCTTGTCGATATAATCGTTCGATTCCGGTGCTGTCGTTTCATTTCGCTATCAAGGCTGCTTCCCATGCAGATGTCGCACAATCGCTGGCTGATGGCTACCGCCATTTGCGGTGCCGTCGTTATTCAGTTAGTGCTTTCGGGTTTCGTGACGGCTGCTGAACAGAATGAGAAAAAGCCCGCCCGTGAAGAAACGTGGAATGTGATCTACCTCAGCGGCCATCGGATTGGATATGGCCAGTCGGTCGTAGAAAACCTTCAACAGGATGGCGTTGCGATCGTGCGAACGTCGGCGAAAGTCCACATGAGACTCAAACGGTTCGATCAAACGCTGGTGATCAATCAGCTGCAAATGACCGAAGAAACCGCGGCAGGTGAGTTGAGAATGTTCCGACTGGAGGAAACCAACCCCCCTGCCAAGCCGAAAATTACGAGTGGTGTCGTTGAGGGGAATCAACTGACGCTGACCACTGAGGTGAATGGAAAAGCGACGAAGGTGACTCGGCCTTGGAAGAAAGAGGTCAAATCACCGACCTATCAGGACCGGCTCATCAAGGACAATCCGATGAAGCCGGGCGAAATCCGAACTTTTGACGTGTTTTTTCCCGAATTTGCCCAGGTCGGAAAAGTGACGCTGAAAGGTCAGCAATATGAAGACACAAAACTCCTGGATAATACCACGCAAAAACTCTTTAAGGTGAGTTGCACTCATACTTTGATGCCCGGCGTCCCGACGGACAGCTACTTGGACAAAGACGGTGAAACCGTCAAAGTTTCCACCAGCGTCCTGGGCTCGGCGATGGAATCGTTTCTCGTGTCGCAGACCGAGGCCTTGAAGGTGATTCAGGGGGCAGAGCTTGATCTGTCGCTCAGTACGGTCGTCAAAGTTCAGCCGATTTTGAAAGTACACGACACCAAACGTGCCGTCTACCGCATCACGATCACCGGCCAGGATCCGTCACTGATCATCCCGGCCGGCGACACGCAGTCAATCAAGAAGCTCGACAAGGAGACGGCAGAGCTGACGGTGGTTTCGCTGCCGATTCCCGCCACGGCCAAGGTGGGGCAAGTGGCAGGTGAGTTTCTAGAATCGTCGCAATATCTGCAGCGTGATGACGAGCGTGTGAAACGCCATGCGAATCAGGCTGCGGGTGATGCGACCGATCCCGCTGAAATCGCGCGTCGGATGGAAAAGTACGTTCAGCGTAAACTCGACAGAAAGAATTTCTCGACGGCCATGGCGTCTGCCGCCGAAGTCGCTCAATCACTGGAAGGTGATTGCACAGAGCATTCTGTCCTTCTGGCTGCGATGCTCAGGGCGAAAGGGATTCCTTCACGCGTCGCCGTGGGGATGGTGTACTCGGATCAGTTGTTCGCGTTCGTTGGTCACATGTGGACCGAAGTGAGTCTGGACGGCAAATGGATTCCACTCGATGCGACCTTGGGCCATGGCGGCATTGGTGCAATCCATATCAAGTTGGCGGACAGCAGCCTGACCGACAATGGTCCTCCTGCCCTCAGCAGCTTCCTGCCACTGATGCAGGTCATCGGCAAATTGAAAATTGATGTCGTAAAATCCGAATAACCGGTGCGACACGGCGTCTGTCATCGCAGTCGCGGTGCCGTTGCTATTCGTCGTATATCGCAAACCACGGTCTGACGGACGACCATCATCGCGGCGCCACGTTTTGCAGGCACCATGTTGCACGGGGCATTCGATGCGGGGTTGGCCCTACTTGATGAGCAGCTTTGCCAGCGATTCTGCCAGGCGGTCCAAGATCGCCGCGTCGGGAACCGCGAAACTGAGTTTGAGCTGTCCTTGTTCATCACGTTGGATGAAATCCGAAAGTCCCTGCTTGATGGTCCCTGCCATGGCGCGGGATGCATCGGTGTCGGGGCGGGCGGGAATCATCTCACTCAGGAAGTTGATCGCACTTGCCAGCAGTTGCCCCCCGGCCGCTGAGACGCGTTCACTTTGAGCATTTCGTTCAATGGATTCTGTTTCGTTTCGACGACTGCTCTCGTCAACGATGGCTTCTGGTTTGGCCCCGATGAGAACTTCCAGGCGCCTCTTCAATTCTGCAAGGCCCGTTTCGAGATGGACCTCGTCGATATCGGATTCTGCATCGAGCGCCGCGAGTGCCAATTCATGTTTTGCGGCAAGGGTTCCGAGGAGGCGTTCTTCGAGCGTCTGTTCGGTGACGAGAACATAGACATCGACAGGACGTTTTTGTCCCATGCGATAAGCTCGCGCAATTCGTTGTTCGAGTACCGCCGGGTTCCACGGGAGATCGACATTGATGACGGTATTGGCGGCTTGCAGATTCAGACCCGTAGACCCAGCGTTCGTCGTCAGGAAGAGCTGGCAATCTGGCTCGGTCTGAAATTGATGAACAATCGCCTGGCGTTGCTTCTGCGGTACCGATCCATCCAGTCGCACGTACTTCAGTTTTCGTTTGTGGAGCAGTGGTTCGATCAGATTGAGCATCGTGGTCCACTCTGAGAAGACGACGGCTTTGCGGCCTTCTTCTTCAAAAAGCGATTCGAGCAATTCGTTGAGTCGTTCGAGTTTGCTGGAAAATCCCGGGGCCTCTTTGTTGACCAGGTAGGTGCTGTCGGCGGTCATTCGGCATAGCAGCAGTTCGCGCTGCAGTGCCAGCAAATCCATCTCGGTCAGGAACTTTTTCGCGACGATACGCGACACGTTTTGCAGGTGCCCATTCGACATGTCCAATTGTTCTTGGGTGGGTGGAATGCGAACAATTTCGTCGGTGCGTGGCGGCAACTGTTGTTTCACGGACGCACGTGTTCGGCGAAGCAGGATGGGCGCGAGTGTCTGTCGCAGATCCGTCAGATTCCTGTAACCCAGAACTTTTCCTCGTTCATCGACGACGCGGTGCCGATGGAAAAAGCGGAATCCGGGGCCCAGGCGACGATCATCGATGAACTGCACCACCGAGTACAAATCATCCAGTCGATTCTCAAGTGGTGTTCCCGTCAGGACGAGGGCAAACCGAGATCGCAATCCCTTAACCATGCGGGTGGTCTTACTTTCCCAGTTCTTGATTCGCTGGCCTTCATCCAGCACGATTAGATCCCAGTCGACGCGTTCGATATTCAGGATGTCGCGCAGCACTTGTTCGTAGTTGCAGATCGTGAAGAAAGCTTCGTTGGCATACTGCGTTGATCGTTCACTCGACGACCCGCCGATTAATTGCACGTTGCGGCCAGAGAATCGTTCGATTTCGTTTCGCCATTGCGATTTGAGCGATGCGGGGGTAACGACCAGCACTTTCTTGATATCGGTTTCACGTGCAAACAGCTCCGCGACCCCGATTCCCTGGATCGTTTTACCGAGTCCCATTTCGTCCGCAAGAATCGCCCGGCCGGCTCCGACGGCAAACGCGATCCCATCGAGCTGATACGGGAGTAACTCCGTTTTCAGCAATTCGGTACGTAGCGGATGTGACTTAGGGCTTCGACGAATCTCGGCGATTCGTTCCGAGATCTTATCTTGGAAGAGTCGCTGCTGAATAAATTCTTCGGCGTCTGGATAGATCGTCACCTCATGCCTGCTGCGCTCCAGATGGCGCACCCGCTTCAGCAGATCGTGCAGGTCGTCGATCGGCTGGTCCCGCAGTTTGCCAATGATGCTATTGGCTTCGTCGTCCAGCTTAGATGGCAACAAGATGCGCAATTCGAGTTCGCGGTCATACCTCAGTGCGATGCAGATCGATTTCTGGAGATAAGGCATCGCCAGGAGTTCGGCGCCCAGGCGTCGACGCACCTTGCCAAGCGTGTGCAGGATGTGCTTACAGGTTCCCAACGTATTCGTACGAAAGTCGGGACACGAACAATACGAATCGCCTGGTTTCGGCCCGCGCAGGGCCACTCGATACGTCTTGCCGGACAGCGTCGATGTGACGGTGTAGTCAGTCCAGGGGATTGAACGATCGCTCGATTGAATCTTCATTTGTTCGGCGCGGGCACGTTCTTCTCGTTCCGCCAGAGCGACGGCAATCTGTTCTTCTTCCGAAGCGGGATTCTGACTGATGTCCGGGGCCTCAGGTGCAACGGCCAGACCCAATGCCGTCTTTTCCTCCAGGATCATCGACAACGCCGCGCCCAGATGCTCGCACGGTTGTGAACATCTCGTGCATCGCATGTGCAGTCGATCAAGGGCCGAGGCCATCAACGTGATCGTCACGATTGCTGCCGGTCGACGACCTTCACTGGGGACGGTGAGTCGAAACAAATCTTTGCCCAAATAGACATGATCCTTGGGCGACAAGTCCAGTTTCGCACCCGCCATAATGAGCTTTGTCGCATTTGATCCGAGCAGTTTTTTTGCACCGTCAAGCGTCAAATGTGACAGGCGATCTTTCAGATCCAATTCGTCAAATCGCTTGATTCGAGGAACTCGTGACCGCACTTCGGCACGAGCTGTTTCCAAACGCTGTGAGGCCGCTCCGTTCGTTTTTGTTTGACCATTGCGACTGCGGCGAGTAGGCGTCATCCGATGACCTTTGTTGCGACGAAGAGAGGGTGTGCGAGCAAGGGGCACAGTAAACCGCGCATCTGGCCTGTTCGCAACCAATTTCGACCGCGTGCAGGAGAGTTGAAGTCAGTGAGTCGACTGGCAGGACTTCGATAGAACGCTACAAATCGAATTGAATTCCCTGCGCGAGTGGCAGGCTGGTGGAATAGTTGATCGTGTTGGTTGTTCGGCGCATATACGACTTCCAACTGTCTGAACCCGATTCGCGTCCGCCGCCCGTCGCTTTTTCGCCGCCGAACGCACCACCGATCTCGGCCCCGCTGGGTCCCACGTTCACATTGACGATCCCGCAATCTGACCCCGCCGCGGAACAGAATCGTTCGGCTTCGCGCATGTCACAGGTCATGATGGACGAGGCCAATCCTTGCGGAACACTGTTGTGAATTGCGATCGCCTCGTCGAAGGTTTGGTATCGCTGCACATACAGGATTGGTGCGAAGGTTTCTTCCTGAACAATGCTGGGGATGGGTGTGAGGCCTCCCTGTGTGCTCTGCGATTTTGAAGCGGAAAAATCGACGATCGCCGGACGGACATAGACGCCGCCCACAGGAACCCCATCGGTTTGTCGCGTCCCTCCGAAAACCGTTCCGCCTTCGATAGTCGCCTGTCCCAGGGCTCGATGCATGGCCGTCCAGGCACCCTCGTCGATCAATGGACCGACCAGAGTTCCTGCTTCCAGCGGATTGCCAATCGGCAGTCGTTCGTAAATCGACTTCAAGCGGCGAATGACTTCGTTTGCGAGGCTCTCATGCACGATCAAGCGACGCAGCGTCGTGCACCGCTGCCCACATGTTCCCACTGCAGAGAATACGATCGCACGAACGGTCAGTTCCAGATCTGCGGATGGTGCGACAATCATGGCATTGTTGCCGCCTAGTTCCAACAGCGATCGGCCCAACCGCGTCGCGACACGCTGTGCGACGGCCCGGCCCATTCCGGTAGAACCGGTGGCGGAAATCAACGGAAGTTCCGGGGCGTCCGACATCGCCACACCGATGTCTCGTTGGCCAATTATCACCGATGATACGCCGGGCGGAATTTCGGGCATCTCGCGCAGGACACTGGCTACAACAGCCTGACACGCCAATGCACAAAGCGGCGTTTTTTCAGAGGGCTTCCAGACGACGGGATCACCGCATACCCATGCGAGTGCGGCATTCCAGGCCCAGACGGCCATTGGAAAATTGAAGGCCGTAATGACCCCCACGGGGCCGAGTGGATGCCATTGCTCCGCCAGACGATGCAGCGGACGCTCCGTAGCGATTGTCAGTCCATACAATTGCCGGCTCAATCCCACGGCGAAGTCGCAGATATCGATCACTTCCTGCACTTCACCCAGTGCTTCTTGCGTGATCTTGCCCGCTTCGAGCGAAATCATCGCTGCGAGTTCGGACTTGCGTTCGCGGAATCGGTTGCCAATCCGCCGGACGAACTCACCGCGGACCGGTGCGGGGATGATTCGAAACGCGAGGAACGCCTCACTTGCGGCACTCAGGACTTGTGGTAGTTCTCGTACCGATGCAGCAGAAATCACGGCCAGCTCTGCGCCATCAATTGGCGAACGGCTGGTCAACGAGTCTCCCGTACCTGGATGAGTCGCCTCTCCGATCCACACAGCGGGTGGTTTTCCGGACAGGCCCAGCTGGTTCAACGTGAGTGGGATGGTTTCCATCGTAATCCATTTCACGGTTGAGAGATTTTCGTCAGTTGCAAGGCGATCAATTCACACTTGCGGACGACTTGATGGTCAGGCGACGCACTTTCGCAATTATGTCGGCCTGTCCTCAAAAAGCGAAGATGAACACGCATCATTTCCCCCCGGAAGACGAACGTCCCCCGCTTACCGTGGCGGCAGGCGGGGGACGTTTCTTTGAATCAATGGCGCGACTAACGGGAATTCATTTCGCGGGCTTTGCCAGTTCGGCTTCGATGGCTTGAATCACTTCAGGAGCATCGGGCAAGGTCTTTGGCTCGAAACGGGCGACGACTTCACCGTTGCGGCCGATCACGAACTTCTCGAAATTCCAGCTAATGTCTTTGCCGTTGGTCAGTTGTTTGTAGATCGGAGCGGCGTCTGGTCCGTTGACTTCGATCTTCGAGAATAGATCGAACGAGACGTTGTACTTGGCCTTGCAGAACTTGACGATTTCGGCGTCGTTGCCCGGTTCTTGGCCTGCAAACTGATTACAAGGGAAGCCGACGACGTCGAGTCCTTTGCTGTGGTATTTGTCCTGCAACGCTTCGAGTTGCGTGTATTGCTTCGTCAGCCCGCACGCACTGGCGACATTCACGACGAGCAATACTTTGCCTTTGTACTTCTCGGCGAGATTCACTTCTTTGCCGTCGATCGCTTTCATCCTATGGTCGAGCACTTTCGCACCCTTTTCATCAGCGGTAGCCGAAATCGATGTCAGGGCGACAGCGGTGGCGGCGAACAGGCACGCGGTGAGCAGTCTCATGGAAGGCACTCCTGGCGGGATGGACGAGCGAACGAGTCGGCAGCCGACAAAGGCCGTACGATTGGGAAACTCGTTCGCACCGACAGTTTAGCCTTCACAAGTCAGATAACCAGCGAATTGGCCGTCGTCAGCCATCGCGACCCCCGCCGGTGAACGCGGCCTCGCGGCAGTGGGACGCGATGTCCAGGATGTCGTCTGTCCTTTTTCAACCCGACTGCGGGCGTGGTTCGCGAACTTGTCTGGGCCGGGTGGCCATGCCACTACGCCGCATCTTCCTGCTGTGAAATGACGGCCAGCCGCGGTCCGTCTGGGCGTTCGTTCATCCAAGGAGACAATCGTGCCTCCAAGGTGTCGATGCGGTTTCGTAGGTCGTCACACTGTGAAAGCCACGTCTTATGCCAACTGACACACAAGCGATCAAGGCGTGTTTCCTGGTCGTTCACGTTTTGTTTAAGTGCTTTCAGAGCCTGTTCAATCAGCCGCAAATTGGGAACGGACGGACTGTCGGATTCTGTCGGACGAAACATCAGCAATGCTCCAGAAGGCGGGACACCAAACAAGGGATTGGGTTATGCCCCAACCAATCGACTTGATTGACTACGTAGCTTGAGTTGTCTGGGTGGCTTTTGCTGATTCTGGAGAGTTTGCTCAGAATGTAACGCCGTTGCCGAATGATGGGCGTACCCAATATCGAGTCATGCCAACAAGACGAGCCTCGACGTTCTCGTCACAGAAGTCGACGCTGTGGGCATTGTTTTCGTATGATCGCGATTCGTAAGTCGTTTCATGTAAATAGAATACGATTCTACTTCTCGCGTTCTCGTTACCAACCTTTTGTTTGGTAACGCCTCGTACGATCTTGCGTTCTGTCGAGCAGAAAAAGTGGGTTGGGACCCTCATGCACATTTCTGATGTCGAGGAGGCAGTGCCAGGTGGGAGCTTGGCAACGAGAAATCCAGTGCCACTCGCATCCCAAGGGCACTGCTTACGAACCGTGACGGCGATCTCGGTCTGACAGGTATCGCGTCAGGGCGTCGCGCCAAGGTGGCATGGCCCAATTGATGGCACCCGTCAGTTTTGAGCAGTCTAGGACACTGTACGTCGGTCGACGTGCACGTGCTCCGTACTCTTCGGTCGTGATGGAAACGACTTTCGAGTTGAGTCCGTTGTAGCGAATGATTTCTGTTGCAAAATCCGCCCACGAACAGCTTCCGGAATTCGTGGCATGGTACAGTCCGTAGGCGTCGGTCTGCATCAAATCAATCAACGCCGAGGCCAGGTTCAATGTCGATGTTGGCGTGCAGAGCTGGTCGCCGACGACTCGTAGTTCAGGTCGTTCTTTGGCCAGTCGCAGGATCGTTTCGACAAAGTTTCCTTTTCCTTTCGCGGATGCTCGCCCGTACAGGCCGCACGTCCGCACGACAAAGTGTCGCGGGCAATGTGTTCGGACCAGTTGTTCGCCCGCATGTTTGCTGCAGGCATACGTGCTGATGGGTGAGGCTTCGTCCTGTTCCGTCCACGGCTGCTGTCCGTTCCGTCCGTCGTAGACGTAGTCGGTGCTGATGTGGATGAATTTCAAATCGCGTTCACGGCAATAGTCCGCCAGGAAACCAGGGCCACGGCGATTGACCAGCATCGCGGCTTCACGTTCCGTCTCTGCCTTGTCGACAAAGTTGTACGCGGCGCAATTGACCACGACATCCGGCCGTTCATGGTCAAGTGTACTCCATATGTTGTTGGCATTCGTGATGTCGATGTCGGTGCGACCCAGCGAAATCGCCTTCGACCCCAACTGGTCGACCAGCGCACTTCCCAACTGCCCCATGGCTCCAATGACGGCGACGCGCATGCTGTCACTCAATTCCTGGGAAAAAACGAAAACCTGATTATTGGAGGCCGGCGTAATGGCGGTAAACCAACCGTCCTCAATCCTTCATCAAACTCATGTGCTCGCCTGCAGCAGTTCAGCCGTTTCGACGGCGAAATACGTCAGCACGCCATCGGCCCCGGCTCGTTTGAAGGCGAGCAGACTCTCGAGCATCGCTTTGCGGCGATCTAGCCAGCCATTCTGAGCCGCCGCCGCGATCATCGCGTACTCACCGCTGACCTGATACGCGAATGTGGGGATGCCGAAGGTGTCTTTCACGCGCCGGACAATGTCCAGATAGGGCATGCCCGGTTTCACCATGATCATGTCGGCCCCTTCCGCGATGTCGAGCGCCACTTCCCGCAGTGATTCATCCGTGTTGGCGGGGTCCATCTGATACGTTCGCTTGTCACCCTGCCCCAGGCTGGTCGCCGAGCCGACGGCATCGCGAAATGGGCCGTAAAAGGCAGATGCATATTTTGCCGAGTACGCCAGTAACTGCACATGATCGAATCCAGCCTGGTCGAGAGCCCGGCGAACGGCGCCAATTCGGCCATCCATCATGTCGGAAGGCGCGATCACATCGCAGCCCGCCTGGGCTTGGACGACGGCTTGCTGGCACAGCATCTCGAGCGTTTCGTCGTTGACGACATATCCCTCGCGGACGAGACCATCCTGTCCGTGTGACGTGTATGGATCGAGTGCTACGTCGCAGATCACGCCCAGATCCAGCTTCGCGGCTTTGATTGCTCGCACGGCACGACAGACCAGGTTATTGGGGTTCACCGCCTCTGTCGCGTCCTCGTTCTTCAGTGCCGGGTCTGTCGCGGGGAAAATTGCCACGGCGGGAATCTTCAGCTTGGCAGCGTTCGTCACTGCTTCGACTAGAAGATCAATCGACAGTCGCTCGACGCCTGGCATCGACGAAATGGGGGTCCGTTTACCGGTTCCTTCTTGTACGAACACGGGCCAGATCAGGTCATCGACGGTCAATTGGTTTTCCCTCACCAGTCGTCGCGACCAGTCATGGCGTCGATTTCGACGCAGGCGTGTTTGGGGAAATTGACCTGATGGCGAAGGACGTAGATCGCTCATAGAAATTTTCTGCCGCAGGAATCAACGGGATGCGACGAGTGGACCAAACGGAACTTTGTGCAAGATGTGTGGGCGAATGTCTTGAATATAGTACGACACGTTCGCTTGTTCACAAGATTGCGGCCTGAATTGTTCTCGCCCGATCGCGCCGTCACAGGGCCCCTGTTGTCGTTCATTAAAGTAAGTTCCGCCGTCGAAAGTTCGCTTTCGACAGCTCTGGGCAAGTGCTTTGCCGGGTCTAAAAATACGGGTTGGGTGGCTGGAACTGGATGAGCGAATCGCTGGAAGCCCCAGAGTTTCGGCAAAGACCTCTGATCCGGGCTACCCAAAAAATTTCGCAGACAAGACTTTAGCGCGAAAGCCATCCGCCATCGATGGCGACGGTACTGCCGTGCATGTAGTTGGACGCGTCAGACGCCAGAAACACGCAGAGTCCGGCGAGCTCTTCCGGTTGTCCCCAGCGTCCAGCGGGAATGCGATCGAGGATCTGTGGGCCTCTTACGGGATCGCGTTGCAGAACGTGCGAGAGCGTTGTTTCGAAATAGCCCGGACAGATGCAGTTGACGTTAATTCCACTTTTGGCCCACGAGTTGGCCAGGGACTTGGTCAACCCGGCCAGCGCATGCTTGGCGGCGGCGTAAGCGGGAATATTCAATCCCCCTTCAAACGTCATCACCGATCCAATATTGATGATCTTTCCGCGTCCGCGTTTCAACATGAACTTCGCCACTTGTTGCGAGAGATCGAACGAGGCGTGCAAGTGGACTTCCATCAGTTGGTGCCATTCGGACATCGGATATTCTTCGGGAGGATGTCTGTGCGAGATTCCTGCATTATTGACCAGGATGTCCACCCGGCCAGTCTGTTCGACGATGCGATCGACCAGCCCTTCTCGATCAGCTGGCAAACTAAGATCCGCCGAGAATCCCCAAAATTTACGGCCGGCTTCACGAACGGGCGTTTCGATCTCGCTCCAATCGGTCGACCGGCCGACACCGACGATGTCTGCGCCGGCTTGCGCCAATCCCACCGCCATCGCTTGCCCAAGTCCCCGGCTGGCGCCCGTCACGAGTGCCACACGCCCGTCGAGTTTAAATAGATCGAGAATCATCGAATCTCATCTCTGTCATTGAGGGTATTTCTGATGGTTACAGGCAATCAACGGATTGCCCACCTGCCAATGGCTGTGTCGTCCCGCAGTATTTTGAAAATGGCGGGCACCACGGCATCCTGCGTCTTTCGGCCTTCTGGAGATTCGGCGAATCCTGTCAGGGTGATCGCGGCGGTCCATTAACTTGCGGTGAATGATCGCTACGACCGGAATTGTTTTGCCAGGCGGCCTGATTGCTGCCAGCCGCAGGATAAGCACGGTTTGCAGGTTTGCACAGTCCACCGCACGGCTTGGTAATCTGGGCAGATGGAAGCCATGACGAAACGCACAATGGTCGATGTCAATAATAATACAGTCGATGATCGCATGGCGATCACCGCTGAGGGAAGGCACAACATTAACCGTTTTGCGTTCACGTGGTCCGAGTTCACCTTATCCCGAGTCACCACATGGCGACGAATCACTGTCCGGTCTGAACCGACTGATGAATAGGTGCCGCCGTTTTCAACCCGATTGCAGGACGATACAGTAAGATGAACTTTTGGGATTGGGGTTGGCGAAAGGAAACTGGGATGTCGGCAAGTGAAGTCATGCCCGACGCGGATGGCGTATCGCGCCGTGACTTCCTGCGCGCTGGCAGTCTGACTGTCGTGGGATTAACTGGTGCGGCTCGGGCGGCCGCCTTGACCGGCGGTACCAGCCGACGCGCGATCTTCATCTTGATGACCGGCGGTGCCAGCCAACTGGAAACGTTTGATCCCAAGCCCGAGGCGCCCGCCAGCATTCGCGGGCCGTTCAAGTCGATCGAAACTTCGATTCCCGGCGTGCGGTTTGGTGAATCGTTACCCGGGCTGGCTCGCCGAGCGGATCAACTCTGCGTGATTCGCTCGCTCAACCATGATGCGGCACCGATTCATGAAACGGGAATGCAGTTGCTGCAAACGGGCCAGTTGTCTTTTGGCCCGGCGCAGTTTCCGAACTGGAGCAGCGTGGTCGCTCAGAATGTCGATGCCCGCAACGGTGCGCCGGTCAGCGTCGTATTGCCTCAACCATTGTTCGATACTGGTGTTTCGACCTATCGCGGACAATCCGCAGGGGTTCTGGGAACCGATTGGAATCCGCTCACAATCTCTGCGGAGCCCGACGAAGAACCCGAATCCATTCAGCGCCTGTACGGACACAGTTCATTTGGGCGAAAGCTGCTGCAGGCACGACAGCTCGTCGAGCGTGGCACTCGATGTGTCACGGTCAACCTGTTTGACTCACTTCGCAATCAAATGACTTGGGATTGCCACGGCGACAGAAATTGCGGACCAGCGACATTGTTCGATTACCAGGATCGACTGTGCCCGGAATTCGATCGTGCGCTTTCGGGGCTGCTTGACGATCTCGGTCAGCGCGGATTGCTCGACGACACTCTGGTTGTTGTGACCGGCGAATTTGGTCGGACCCCGCATGTGAACGAGAACATGGGACGCGATCATTGGCCGTCGTGCTGGTCGGCCGTGGTGGCTGGTGGCAAGGTGCCGGGTGGATTGGTGATTGGCGCCAGCGATGCGATGGCACGTGAGCCGATCGAACGTCCTGTTGTACCGGGCGAACTCACTTCGACCCTGTTGAACTGGTTCGGTGTTGATACCTCGCAAACGGTCGAAATCGACGGCAAATCGATTCCATTAATCACCGATGCCCCACTGTCCGAACTGTTGGGCTCATCGACCCGGCAGCCCGCGTTGGTGTGAGATCATCGTTCGCGAATGGCGCGCTGTGATTCCGTCCGAATCGAATCAGCCGGAGACCATTGCCGGAGTCGGGGCATTTGGACGTGAACCGCCATTCGAGCTACGCGTCAGGGCCATCACCGCTTCGACCAGCATTGCCAGTGCCAGAACCAGCAGCAAGATCGAAATGCCCAGCAACACATAGGTGATCTGCTGAGGTGACGTCGGCCCCTGCAATTGGCGAACGTAGTTGTAGATCATACGGCCGAGCGCCCAAGTGCTCATGGTGTACATGAACACGGTTGGAAGTCCCACGACAAACAGAACCCAGAGCTCGCGTCGTGTTTGCCAGAGCCAGACCGTCACGCCCAGCAGTGTCAACGCCGCGAGTAACTGGTTGCTCGCTCCGAAAAGCGCCCAGAAGACTCGCCAGAGTGGTGCGGGCTTGCCGTCGACTCCGTTGATCGACTGCATCACGAAAAACACCGGCACGCCAGCCGTCAGTAACGTTCCCATCCAGCGGCCCTTGGCGTCGTGCCACCCGGTCAATTCCTGAATGATGTACCGCCCCAACCGGGTGCATACATCCAGCGTGTCATAAACGAATGTTGTAAACGCCATCAGGGCGAACGACACCGTCAGCTGACTGGAAAGATGGAACCCACTCCAACCGCGAGCTCGCACGAACGCCGAGAATTGTTCGAGCAGTGCGCCGATGCCTTGGGCATATATCAGATTTGGCTGGCCATCTTTCAAGAGAGGTGCGTCCTTGGCGAGAATCATGACGCAACTGAGCGACACGATTGCGACCATCGCTTCGAGCAGCATTGCGCCGTAGCCGATGACGCGGGCATCAGTTTCATATCGCAACTGCTTGGATGTCGTTCCCGACGCGATCAGCGAATGGAATCCCGAGCAGGCCCCACAGGCGATCGTAATGAACAGCACGGGGAATAGCGTTTCCCCTTTGGCCGTCGTCCAGCCATTGAAGTAGGGGTACTTCACTTCTGCTCCGCCAAACAGCAGCCCCACCGCCCCTGCTGCGAGTGCGACGTACAGGAAATACCCGCCCAGATGACCACGAGGTTGCAGCAGTAGCCACATTGGAACGACGGACGCCACACAGCAATAAGCCAAAAGCAAAAAATCCCAAGTCTTGTGTGCCATAGCATCGTTTGCAGCAGGATAAACCAGTTTCAACATCGCCGTCATGTCAACCGGAAGATATTGTCCCGCCCAGATTGACACGCCCACCATTGGCAGAAAAATGATGATGGCCCAGCCAACCGAAAGCTTCGCGTATCGTTGCAAGAGACCCATGATGATCGGCAGGGCGAGATACATGAGCGAGGACGATGCGATCCCGGCACCGGTTACTGTTTCACCATTTTCCAGAGTCTGTGTCCCGACGAACGATGCGGCGGTGACGTCGGTGAAGGCCACAATGATGTAGACGAGGGCCAGCCAGACAAAACTAAGGAACAGCACGAACGCTCGTCGACTCATGTGATCTCGCACGACTTCGGCAATCGACCTGGCTTTATGCCTGATCGAGGCAACCAGGGCCGTGAAGTCGTGCACGCCGCCGATCAGGATCGAACCAACCAGAATCCAGATCAAAGCGGGCAACCATCCAAACATCACACCCGCCAGAATCGGGCCGACGATCGGTCCGGCGGCGGCAATCGCGGAAAAGTGTTGGCTGAGGAGCTCGTTCGGGGCAAGTGGTGCATAGTCCACGTCGTCGCGCAATTCGTACGCGGGCGTCTGCGCTTTGGGGTCGAGCTTGAGCAAACGCACCAACAGCGGACCATAGGTCAGGTACGCGACCGACAAAATGGCGGCTGATGCGAGGACGATAACGAGCATACTCATTTTGACTTTTCCGCGGGGGGAGCCCAGCAACGCTTGTCGAAGCGGGGATCGTTGATCGGTGATTTCACCAGATTATCACGAGTCGTTCGCCGTGACATCCCAAATTGCGAAGACGGTGACCGGAAGAAGGCCTGTCGCCGTCTCAATGGCGATCGTCCTCGTTTCGTTCTACAATCCGCTGCAAACCAAATTCCATCGGTGACTTGCGTGCGGCAGCAAGCTGTTTTTGGGGATGTATTCCCCGGCCAATGCCACGTGTATCACTGGATTTCGTCGCAATCCACCTAGAAAACGAGAATTCATCCATGCAGGGAAATCAAGTCGTTATCGACGCACTCAACGCCGGTCTGACCATCGAGCTGACGGCCATCAATCAGTACTTCGTTCAGTCGAAGATGTGTCGCAACTGGGGCCTGAACAAGCTTGCCGATAAGCATTACGTCGAATCGATCGGCGAGATGAAGCATGCGGAAAAGCTGATCGACCGGATCATTTTCCTGGAAGGTGTCCCCGAGATTGCTCGTTACGATGTCATCCGTGTCGGGACTACGGTGCAGGAACAATTCGAGAACGACTTGGCGCTCGAGACCAAAGGCGTGCATTCCTACAACGAAGCGATCCAGATTTGTCTCGACAATAAAGACGGCGGCAGCCGGGATCTGCTCGAAGGAATTCTGGTGGAATCGGAAGAACACGTCGATTGGCTCGAAGCCCAACTGGACCTGATCAGCAAGCTCGGCATCCAAAACTACCTCGCCCAGCAACTGGGTGAGGACAAAGAAGGCGGTCACTGATTCTCGGCATTTTCATGCTGGTGGGTATCACTGCCGACCACGATCAATCCCCAGCAGGACCGCGAAGAGCGAATCCTGACGGGTGACCATCGCAATCCAACAGGGACTTCATTCGTTTTCGAGAATGAAGTCCCTGTTTTTTGTGCCGGATCTTTGCTGCTGGCAGACAAGTTCCAAAACACCGAATTGTGAAATCCCATGATGTGGTTGTCACCCCGCCCGGCATGACATGTACCTGCTGAAACCTCGGTCGTTGTCTATTTCGATGCCGGAAGTCGTCCTTCTCGGATCAAGTCGCCGAAGGTTTTGCCTTCGATTGCACTCGGTTTTTCTTCGGCGTCCTTGAGTGCAGACTGGATCGTGGCCTCATCGGTGGTGTTCTTCTTCGGCAACAATTCTGCGAGCGTGTCTCCGTAATTGTTCCTGGGACGCAAATTGTTGTTCACTTTGTCATGGCAGATCGTACAGGATTCGATCCCGAAATCTTTCCCCGCGAACTGTGTCTCATAGGTGGTTTGGAAGATCTTTCGAAACTTCGGACGGGCTTCGGTGTTTGGAACGATCAAACACAAGGAGAGGAGCCCAACCACGGACAGGATGATTCGAACGCGTTTGTTCATTTGATCCTTTCCATTCGACAAGTTGGTTTCCAATGGCTGTGCCACTCGTTCGACTGTCCCATGTTCATCTTTTCATGACAAGCCGTTTTATGGAGATCCTGCCCAACATCGCCCTTTGGAGCCAATCGCGGTCGACCTGAAATCGATCCCGCATTGTGTTTCGTCTGTCCTCGCTGGTAATAGTCTTCTCACCATTTCGTCGCCGAGTGGCCGTGGAGTGATGGCTCGGGCACGCCGGTTGCGGCTTCGAGGCGAGGGTGTGGCCGGCTTTCTGATCAGGGATGGGTGACGGACAATGAATGAGAAGACGGAATCGGGTGCTGACAAGCCGTTGCCAACAGTGTTTCTACTTTCGATTGCCTATCTGGGATTCGTCAGCCTTGGTTTGCCCGATCCGATCGCGGGAGTGGCGTGGCCGTCCGTGCGCGATCTGTTTTCCTTGCCGCAGAGTGGGTTTGGACTGGTCTTCATCGCCCTCGGTTGCGGCTATTGTGCTTCCGGTTTCTTCGGTGGCACGATCACGCATGCGATGGGGCTAGGGAATCTACTGTGGGTGAGTAGCGGGCTGGTGGCACTGGGGATGTTCGGGTTTAGCCTGGCGCCGAGTTGGCCTTTGTTTGTCGCGTGCGCGGTGATCTGGGGTCTAGGGTCCGGCGGGATCGATAGCGGATTGAACGCGTACAGTTCCAAGCATTTCTCGGCCAAGCATGTGAACTGGCTGCATGCGTGCTACAGCGTCGGGGCCACGTTGGGGCCACTGCTGATGACCGTCATGCTCTACTGGGGATCGTGGCGGATCGGATATGCCAGCGTGGGGGGGTTGCTGCTTGTGATGATGGTGATCTTCATCGTCACCCGTGACAGGTGGACTGGCCCTGATCTTTCAGAGAATGGCGAGGTGATTGCTCCGATCAGCATGGTGGTGACGCTGCGCGAACCGCTCGTCTGGCTGCAGATGGTTCTATTCTTTCTGTATGTGGGGGTGGAGTTCACCGTTGGACAATGGAGTTTCACGATCCTGACTGAATCTCGGCATTTGCCGACCGACGTCGCCGGGCCGCTTGCCAGTGGTTACTACGCGGCGATTGGGATCGGCCGGATCGTGGCCGGTGTCATTGCGGCTCGATTTGGGCTCGACCTGCTGATTCGTTGCGCGATGATTGCGGCACTCGCGGGAACACTTCTGTTTGCCTTCGGCGGGCCGGTCGAGCTCAGTTGTACGGGCCTGATAGTCATTGGCCTGGGTCTGGCTCCGATGTTCCCGTGTCTGATGGCCAAGACACCGCAGCGATTGGGGGCCGACGTCGCTACGCACGCCGTCGGCTTCCAAGCCAGTGCCGGAATGGTGGGCGCCGCACTGATGCCAGGGCTGGCTGGTATCCTTAGCGACACAATCAGTCTTGAGTCTGTCGCATCATTCGCCGTGCTGCTTTCTGTGCTATTGCTTGCTACGCACGAAGTCATTCTCTCTGTTGCCCGTCATCGTCGATGAGGGATTGCAATGATCACAAGCCTTGAGGCACCCTTACAACATCGGCCGTCATGACGCGATTGGCCGTGAATTGTTTTCCGTCATCATTTGCTTTCCGATTCCCGATGAAGACTTGAGCAGAAAGCATTCCTCCAGAACTTCCGTATCCAGCTCGCTTTTGCATCTGCTGTTCGGCCCTCAGCCAGACATCGTGGTGGTCTCCGTTCTTCGGATCACTCGGGCCGCTTGTGACCCAGATCCAATCACCGATTGTCGACGCCGCCAGTTTAAAGCCCCGCCAGTTTCCCGATGATGCCATTGGTTTACCCGCCTGCAATTCCAGCTCGGGCCATTGATCGCTCGCTTTCTTCGGCTGTCGACGGATATGTAGGTTTCCCGTTGATGCGTCGCGAATCAAGTACGGTCCAAACGTCACGGTCAGCTCGTCAGGCGTTTGAGCGATTTTGGGTTCTTCCGCAACATCGGTTCTGGCGAGCACCACTTGCCACTCCACATCTCCTTGGAAAGACTTGCGGCACGCGATCAGCCAACCTTCCTCGGTCCAGACTTCCAGCATGGCATGGCGGTCGTCGCCGACAGCGACGGGAGTCTTGTCGCTGCTCACTCGAAACTCGTGACGCCATCCGTCTGCGAGGGTTGAGGCCGGCTTCGTCTCGAAGACCGACGACATCAAAGGCAGTGACAGACCGACAACGATGGCAGCCACCAATCCGACCAAGGCACGGCGCGAGTTTCGCGACGAGTCTCGTCGTGGCTGCGTATTCGGTTTTGGCACGAGGGTCGGTTCCAGTTCAGAAATCGTTTGCATAAGTGCCTCAAGTTGACGATGGTGGTCGGTAGAAAATGTCTCGTAGAACTCACGAAGTTTGGGATCGTTGGGCGAATTATTCATCACGCATCTCCTGAGTTGCTTTCATCTTCTCCGCAACTTGCCGCCGAGCTCGATCCAACAGTTTGTAAAAGCCCGATTGCGACAATCCCAGGACCTGCCGAGCGACCGTGACTGGCTCTTCGTCAAGGTAAAATAGATGTAGCGCGAGGCGTTCCTGCTCGGGCAGTGCTCCGATCGCATCGCGGAGCTCGGCGAAATCCGTTTCACTGTCGCGATGCTCAGAATCGGGAACAGGCTCGTCCAACTGCATCGGACTGCCATCGTGCCGACGATGCCAATCACGGATGGCATTCCGCGTAATTCCCGTCAGCCAATTGGCGAATCGATTCGCATCCCGCAGTTCGCCGATCGAGCGAAACGCCTTTAGGAAAACTTCCTGACACAAGTCATTCGAATCATTTAGATTCCGGATTCCATCAAAACAGAGACACCGAACCAGCCGCGCGTAGCGGTCGTAGAGTTCCGCGAAAGCAGCCCGATCACCACGTTGGACCCGGGAAACCGCGCTGGCGTCAGCGTCTTCTCTCACGCCATATCTCCTTTTGAAGAGCGGATCTTACGAAAGTGAGCGAATCTTGTTCGTGACATCACACCCGGCCGGCCATGACGTCACTTCGTGCATACAAGACGTGGGAGGCGTCGATGTTTCCACCAGAATCTGAAGAAAGTTTGAGAATTTCGGGCATCCGTTCGACGCGAATCCGACCAGCAGGGCCAAGACAAGGTTTTGATGGGTGCCTATAACAATATGCTGGGACGTGCAATCTGTCTCTGGGCACGGAAGCGTCCTTCAATGTGAAGGAACGCTCCGTTCTGGAATAGGGAGAACCCGAAAGTTGAAGCGATGTGGTGCGTTCACCTGATCGTCATCGGATCAGTGCCAAATCAAACGTCGATGCCCGCAGTAGTGGGGCGTCTGCAAGTCGAACCTGAAACAGAGGAGTTTCGAAATGACGAGCGAGCAGTTGACGAGTACCGCGAAAAGTCTCGTGGCGAACGACAAGGGCATTCTGGCGATGGATGAGAGCAACCCCACCTGCAACAAACGATTTGCCGCGCTGGGGATTCCGCAGACCGAGGCGATGCGGCGCGAGTACCGCGAGCTAATCGTGACTACGCCGGGATTGGCTGAGTGCATCAATGGCGCGATTCTCTACGACGAAACGATCCGTCAGCAGAAGTCCGATGGAATTCCCTTTGCCAAGGCACTCAGCGAGGTCGGAATCATTCCTGGGATCAAAGTCGACGGCGGTGCGAAGTCACTGGCGCTTCATCCCGGCGAAAAAATCACGGAAGGACTCGACGGATTGCGTGATCGCCTCGCTGAGTATGCGGCGTTTGGTGCGCGGTTTGCCAAGTGGAGAGCGGTGATCACGATTGGCGATGGCATACCGAGTCACGGGTGCATCGAAGCCAATGCACAAGGGTTGGCTCGTTATGCCGCGCTCTGTCAAGAAGCCGAAATTGTTCCGATTGTAGAACCCGAAGTTCTTATGGATGGATCACACACATTGGAACAATGTCGCTGCGTGACGGCCGAAGTCCTGTCCGCCGTATTTCATCAATTGGACGTGCATGGTGTAATACTCGAGGGAATGATCCTTAAGCCGAACATGATTGTTGCAGGACTGAAGTGTTCGATTCAGCCATCGGTCGATGAGGTGGCCGACGCCACCGTCAACTGCTTCTTGCGAAAAGTTCCGGCCGCGGTGGCGGGGATTGCCTTCCTGTCGGGCGGCCAGTCGGCCGAGCTCGCGACGGCACGATTGAATGCGATGAATGTCCGCTTCAAGTCGCGTCGACCCTGGCCATTGGCGTTCTCATTCGCCCGCGCCATCCAGCAACCGGCCATGGAAGCGTGGAAGGGCAATAAGGCGAATGTTGCCGCGGCACAAAAGGCGCTGTACGAGCGAGCCATCTCCAATGTGGCCGCACGACGAGGCGAATGCAAAAGCGGGACGTAAACCAAGTCGCAGTTCGATCTGAGGGATGTCTCACCGAATGTGTTCGAAATGCGGTGGAAAGGTACCTCGGTATTTATGGGGTCATAGCATTTTCGGGGCTGTGCAATGTCCGACCTTGTTTTTTCAATAGACCGCATTGGTCAGAAAGGTGACCCCGTATGAATCAAGCCTGTCCTCTGGTTTATCTAGTCCGGCACGGCGAGACGCAATGGAGCATCACAGGACAGCATACGGGCTTGTGTGACATCCCTATGACTGCGAACGGTGAACGTGAGGCAGAACTTCTTCGTGATCGTCTGAAAAGAATCTCATTCGACCGAATTTTGACCAGCCCGTTACAACGGGCGATGCGAACGTGCGAGCTTGCCGGTTTCGGTCAAGTCGCGTACGCGGATCAGGATCTCACTGAATGGCACTACGGCGACTATGAGGGCAAGACGAGTGCTCAGATTCATGAACAGCGACCCGACTGGAATCTCTTCCGAGACGGCTGTCCTGATGGTGAGTCTGTCGCAGAGATTTCCGCGAGGGCTGATCGTATTGTCAGCCAACTGAGTTCGGTCAGCGGTACGGCGTTGGTGTTCTCGCACAGCCATTTTCTGCGCGTCCTGACGGCGCGGTGGTTGAAGCTTGAGGCAACGGCCGCTCGTTGCTTCTTCCTGAATACGGCCTCCGTCAGTGTCCTTGGCTATGAACACGGACGCGAAGATCCCGTGATTCGTCTTTGGAATGATCGGCGTCATCACGGCGTTGTAATGTGATATCGGTTGAATACCGCGTGGACTCTACAGCACTGCTAACCACGATTCATCAATCGCTTGGCAGATGTCTTAGTTCGATCGTTTTCGCTCTCGGACCACCGTTTTAACACTGGGCCGAACTCGTGAGGGAACGTTGGAAACGTCCACAGGCATTCCAGCACAACATGCTGTTCTTCCAATGTCTGCGTGCTGACATACTTCACGAGGAACTTCGCCAACGTATCTTGATTGGCCTTGGTGATCACCAACATCGCCTGATCATGCAACTGATCGCGGGTGCTTTTCCAGGTACGGTGTTCGCGATCAGTTGCCGGAGGCTGAGCCGTTTGATCCAGCATCACCAACGTTTCAAATGCGTCTTTCAGACCCCGTGCATCACCGGTTGCGGCGAGTGACTGGCAGAGGTGTAGCCACATTGAACGGTCATCGCGATTCCACCCGCTTTCGTAGAAGTTTTGCAGACCCACCAGTGACTCGGGGGTATTGATGTTCGAAAGATAGGACACAACATCATCGCCGTCGTGTGCGGTCAGATGACTACTTTGGTGAAATCGAAGGACTGCCGACACGTATTGTGGATTCTTGCTGTAACGCAGCGCGTGAATCCATTCCCCGGCGAATTTTCCAGTCTCGATACTCGCCATGATGTAGGCTTGAGTTTCCGCCTCGAACTTGAGCGCTGATGCGAGGAGTCGATACTGCTCAAAGTGCTTTGCAATTTCTTGTCGCTCGGCCAGCAGATCGATAGCCGCCATGATCCAACTGGCCGCCCGTGGTCGTCCGGTGTTTCCGAGTAGATTGCACAGATTGAGTGCTCGTTGGTGGGAACCCGCCAGAAAGATTCGATCCTTCTCATCCCGTTCCACAGTCAATTGCTTCAGATCGTCAAGCAACGTGGTTCCCAACAGATCGACTGCGCGATCGGAATCGTGATGAACCAGCGAGATCAATGCGTCTTGTTCCTGCAAATCATAGAACCGTGGTTTATCGAGCGACGCTGTTGCCGCCTTACTCGCGAGGATGTTGCGAACCCGTTCGAAGTGTGTATGACCATGAAGAAAGGTCAGACCAATTGCTGCCGCTTCCTGAACCTGAGCGGAAGGATGCCTCAGGAGTGGTTCGAGCAACTTGGCAGCGGCTTGGTCCTCGGAATAGGCAAGGAATCGCACGGCGGCCGCCAACGCGTCAGGTTGCTGCGCCTTCGCAACGATCGTTCGCAAGGCGTCGCGATGTGGTTCGAGCAACCTGATTCTTGAGCCGTCCGAACGAAGCCGCTTCGGATACTCGTCGTGGAACTCTTTGAAGATTCTGATGTCGATGTCCTCACGAGCCAATTGTGCCATCCCGGTCTTCCAATTGTGTTCGTCGCCACTCTTCAGCAACGTGATGACCGAAAATGCGGGAGTCTCATTCATGAATTGCCCCCACATGGATCCCACATGCCCGCCCGTAATGTTGCCGGGGGACAACCCGACAATCAGATGTCGAGGTTCCGTCCCCGCAGGAATCGACCCGAGTTCAACCTCGAACTGGTTCTCGACAGGTTTGAATTCGACCCGCAAGGCTGTTGCAAGATGTCCCGTCGACAACAGATCGCCCGATTCACTGATCAGTGCCAGAGCGATGTCAAACCAGAACTCCTGCGGACCATCAAGGCTGACAACGTTCAGCTTGGCTTTGGCTCTACCTTCCGAATCACGGACGACTTCCATTCGAAAACTGCGTGTCTTTATCTCAATTGTCGGGCGAGCATCCCGCGGGAGCCCTGAGGGAACGCTTCGAGGAGCGGCGACGTTGACGGCGATCGGTTCATTCCAGTGAAACGGTATCACGGAGACGGGATTCGTGTTTTCACCAGATCGCAACGCCGGGCTGGCGACGAACCGAACGCGATTCCAAACCTCTGACCCACGAATCTTGCTCTGTCCCTGCTTCACACCGTTTTGTTCTTCCAGTGTCAGCGTCGGTGCGAACAGCAACCGTCCATCCGCATCGAAGAAGCAAATCGGAACCGAATCTGGTGCCGCGGCGTCGGTCGCCTTTGCATCGATCACCACCGACTGTGCGTCGGAAGATGTCACTTGAACTTTGTACGAGCCAACTTGCATGACGGATCCCAGCACAAAGGGGATCTGGGCGAGATTCACGTGGTCTTGAGATTCCCCTTCGCCCTGAAACAATTGACGCGTATTGGCGACTTGTCGTCGGGCGTTGTCGAGCAGCATGTGACCGCCATTGATTTCGATCTCTTTGACGATCCCGCGACTCTTGTCGTTGGGATCAAACCATGAGGCCACGTGATCGAGCATCCAATGCGTCTGACCCACAATCTGGAATCGATATTCACAGGTGAAGTAAGCAGGTGACTCGATCCGAATGGAGAGCGGCGCGAACTGACCCGACGCCACTTCGACATAGTCGCCGAAGTCGATTTCGAATGTTCTATCACGACCGATGAGCGTTTCATGCAGGATCTGATTTCGAGCCGGATCAACGTAAAGCACTTCGGACTCAGGATAGATATGATGCACGTAGGACCATGACGTAAACCCAAACATCGTGCCACAACCCAGAAAGGGGCGGCCACTAAGATTCGTGACGATCACCTTTCGACAACTTGTGCCATTCCATTCGCCGTCCGCGATCTCGACTTCCGCCGATTCAAGTCGCCCCTGATAGTGAAACAGTGGCAGATCGAACTGACATCCGATACGAGCATAATGTTTCAACGCCAGATCACGAGGTGGTCCTTCCGGTCGCTTGGGCCGGCCTTGAATGTGCGCATAGTTGGCGTCGCGCATCGCGTCGGCCGTTTCCTGCGTGTTGAGCGAAGTGCTGAGGGCACCAACGTGATTTTTCACTTGCCCCTTGCCGTCGCGAGTCACTTCGAAGACCGCTTCACCGGTGCGGTCGAAGTTGCAAGACTCAAGGATGTCTTCGCGTTCGGTGTGAAAGGTATAGGACAAGGTTTCGAAGGGTGGTTTCCAGCCAGAACCGGTGAGCCCCCGATCCAGCCACGGGCGATTGTGATCCAGCAAATCACGCAGCGCACGCACACCAGCCCGTGAACGCAATTCGTGTGCGGTCGGCGCCCGCTCAACCGCTTTCGAATCGATGCGTACGTTCCGAACATACGTCCTGATCATCGTCGATCTCGGCAGAAGCGATTCTGAGGAACGCAGCAGCCAGATCGACTGGCCAAGCCAATCGAAACTCAGACGATCATGAATCCCGTAGCGGATGATCTGAATCTGCCTTGGAACCGATCTGCCCGTTTCAACCTCTTCCCAATTTTCGTAAAGCACCGTGGTGTCCCGTGTCAGCTCTTTGAGGGGAACAAAACTCTTCGCATCAATGGTGATGGTGGTTTCGCGAGCGGGATGAGAAAAGTACCCCTGGTACGTGTCCTGCACCCCGTTGCCGCAGTGAAAACTGAAGTTGCCCTCAGGGACTTTCCAGACGGCATGGAGTATCAATGTGCCTTCGCTTGCCTGCTGATCGATTTGAATGTCGAATCGATCCGGGGAATTGAGAAGCTGTTGCAATCCACCTTGAAGCGTTGTCCCTTGCCACGGGGCCAAACGACCCGCCGAATGGTCTTCGACCAAGATTGACGTGGCGTTCCCGCCGAGTTCCAGTTCGTATTCCAACTTCTTAATGGTCGCAGAGAGCCCGAGCATGTATTTCACACGCGCGCGGATTCGATCAATCAATTGCTGTTGTTCAGACCTAGGGCCGTCGGCTGCATTCGCCGGTGCCTCCGCATCGGCTACCAGAAAGCGAAATGAATTGGCGGTACCAACGCCGGCCGCGAGGAATCCCAAAATCCCTGCAATCGCAACTAGAATTCGTGAAATTCTTCGTGGCAATCGCGTCGTTTGGTCTCGTCTTGGGTCAAGCAGCGCCGCGATGCGCGATTCCAATGTTTGGCGACGTGAAAACAGCGACAACGCCGGACGTTCAACCGGGCCCGCGAACATCTCAGCGATCCGCAGGAGGGTGCGGGAGTAGTCAACGGCTGACGAGTTCCGCAGCACATCGTTGTCGCACAGTTCTTCGCGCGCATTGGAGAGAATTATGCTGGCAAGGTGGACCAGCGGGTGAAACCAGAACAGAGTCGTGGCACAACGCTGGATCAATCCAATTTGCAAATCACCGCGGGCGATGTGACTCAATTCGTGTAACAGGACATGTCGCAATTGCGATTCATTGTCGGACGAAAGGAGCCAGATCGGAACGATCACTTGTGTATGAATGACGCCAAAGACAAATGGGTTGTTGAGAGCCGGTGAGGCCGACATTGTGACCGTCCGGCGCAATTCAAGTTGGTCGGCGACTTCTTGCAGAACATCCAGTATGCGGCGTTCTGTGACGAGTGTAGTGTGCTCCACCAAACTATGAACTCGCCGACATAGGCGTGCGAATTGCCAGACACGATATGCGAATCCCATCAACCAGACTGCGACTAGAAGAGTTCGAAGTTTTGAGGCGTGTGTTTTGAGGAATCCCATCAGATGAAATCGTTGCATCGATTTGCCGGACGCCATCCCTGCGGCGACATCCGGTTGGCTGCTCGCTGAGTTTGTCGAATCGATAACTGCAGTCTTCGCAATGGTTACCACAGGTGGGAGACTGCGAGTTGTTGGTGACTCGTTGGCAGTCACTCGATTTGCAACGCTCGCTGGTTGTTCAGTGCGTTCATTCTTGGGCACTGGATGTTCGTGCGGATTTACGGGTGACGCTATGCCGATCCATGCGGTATTGGCAGATTCATTGTCAACTGATTCGGGTTCCGAGAGTTCGCTCGCTCGGTTTGTCGTCGTGGTCAATCCAGCCGGTAATGGCAGCCAGCACAGATGAAGTTGTCGGGCCGTCGTTGCGGCCAATGGTGCTACGAGTGCCGCAGAAACCAGCACAAGAGCGAGAGCATGACAAATCGCAGGTCGCCGATGCCAGATGAGTAACCCGATGAGCAGCGGGACCGCGAAGAGCGTGTATTGCAACGTTGTGATCAAAAGCAGATCGAACGTGGCCTCGACGAATCGGCTGGCGATCGTGGTCATGGGCGTTTCTCCGCGTGATCAATCATTTTCCGAATGCGATTCGCTTCGTCGCTGGTCAACGTGCTGTCTTTGAGCAATGCCATCAGAATGCCGGCGGTCGATCCATCGAATACGGTCTCGACCACTTGCTCAAGCCGTTGCTGCTGAACCCGCTCGCGGGGAACGCTGGTGCGGTAGATGAATGTTCCACCGTCGTCGCGATGAATCAGCCAGCCTTTCTCATCGAGTCGCGATAGCATGGTCTGTACGGTGTTCCGCGTGACCGTCCGCCGTGTGCTGAGCTGTTCAAGAACATCAGCGACAGAACATTCACCGGCGAGCCAGACAATGTTCATGATTTCCAGTTGCGCCTCGGACAGAGGCGGCAAATCTCGTGGCTTGAGCATCCGCATTTATCCCTCGACGTGCGCCTACACCTGTGGGCGGCAGTAGTCTACCGACGGCTGTAGGCGCACGTCAACGGCAATTGGGCTTGCTGCGCTCTCATTTTCACGCTTTGAACGACATAGAGTTTCGCCCCAAACGGGACGATTTCGCTCGAAAGCGTGCTCTCAAAGAATCTCAGGACAATTCTTGTGTGATATTTGACTGCCTTGGAGACTACGGTGTTGAGGAGCAATGGATTTGGACCTAAACGTTCCTATTGACGCAGATCGTGGCCACTCAGCGGGTTGATTGCATCCACGAGGGCGAGCACCGAACGCGACATCATGCGCCGTCAAATCTACTGCATCTCATTTGGCTCCGTTCCGTCTTAAGTCGATGGTGATGCGGTTTCAGAGCGGCAATGGATCGCTGCCGCCACCCGTGAACGTTTGGATCGAATTCCTGGTGCGACGAGACCCTCGTGGATCGAGGTGATGTATTACGAACGTACTCTGCTGGCGGCGCTGGTTCCGGTTGGAATCTGCTTCTGCGCCACATTCAGTTCGCCTGTTCAGAAAAAGACCGAGTTCGGTCGGCGGGATTGACTGCGGCAAATCAATCCCGCCGCGAAGGCCGTTATGGCTGCTTAAGATCTCGGCTTCACGAGTTGATCCCGTAGGGCGATGTCCATGGGCTTCTTGCCGAGCCAGATTGAGAAGTAGACTTTGGCGAAATCCGCTCCTTTGACGAGCCCTTTGGGCTCTCCGTTGAGCGCCAATTCCGTCCCGACGCTTGGAATGTAGGTGAGCGAGTAACGGTCTCCCGCCTTAATGTTTTCGTAGAGTTTGTGCATCTGATCAATCTGACCTCGGACCTTCTGAATTCGTTCACTGGTCGCATTGGCGACGAGCAGCTTTTCGGATGCATCAACGATGTCGGTTCCCTTCAAGTTCCAGAAATAATGAATCTCGATTCGTTTTGGGACATCGGCGAGGGCCTGTTTTGGTTCGATGCCCTCGCCAAGGTACAGTCCTGCGACCATCGCTTTGATGACGATGTTGTAGCGCATCAAACCGACATTATTTAGTACCAGTTTGGTTTTACCGATGTGTCGGTTGTCTGGAAACGTGACGCCTTCAATCTCGGCGGCGCTAATCATCGGTCCGCTGATTAAAAACAGTATGAGAATTCCTGCAATGGCTTGCCTTGCGTTCATTGTGATTCCTTTCACGTGTCTTATCTTGAACAACGGCTTCGGAAGGGCTTCCAAGAAGCGTCCCGATGGGATTCTTCTGCAGACTTTAATGGACCGGTGCAAATGCCGGAACTTCAGTTCTTAATATGAACGATCTCAGTTAGCCGCCTGTTGAAGTAAAGGGACAGGCACCGTGGCGTTCACAATTGTTCTTGAGGGTCAATTGGCGGGTTTTCGGTCCGATGAACGGCGTTTGATTGGACTCGACCCAAATGAATCTAAGTCCTACATTGCTCGAAAGTCGGAGTGCCTGCGTGGGCCGCAGTCGTTGCGTTGGGGGCGAGCTGCCATCAAAACTACCGATGGATCGGAGATCGAAATGACGCGTCAAATGGCAGTCGTCTTGATGGTTTTGATCTGCGGAGCCATCTTGGCTGCGGATCGAACAGAAACGCCAGTCAAACCGTTTCAACTTGATGTGACTGTGGTGGATGAGTCACAGACGCCAACAATCAAAGAGCGCGTCGTCGCACTCGCGGCGGACGAAGGGACGATTCATACTCATGATGGAGGTGAGCTACCATCAAGTCCTGACGGTTCCTCAATTCCGTTCGGAACGCGATTGGATGCGTCGATCAAGAAGGATCGACATGGTCGTCAAAGAATCGATATGACGTTCGAGTACTCAAACAAATATATCGCTGGTGAGAAAACGACTCAGGTCGTTTTTGCAAATGTGTTGAGACTTCGCACCGACCTGATCGTTGGCGAATCCAAACGTATTAATTGTGGGAAACAGCGGTACTGCACCATACGACTTGACTGAATCGATGCCATCACCATCTCGAATCCGACTTTCCGCAGCCAATCCGGCTGCTATAATCGGGGACTGGCCGCTGTTGGCCCCGGACGAGACGCGCCGTACCCGGTCATGCAAAGACGACGTCCTATTAGAAGGGGTATTGTCATGGCGTGGCTCATTCTTGTGATTGCGGGTTTGATTGAAACGGGCTGGGCGATCGGGTTGAAATACACCGACGGATTCACTCGCTTCTGGCCGAGTGTCTTCACGATCATCGGGATCGTGACCAGCCTTGTGATGCTCTCGATGTCCGTCCGCACCTTGCCGATAGGCACTGCCTATGCCGTCTGGGTCGGAATCGGCGCCGCGGGCACCGTGGTCTGTGGGATTTTGCTGTTCGGCGAATCCGCGAGCCTCGTCCGTCTCGGCTTTCTAAGCCTGCTGTTGATCTCGATCATTGGCCTGAAGATGACGGCGCACTGATTGATCGGATTTCCACCGTCGTTCTGGCTTGATCCGAGTGTCTAACAGAGACATACTGACTAATTTGCTGGCGATCGTTCAAGCTGAACGCGTCCTTTTTTACCCTTTTCAGGGTCATGATGCGGATTGGCAAGGTTTCTTGTTTCGGGTGAAAGGCCATCAATGCAAGCCCGAATGAGTGAGACGACACTGCGCCCACGTCCGGTCGGCTGGTGGTCGGTTATCACGTTGCTCAGTCTGATCCTGCCGGGGGCCATTGTCTGGTGGTCCGTCAGTGTGGCAATGTCTGGCACGCCGTTGCGGCAGATGGCGAACCGGATTCCCATGTATTCACATGGTTGGATCAGGAACGGCGAGCTCTGGTTTCCGGCGATTCAGCTTTCGGACGAGTGGTGGGCGGGCCCCGGGACACCCAGCTCGCGCGGAACTGCGATCCGGCGCCTGGACTTGGCGACTGGTGTTGAGCACGACACGGGTCTCGAGGTTCGTGGTTATTCTGTCAATGTGACTTGGATCAAGGACGAACTGTATGCGTCTTCCGATACAGCGATCTACAAGCAAGAAGGGACCTCATTGCGTGAGCTTGCGAAGTGGCCCACAGGTTTGCGTGGCCCAAATGCGATGCCATTTTTGTATGACGGTAAGTTAACGACGTTTGTCTCAGTGATTGATCCCGTGAGTCGTCGTCCATTGGAATCGGTCCACCGGCTGATTCACCTCGTCGATGGCAAATGGGTCGATGGAGCGAAGTTTGTTCTGCCGGCATCGGGTCGACTCTGGAAGAAATATTCGCAGCAAGGTCGCCTGACGATCGTTTCGCGCCGCTCAAAAGATTGGTCGAATGATCCGGCTGCCGCGGGACAACAGTCGATGCTCACCGTCCTTGAAGACAGCGATGGAATGTTTCATCTATTTGCAAGGGACCATTTTGAGTTCGGTGCTTATCGGCGTGGATTCGAGTTTGTGAGCGAGAACGACACAGAAGCCGATGGAGGTCCGGTATCGGCCATGGTTCCTGAGAACGCCCCGCCCGATGTTTCTGGTTGGGAACCGATCCAACCGGTTGTGGGCAAGGATTATTGGCGCGTCATGAGTCGTGAGGGCGACAGCATTATTTTTGGTGGCTTCTCTGTTTCTCCTAGTGCGCCGGCGCGATTTCGTTGTGTCCGTCGACATTCGGACGGGCGTTGGGACGAAGTTCCAGGGCTTGAGAAGATCTCGGCGGCCAGCAAGAACCTTAGACTGATTCCGGGGGCCACGGATGGCGAAATCATCCTGATGCAGGAAAATCAATGGCATTCCGCTGAGTTGCTTCGGGTTGCGACGGACGGAAGCCCTCCAATTCAAACGTCGATTCCAGGGGATGAGAAACCGTATCTAAAACGCTGGGGGCGTTTGCTCTTTAGCTTCACGATGGCTTGGTTGCTTCATGTTGGACTGGTCGTGGGTGGGGCCTGTCTGCTGGAAACGCGCAATTCCGGTATGGGATACCAATTCGGAAATCAAAATGTGGCTCTGGCATCGATCGCGCGCCGTGGTGCGGCGCTTGCGCTCGACCTCGTGTTGTTCGCGGCGATCATTTACTTCTCCGCGTGGTGTGTGATTTGGTATCGGCAACCGACCTTTCTTGAACTCGACGATGCCACGTTTGCTGGGGCGATTCATCGGATGATGGATGGCGGTCTTAGTCGAGGCTGGCGAGGGCTATTGGCCATGCCTGCGTTGGCACTGACACCGATATCGATCCTCTTGTTTGGATTTGTTGAGCCTGAGCAGATGATCCAAGTGTGGCATCTGCTGAACGGTGTTCTGGTCGACGTTTCAATTGTGGTGATCGTGCTGCGTCATGTTGTCGAGGGACGAACGGGGACTACACCGGGGAAATGGCTGCTCGGTCTTCGCACCGTGCGTAGCACTCTTCGTCCGTGTGGTTTTGCGAGGGCGCTGGTACGCAATCTGATGTGTTGGTGCGACATCCCCTTGTTTCTCTCACCCTGGCCCGCCGCGACGAGTCTTCTATTCTCATCGACTTGCCAACGATTGGGGGATCGACTGGCGGACACGATCGTCGTGCAGTCGAGTTCACTGTCTGGAAGAACATTGAATTCGAGAGAACCCGTGTTGAGAGAGAATCCTGCTCTGGTTGAGCGATTGTAATTCGCGAGGCCGAAGATCGATTTTGATTTCAAAAGTCTTCGTCGGCTCGAATGGTTTCGCCACCGTCAATCGTCGCCAGTTTCTTGAGCAATGCGGGATCGATCTTATTGGACAGGTATCTCGCAGAGCCGTCGGCGAGAATCACGTTGACATTGTCTCGATGGTATGACGACAGCCAACCTGCGGAATGGCCCGGTTTGTTTCCGTTCAGATTGACACCCGTTGGCTGGATTGCAACGTTCACGTCGCGGGGTTCGGTCCAGATGATCTGGGCCCCACTGGCTTCAACAAACAGCAGTGTATTGGTTAACCCATCCGAAATGTCGGAAAAGGGAGTTCCATTGGGATTGGCGCCAATCGTATGAGGTCCCGTCGGCATCGAGAACGACGAGTACCAGTGCCCTTCCGTGGCTTGTTTGTAGTAGTTTGCAGGGCATGTCATTTCTGGAACCCAGGCACGCGAAGATTCATCGTTTTGCGGATGATTCCATGGGTGACTCTGATCGTACCGCTTGTAGATTCTGGTCAAGTCGAGATGCGGCAATATCAGAATACGCCATGATACCGGTCCCCTGCCTTGTCTTGCGGGAAGAAATGTTTGTGGTTCCTTCGCGGCCATCAGCATCGACATGCCGAGCTGTCGCTGATTGATCTTGCAGAGGATTACGGGAGAGGTTCGACGAGACCCTACGGCTGGCATCATGACTGGTTGTGCCAGAAACAATAGCACAGGCAGTGCGATGCAAGCGGCCATGAAACAATCTGCGACACTCGATGTGAATCCGGCCCAATATCCGTCTACATAAAGTTTCGACAATCCGATTGTGACTCCCGCGACGGACACCGAAAGTGAAGCGACGATGGCGGGGAGCAGCCAGAGATTGTCGTCCCACTGTTCGAATCGACTGTATCCGAAGAACGCCACAATGCCGCAGACGGGCGTTGCCAGCAACCAGTAGGCCATTTCTCTGGGGCGGAGGAACTGCTTGTGTTTCATTCTCCAGATCAAGACGACAAGTCCAACCACTGACCAGAACGTAAGAATCCACCGCGCGATCAAGATTGTTTGCATGCCTGGGGGTGGAGGAGGGAACGGGAAATCCATCTGAAGATCCTTCTGACAAAGTCAAGCACCTGGTCATTCCGGAATCGATGTATCATCGATCGTCAATCGTCGCCGAGATCAGTTTTCGACGTACAGGCGCGGGCATTGTCGGCATTAGAGAATCGACATGTCCATCCAGCATTCCAGCAGTCGGTCCCACTTGGTGTGGCAGCACGGTCTTTGGTCCGAATCCCATCAACAGCTCTTCGCCCGCATCTTGGGGTGACATCCACGGGACCGCATTTTTGGACACAACTTCCAGGATCATCACAGTCTGCGAGTAACTTTGCTTGATCTCGGCCAGGTGACGTGCTTCATGATCTTGAAGGCAGCTATCGGGCGTGACCACGGCCAGATAGGTCGTGAAGTTCTCGGGACAAGCAGTTGCCGGGCAACGAAATGTGTCCACGCGCGCTTTCCTGGCGATCGCATTCACCGGATCGTCCCAAGGCTTCGACAAGTCGATCGAATCGTACAGTTCCTGCTCACCGATCATTGGTAAGATCAACGTACGCCAACTGTGCAGCGGACTGTCGTTCGCATCGACCGTATGGGCAGGTGGCAGGGCGTGATGAATGGATTCATAGTTCAGAAGTGCGAGCAAGATCTGTTTGACGTTGTTCCTGCAGATCGTGCGATGTCCCCTTCCACGATTGTTCCCTCCGACCGGCCAAAGTAGGCCTAGGATCACCGCGAGACTCACGATTGCCAACAGCCCGGCACGAATCGAGGTTTGATGTTTGTTCTGTTGATCAAAGTTCGTCTGATTTTGGTTTGTAAGGCTGTCGCGTTCGTCGGCCATGATGGTGACCTCGTACTCTTGCAGGTTCGACTTCGCGTGCAAATGCCATTGTCCTCGTAGATATCAGTGTAACAGCGAAGTTTTGCAGGTGGCTCACTCTCCTCAATCTCGCGACTTCATTCGAAAATTCCGTCTGGCGAAAAATGAAGGAATCGCCATGCACGATTCAGAATTGGCGAGTATTACGAGCTCAACCGGCAATTGGGCCATCGCAAGGAGTGGCGCAAAAAAAAACAGTTAATTTTGTTATTCATCCGCGGTTAATCCACGATGCTCGTCTACGAAATTTCACGGAGGATATTTGAAAACGTTGAATCGAAGATTTGAATTATGAGATGTCATCCTTCCCGCAACTGGATGGGGCTGCGGATCGCCGTGGGCCTTTTTGCGTTGCCGCTGAGTGCGTTTGTTCTGCTTCTGGCTTCGAAGCAAGTCCATCATGGTTTTGATTGGGTTCATACGGCCGTGGGAGTACCGATGGGAATCGTGGCGTATTTGAGCTGGCAGTTCGTGGTGGGGGGGAATGATGCGATTTGTCGGAGGAAGGTCGCGTCCGCCGGATTGGGAGGGATCCTGCTCGGGGGAATAGGCGCGAGCTTAGCTTTCATGGGATCGGCGATGCTGATGCCAAATTCCAATCTGGGACCGATGGTTGCATTTCTGATCATTGGCCCAATTGGGTTTGTCGCTGGCGTTTTACTTGGACCATTCGTCGCGTTGGCGGAGAATTTCGACGAGCGGGCGCCTTCTGTTTCGATGACGAAACAGGATCAGACGTGACTCAGTTCTCCTGAAGGAATTCAACTTCTTTGTCAGTTCCTGACCCGCGAGGTGTACGGTCTGAGTCGACTTCACGTGTCGGCCCTGGTTTCGGCGCAACGACGCGGGCCGTCGCAAAGCCAGTTGGCCGCTTGATGGCGTTCGAGGGAGGCGCTGTGCGCGGCAGAGAATGAATCAGGGTTGGCGTTGTCGAGGCGTACGCCATTCAATGCGAGGTCGCCATCCACGAGTGGCAGGCTGGTGATGTCGAGGGGGCCGAACCAGCGGTTCGCTGCGAAGTCAGCAAAATCGACGACTTCGCGACGCAAACTAAAATTTCGCAGCCTCCAATGGACAGCGAACAGGCGCGATCGGACGGCTTGGTGTTCGTCACGTGATCGAAGAACTGGATCAGCCAGCAACGCTTTCGTGCGTTTCGTGTCAAGCAGACCAAGGTGTTCCCACGTTGGGTAGAAACTGGTGAGCTGGTCATGCGGGTGCAGTTTGAAGCGACGAAGTGCCCAACTGAGAATGACCAGTCCTTCCAGTCGCCATGTGGAGTTGATCGCCATCTGAGCGTCCAGGCGACCCAGTGGTCGCTGCAGGATTTCCCATTCATCCGGTTCAAGGTCGTCGCCGATGCCGATCTCGTCGATCCAGATCAACAGGTCGGCCATTGGGTTTGGGTGCGAACGCCGAATGGTATTGATGAGGTGCGGAATGAGGCCACCGTTCTTGGGCCGATTTTTCCAGGTTTCGAGCATATTCAGATTGGCGGGATGCTGTTCTAAAAGCGCACGCGCGGTGAGTGCAGCGAAGGCCAAGGTCCGCCGAGCGACCTGGACTGCACTCGGTGGCTCGTTCGTGACGTCTTCCTGTGACGAATTTTGCTGATCGCTGGCCGTTCCTGGTGGATTGGGAATGGTGACGACGGCGATCACCTGCGGAAAACGGGCGTCCGGTTGCTCGTCGGCGTCACCATTGATACTGCAAAGGATTCTCCCGTGTGCGTCGCGTAGTGTCATGGGCGACATCAAAACACCGTCTAGTGCTTCACAGATAGAAAACAAGACTCGCAATCGCGGATCGTTTGTTTCCTTGAAATCAAGATTCGTATTCGATCGAACTTCCAGGACCAAATTGAAGCTTGTGCAGCGCAATTCCACTTTGGATTTGTGTTCGGTTTCCGGAAAGGATGCCAGCCATCGATTCATTTCCGCGATTGCTTCTGACTTTTCGGGATCAAATGTGTTGTCGGATTCTCTAACGAATGAAAGTGATCCCTGATCTGGCGGCTCCAAGACAACCGTCGCGTTGCGCCAAGTGGTGTCTGATCCATCCAGGTCCACTTGCAGCCCGAGTTCCCTCAAGGGGTGAATCGCTTTCGCCGGATCGGCGAATCGCGAAGAGCCGGACTGAAGTTTCAGTCATAGTGGTGATCCGAGTTGAACAATGAGGATCTGAGATGCTGCTTTCTCAAGTATATTGCCTATGGCGCTTGTTTCCGATTGGACACATCTGGTTTCAATTCTTTGGTGGGAAGATAATGTAACATGGCCCGCGGTCAGGATACTCATTGCTGTGAATCGGCCAGTCGTTGCAACGTGTGTTTCCCGTTGTATCATCGGGACGCAGAGCTTCTTGATTGCAAGGCAGGCAATGTCGATCTCTAAGGACGATTGTCATGATCCGGATCAATCTTTCGATTCGCAGAGTTCTATTCGGACTGTCCCTGGCCGCGTGTTTTCTCTCGTCGCAGATCACTCCTGCGGCCGAACCAGATGCCGCATCGACATCAGTTCCCGAGGAGAAAGGGAGGGACGAGAAGAATCCGCCTGCCGATCCGGCAAAGAAAAGCAGTACAAATCGGCTTCGCGAGATACGGGATTCTTCTGCGTCCATTTTGGAGGAACTCGTTGAGAAGCATGGATACCGCCTGGACGAGAACCAAGTCATCGCCCGAGTCGTTCCACCGTTTCCGGAACTGCGTGCGACGTACTACAAAGTCGGACATCCAGGGCAGGCAAAAGCAATCCAAAGACCTCCTAATGCCATGACATTCTTTTGGGACGGAAAGCGTCTGAAGGGCTGGGGAATGACATTCGGGGAGCCGTACAACCTCGTCGGCATTCTCGACAGTGCTCTAAAGATCAAGAAGCAGGATATCGAGGGTCCCGAGGACGTCATCAACAAACCGATACCTGGAGATTGGGTCATCCGGCCCGAGGCCAGCGAGGAACAAGTCCTCAAGGAGCTCGAAGCAATTCTTCAGAGGCAATTGGAATTGCCTGTGCGGCTGGCATTCGCGAAACGCGTGCGGACAGTTTATGTTGCACGGGGAAAGTACCAGTTCACGGCGGTCGATCTCGAAGACGCAGAGACAGATCAGAAAACTCAAAAGAAATCGAAGTCTGACCGGATTGAAATCTATGGGGAAAAGTTGGGGCCCACCGATTTAGGCGGCGGCGGTGCGGGTGATCTCAAAGAACTTTTGGGATGGGTTGGTCGCTGGATCGAAGTTCCTTTGATCGATGAAGTGGAAGAACGTCCTTCAGAAGATGTCGTTTGGCACCTGAATGACATGCAAGACAAACGAGGAAATCCGTTAGACAATCGCAATCCCGAACTGGTTCTGAAGAACCTCACTGCGCAAACAGGTCTCACCTTCAAAAAAGAATACCGAGCCATTCGACGCCTGATCGTCGAACCGATCGAGTAACAGTGGCGGAGACGAGAGGCGAATTCCCCAGCATGTTGGCCGCACGACCATGGGACTTGCGAAGCTTTGACGCGGGCCGAGGAGACGCCGGTTTCGCAATGGAATCCCCATGGATTGTTCTTGGCCTATTTCGTGGCCAGAGTCAACGCACCGGCCACGACGAGAGTCCCTCCCAGCGCGACGCGCCACGTCATCGGCTCACCCAGAAACAGCCATGCGAGCAGAATGACGAATGCCAGGCTGAGCTTGTCGACGGGTGCTACTTCAGAAGCGGTTCCCAGTTGTAAGGCGCGGTAGTAGCACAGCCATGACAGGCCCGTTGCGATCCCGGACAGGCATAAGAACAACACGGCTCGTCCGGACAACTTGTTCAACGGCTCCCACTCGTTGCGGTAAGCGACGAGTGCGGCGGTAACGACAAAAATGACGACGGTCCGGATCAGTGTCGCCAGATTCGAATTGATCTGGGCCACACCCACTTTGCCAAAAATAGCCGTCAATCCCGCGAAGAACGCTGATCCCAATGCAAATACCAGCCAGCTTCGCGGCATGCCAGTCCTTTTTTTTCGAACGTCACGGATGCGCGACGAACCGTGGTATCCAACTTTAAAACGCCTGATTTCGTTTCGATTTCGACCCGTTCAGCCGATGAACGCAAGGCCACAATTGCGGCAAGGGCATCCGAGACGACGGAGAACACAGAAGTTCTGAACTACCGTACCAGATCTGATTGTTCATTGTCAGAATGGCGACTTCGCCACTACAAATCGCCATCGAAAGATGGCCGCATTGTCGCGACTTTGGAGGTTTGGAAGGTGCACACTTTCCCTCGTTCCAAAGTGCGCGCTTTGGAAATGCCTCTTGCGATCTCGGTCCCTGCTGAGCGGGAATACGACCTGCGACGCTCTTGCCACTTCGGGGCGTGAACCGCCGTCAAGTGGAATCTTGGGAACGAGGATCAATCATCTTTAGTAATGCTTAATCTCCAATCGCGAAGATGACATCGAAGTTGACGGACGATTTGTTTCAATCGAAATGACGGGAGTACTGAATCCAAATGGACACGATCACTGCAGTTCGTCTGACTTCGGTGATTTTCGGCCTGACTTACATCGCGCTCGCCATTGGCAAGATTCCCCGCCTTCGCGTCGATCGCGCGGGGATCGCACTGATCGGTGCGGTTATCATGCTGGCGGTCGGATTGATTGATCTCAAGGCGGCGGCAGAAGCGATCGACTTTGAAACGATTGCCTTGCTATTTGGCATGATGGTCTTGGTTGCATACCTTCAAATCGGCGGATTCTTTCAGGTGGCGACCGATCGGATTCTTCAGTTGCGGCTCGGTGCGTTTGGTCTGCTCGCGATGACGATGTCGGTATCCGGCGTCTTCTCGGCGTTTCTCGTCAACGACGTGGTTTGTGTGGCACTCACGCCGTTAATCCTGGATCTCTGTCGTCGCACGAAACAACCGATGATGCCGCATTTGATCGGATTGGCGACGGCCTCGAACGTCGGCTCGGTCGCGACGATCACGGGCAATCCGCAAAACATGATTATTGGATCACTTTCTGAGATCAGCTATTTGCGCTTCGTGGGACGTTTGGCACCGATTGCGATCCTGGGGCTCGTAGTCAACTTTCTGATCGTGGCATGCGTCTATCGTCGGTCGCTCTCGTCGGCGGGACGAGTCGAAGTGGCTGATGATCCTGCCGAAGCCAAGCCGATCGATCGTGTGCTGTTGATGAAAGGCAGCATCGTGACAATCGGCGTCGTCGCGTTGTTCTTTCTAGGATCTCCAATCGCCGTCGTGGCACTTGTTGCCGCCGCGATCATGATGCTCAGCACGATCGATCCTTCGCATGTCTATCGCCGCGTCGACTGGCCACTGCTGCTGATGTTCGCCGGGCTGTTTATTATCGTTGATGTGTTCAACACACACGTCGTCCGTGGTTGGGCGATTGAGGACTGGACGTTCGTGACAACGTCGCCAGTGATTGCGGTCAGCGGGCTGTCTGTCGTGTTATCGAATCTGGTTTCGAATGTCCCGGCCGTGTTGCTGTTCAAACCAATCGTGCCCGCAACAACCAATCCCGAGCAAGCCTGGCTAGCACTGGCGATGTCCAGCACGTTTGCCGGGAATCTGACCGTCCTGGGTTCGGTTGCCAATCTGATCGTCGTCGAGAATGCCCGCCGAGCGGGGTTCAACGTCAGCTTTCAGGAATACCTGAAAGTCGGCATTCCGGTGACGATCATCACGACACTCCTCGGTGTTGGCTGGCTTCAATGGACGCACTATTAAACTGGCCAACAAGTCGGGACGCGATTCAATCTTTTGCTGATTCGAGCAACTGTCATGACTGCTCTTCCCAATACACGACTCCAGGCGAGCCAAGACGTCTTCGCCTTACAGTCGTCCTTGAAGCCGACTTCAATGATCGACCAACGCACGATTGCGGTCTTAGAGTCGCTTCAACAGGTCCGCCGCTTTCGCTTCAAATAAGGCTTGCCATTCGGGGGCGAGGATGCAGTCGCTGTCTTCCTGGGCACCGCCGACGTTCAGAAGTTGTTCCGAAGTGGGGGCGTAGTAGATGTAGCCATTGGTGTAACCCGCGACGAACGTATTGGGGTGTGGTGACTTTTGTTTGATGTTTAAACCGATGCGAACGGTCAATTCGCCAGGGAACGTGATCAACGTGAATTCGCCGATCCGCAGACCCACGACTTCCACGTTGATCGTTCGCTGCCCAGCAGCAACGTTTTCAGCCTGGTGCTTGCGAAGCAGCGCGAGGTTGGTTTGCAGCCGAGTGAGTGATTCCATCGTGATGATGTTCTCGATGTACTGTTTCATGTTCCGGCGATTGTCGGCGTCCATCTGACGAAAATCGTTTCGACCCAGCTTTTCCTCATGCAGGTATCGATGCGAATAGTATGAGGGGAACTCGGTCGCCAAGTTGTATTTGACGACCAGCGGCAGGAACGTTTTCAGGTTCAGGCTGGTTCCCTTGAGTGACAGCAGCAGACGCTGTTGCTCGGCTTCCATGGCCGCGATCCGCTCTGCGACGTCTGCACGCGGTAAGGTGATTGTTTCATTGAGAACCTTCAATCGCGCGTCCGAATTGCACTGAATCTTTTTCAGCCCTTTCAAGGTACTCAGTCCCAGCATCTGGCCCAGCGGCTCGGCGTTTCTTGGATGTTCGACGTCCTTGTACATCACGGGATTGATGTCCCCGCCGCAGCCTTGAACAAACAATGCGACGGCACCCTCACTCAGGTTGTCTTCAATGACCTGCGAAGCGAATCCTGTCAGGTCGGCGGTGTTGTGGCCGCTGGGAACGCCTTGGATGGGATGGCAGGCGAAGTTGTAGACGACGGCGACAGTCTGTCCCTGTTGGGGGCCATCGTCGATTCGGTCCAGGCGTAAGATCCCGATTTCGGGATCAACTGGACCGACCTCAGCGACATCCTCGTCCAGTGGCATCGAATAGGCGTGCCGCGCATCGACCTCGCGTCCATTTTTCAATTTGAAGCGACGATTTTCCATGATCCGATTTTCGTGACCACGGCCCGATCCAACTTTGACAGGAACCAAATTTTTGGCGGCCTGTTTGACGGCCTGAATCGTACGAACATCAACGTCACTGCAAACGATTCCATGGCAGTGGCTGGCGTTGATCATCACGGAGGTGGGCTTGATCTGAAGTTCGTTCTCAATCCCCGTACGGACGTTGCCCAGATAGCTGTTCTTGATCGGACCGATTTCACCGATCGCGACCGCATCGACGGTAATGATCACGGCCTTGTCAGCACCGTTTTGCAGGACCAATGCTTTGGCATAGAGACGGTCGTTTGCCGGTCCTGCGTCGTCGTTGGTGATATCGACTTTGGCGGCCCCTGCCATGAGCGAGCCCGGATTATCTGCTGCGTGCGTCATTCGAGGCGATGCGATCGTCGCGAGGATGAGCAAGGTCGCGACACCAGGAATCATGCGCGACAGAGTCTGCGTCGATTGTGCGGACAAACGAGTCATGCGGGTTCCTTCGAGACGAGCTGACGACCGAGGAATGTTTCGGCGAGCAGGACCAGTACAACGGCCACCAGGATGGCCTGCCAAAGTTTTTGAGATTGTTCGAGTTCAACCAGTTGGAGTTGTCGTTGACGGTCACGCACTAGTTGCGGATCGATCGGCTTTTCTCGCGACTTCAATTTTAGTCCGAAGCTTTCGAGTTGTTCGATGGTCAGCGGTGCGGTACGGCTTTCGTCTGCGGCCAGGTTCACGGCGATCTGTTCGGTTCGTCCCGGGACACTCAACGCGTACAGGCCAGGCATCTCCGTTTGTGCGAATGGCTGACTGAGTGGCATGGAAGTCAATTCCATGCCACTAGGCAAGTGGGCACTGCCGGTCGCGCTGGATTCCATTGTCGACGCCGTGGGCCAGGCGATCGAATCGCCGACAAATTGATTGCCCTGTTGCCGAGCGACGCCTGTCGATTGCTCGAGTAATCGAAACATCAGCATGGGAAATTTTGACGAACGCGCAAACTGACTGTCGGCGGGTTGCCATCCCGCGGTGAAAATCACGACGCGTCCTTTGGAGAACGGAAATTCGATGACGGCGGGCTGGTCATCATCGAAACGCGCCAGGATCTGATCGGGGGGGCTACTGGCCTCGCCTGTTTTCGGAGAGTTCTCGCCGATCGCAGGTCGCAAACCAGCGATCGTGCGGTGCTTCCAAAATCGGATGCCCGTGAAATCACTGAATTGCGATTCAGCAAACGGGGCAAAGATCGAATGATTGAAGTCAATGTCCCCCATCATCGCGTATCGCGATACGTTCGCCTCGGTCACTTCCAGATCGCGACGTCCGCAGAGCGCCAGACTGGTCAGCGTTGCATCAGGATTCGGGGCAGCGACAATCACCATGCCCCCGCTTTCGAGATGCCGTTGAATGAGCGGCTGAGTCTTGGCGTCAGGCTGAACCAGCACAATCAGCGAGGGTTGTGAGTCTGCCGCTGCCGTATTGACATCAGAGGCCGCCTGCACGTCGATCTGGTATCGCTGCGACGCCGAAAAAACTTGTTCAAGGTAGAACCGGGCACCGTCGGTGTCGTTCTGTGTTTCCGGGCCGCAGTAAACGACCAGTCGCTTTTCGAGTGGGGTGTCGGTGATGTAGACGCGGTTATCGAAATCGTTGTCATCCCCTTGCAAGAGGAGTTTCTCGGCGAGGACACCTGTGGGGCGCGCGGGCGGCAGCAATGTGCGACTTTGGCCGGGGGGGACGTACACGGAAACTTCGCCCGAACCTGGTGCGTCCCATTTCAGGGTTAACTGTTCTTTCAGTGAGTCACTGGAATTGGTAACCCGCACGCGCACGACGTCTTCGGCGGCTTCAAGGTTCCGTTCGACCACCTGCAGCCCGGCATTCGAGGGAGATGCCGCTTGTGCCAGGATCACTTCGACAGGCAAATCGTCGGGCCATTCATAGCCTTGGAGCGCAACGGTCTCGGCACCGCTTTGCAGGTCACTCGCCAACCAGATCCGCTGGGATGCGGGCTTAGCACGTTCGGTTTGAGCCTCTTGCAAGGTGGTTGCAGTGCGGACGAGGGCTTCGCCAAGCCGGGTATTTTCCCAGGTGGGAGCCAGTTCTCTTAACCGAATTCGGATGAGATCGCGTCGTGCGGTGGGTTCTAGTGACTTGAGTTCATGGAAGTCTGCAACAGGGACAAGATGCCGGTCAAATCGGTAGAGTCCGACCAGTGTTTGCGGTGGTAGCTGGGATAGGCGTTCGTCGAGTTCCTGAATGAGATTTTGCCAGATGTTTTCGCGGCGCATGCTGGCACTTGTGTCGACCAGCACGGCCAATAACTGTTCGGTCGACGCTTCGTCGGGCTGTGCGATGGGAGCCCGCCAGAGGGGACGCGTGAAGGCGAATGCCAGCAGCGCCAACGCCGCAGTGCGAAGGAGAAGCAGCAACCAATGTTCGATTCGACTGCGACTGGTCAACCGTGGCGGTGACGGTGCAAGGAACATCAACGTCGAAAAGGGACGTTCGCCGCGCGGGGTGCGTCGCCACATATGGAACAGGATGGGACCTGCAACGGCGAATGCACCGAGCCAATAAAGCGAGAACAGCCAGGTCATCAGTGGTCTACGACAGAGGGATTCACATCGGGGCGGGATTTCCAGCAGACATCAGCATAACTTGCGGCGGCAATGTCCCCCAGTGGCCGCGCAACATCGAACGGAAATTTCTGCGAAAATTGAATGGCCGGTTTCTGGGTGAACGTTTGGGTGGATCCGCGGTGACGACGCGGTTTCGGTGCGCGGTTGCTCATGGCAATCGGTTCGATCGGGCGAACGCGGGTCGCGAGCTATCGTCCCGTGCTGGTGATGATGCGGCGGAAGGTGGGTTGATACGCCAGGAACTCGCGTCTGGTGGGACACTGGCAGACGACGTTCCACTGGAACTGCGACGTCAGCAGCGTCACGCGATAGCCGTAAATGGTGCCATTAAGTCCCGATGATGCGGTGAAGGTGGACAATCGCCCTTCTCCCCAGCCGGTTTCAATCTTCTCGGCCTCGCCAATTTCTTTGTAGTTGGTCAGGTCGCTGCTGAATTTTTCACCCTGATAGTCATGGACGCGAGAGACCGGTTGCAGTTCGTCTGACACGTCTCCGCCCACCATGTTCGCTTGGGCCTGGGCCATGTCCTGGATTGCGGCGCCGGATTGACTTGAGCGATAGACAATTTTCACGCGTCCTTGTTCGATGCGAACGGAAGGAGGGACATTCCCCGAACCGCCGCGGCCTTCGACGTCCCACCCCTTGGGAATCTCACAGCGAAAATGGAAGTCGTTGTCCTCGTACTTTTCGAATTCCTGCGGTGTCTGAACTTTCCCTCCATCTTTGAGTGCCTTGGCCAAGATCGGAACGGCGAAGAATGCCAAACTGCCGATCAGAACGAGTGCCGTGACTGTTCCACCGATAACAAGGAATACGTTCGAGCCGCCTTCTCGTTTCGTCTTGCTTGACGGACGTTTGCCTCGCTTTCCCGCAGGTGATTCGCCGTCGTCGTCCGCTTTGCGTCTGCGTCGCCGCGGTGATGTCCACTCATCGAGCTGCTCGAAATTGTCAGAGGGACCGCGGGAATCGGCATCGTCAGGGGCCGAAGTGTTGTTATGTCGCTTCGAACGTGACGACGCCTGCGGAATTGGTGGCAATCGTCGATTCTTCGCAGCGTGATCAAGTTGACGGTGTGGGGTGTCCGATCCAGTTTGTTCGGCCTGATCGGTCTCATTGGCGCGGCGGACCAGCGGCGCGAGCGACCGCTGTTCATCGTGACTTGGCAGCTCGACACAGGTTGCCGAAGCGTCAGGGACCACGTTGTGGGCCAGACAATTTGGGCAGACGATCGACCGCCCCGCATTTTCGGGTTTGGTCCGAAATTCATGTCCACAGCGGCACTGGAATTCAATCAGCATCGCGGTCCTCGAACCGTTGTGTGACGGAACGTCGCGGAATCTCAGTTGAGAGAGAGACGCGTTGAAGTGTCGTAGCGTTTTTGAAGTCTGGGTGACGAGCAACTTGCGGCAATGTTCATCATCGCGATTTCGCCAATTGTGCAAGTTCCATTTTCAGGAGACCATCAAGAGACGAAATGTCCGTTGAACTCGATTCGAAAACGCCATGACATCGCGAATGCCAAGGTGGCTGTCTCTCGTACTTCCACAGGTCGCTAAATACCGATCAAAGTACGAACGGCCGTGATGGGCCATCCTGACCAGATACCATAGGCAATAATGATTAAATGGATCGCAACTGTCATCCAGAAAACGAGACGGAAACTGATTTTTAGCGTTTTGTGACGAAAGAGACGTGTTGCCAGGTGGGCTCCCGGCCAGCCGCCCAGCAGACTCAGGATATGCAGCGTTCGTTCCGGGATTCTGGGCTGATTCTTGATCGCGCGACGCTTGTCGATGCCATACAGCACGAATGCAATCAGACTGCAGCTCACCGTCAAGAGAAGATAGATCGCAAAGATTGCCGAGACCTTCGCCCCGTCGCGCACAAATGCCAATGCGAGCAGCGTTGTGGTGCCGATCAGCCAGAAGACGGCGCCGATCGTAAACCAGCGTTGAATCCAGGCAAACGGATTGAGTCGAGACCGCCACGATCGACGAGCCAAGAGATTTTCCTTAGGTGTTAACGAGCACTGTGCTCGATGGTGGCGATCATGGCGTGTGGAAGTGGCTGTCTCAGGCTACTTCGATTTCGCAGGCTGGGGTTTGACGGCCTGAAATTTGACCGTCACAGTTCCAGAGTTGTCGGCAAGCTGACACCAGTCGTCCTGGCAACGGACAAACAGGACGCCATCACGGACCGCTTCATACTCGCCGTTCTTCCCCAGGTCAAACGGCTCGAACAATTCGTAGTCGTCGAACAAGATGCCGACCAGCCGCCCCTGCTGCTGTTCGTCACCTTCCGGACCGATTTTGGGGCCATTCGGCTGCAATGACCAGTCACCGGTCGCGACGAACGAGACTCGATCACCTTGTTTCAACTGAACCTTCGCCGCCTGCCAGCCGCGGTTGGCAATGACTTTGACTTGAGTGGTACTTGTTCCCTTGAGCCGCATTGGTTTGGTTTTCCAGTCCCAAGCACAGAGATCGCATCGGTAACCCTGATCGATTTGTTTGAGAAACAGCAGGTATTCGAATGAGATTTCTTTTGACATCGAACCATAGACATCATCGAACTGGGTCGGCTGGCCACCGAGCAGTGCCAGTCCCAACGGTTTGAAACGCGGCGCGTAATTCGGATTTGTCGAAAGCAGATGGCACAGAACCCAGCGCCAGGCATAGTTTTGCCAACTGTCACCGGTTTTGTGTTTGGAATGCGTGATATCGTCTAGCGACTGGGGCTCGGTGCGTTGCAAATATCGCATGACTTCATCGTCGATTTGAACGCCTTTGTTCTGGTCTCGCCAGTATTTGCCAAGTTCGGCCATCCCTTCCGAATACCAAGTCGGACCCGTCCGTCCGAAGTTTTGATGGCAGAACGCGTGGACCGCCTCGTGCTGCGGAACTCCGCGTTCCGCGACGGCCCAGACGACCGACTTGACCCGCGTGATCTGCTTTTCTCCCAAGGCATTTTGCAAGAAGGCCGTGGCGTTCAAGGTAATGCCAGCCCCGCTTTCAATGCTGGGAAGTGCTTCGGGGGGAATTGATCCCACAGGCCAGTTCTCGCGGCTATCGACGACCGACATCTCTATCGTTTGCGAGTTCGGTTGTCCGTAATAGCGTGAGACAAGTTCGATCATCTTTTCCAGCCGTTCCAACAGTTCGTTCGCTGCCGCGGCAGAGAGATCGGTCTGCAACCGAAAATTCTTCGATTCGTAGACTTCGATCGAAGCCGACACAGGTTGCGTTTCCGCCTTGCCAGTTGACTTCGGCTTTCGCACGGCCGGTGGTTTCTTCGATTGGCCGAATGATTCTTCAGGCAGGGAAATTGCGCAAATTGTGCACAAAAAAAACGCGAAGATGTTGAAGTTGCGATGCATCGCTCGTACTCGATAAAGGAATCGTGAGCGTAACGAAAATGTCATGAAAGAAATCTATGACTATTGTATTCCGCCAAGTACGCAATCGACGGATCAGAATTGTCGCAAAATTAGACTCATCGATAGGTAGTCGTTTGGTTCTGTTCAGGTGTTTACCTGAAGCCTTTATGAATTCTGCGCAGTTCAATCTTCTTTTAACGTTCATACGCTAGAAATCTTGTCGACGCATTGCGACAGGAGTGGCAGCCAGAATTTCTGCATCGAAACTTTCCTGCCCTGTCCGTTGTTTAAATAAGCGTTGTTCGAGCACACGCGCCCGCAGATTACCTTACGAAAAGATGCCTGCTTACGGGAAGGGTGACAGATGAACCTCATGTTCGCGTACTTTGATCCGAGCGCCGGAAGTTTATTACTTCAAGCGCTCGTGGGTGGATTCGGAGGGATCGCTGTCGTCGGACGATACTTATGGATGCAGTTTCTCGGCAATCGAGCCACTCCAACCGCAATGTCGAGTTCGCACGAAATTCAGATTCCATTTCCGAATCAAACGCGGTGAATTATGAGCCTGGATCATTTCGGGACCGAACGTCGCGAGTCTTCGTTCGGGACGGTCAGGTTTATCGCAGCCTGAATGTCGAATCGCTGTCTGCGTGGCGTCACGCCTCGAATGAACCGTTCTTTCAGCGACTGGTCGCGGGGCAGCGGATTGTCGCGACGGATGAAGTGCCGTGGGACGAGTATCGGCAGTTCCAACTGCCAGATCAGGTGGTGGGAGTCCTGCGGCACGAAACGATTCCGTTCGTCAGCTATCCCTACGAGTGGTCGTTCGGGATGCTGCGCAAGGCCGCGCTGCTGCACCTGCAGATCCTGACCGAGGCAGTCAAATCCGGACTCATTCTGAAAGACGCGTCACCCTACAACGTCCAGTTTTTGGGGCCACGGGAAATCTTTATCGACATCGGATCGTTTACTCCTCTGGTGGCGGGTGAGCCTTGGTGCGCCTATCGTCAGTTCTGCGAATTGATGCTGTTCCCATTGATGATTCAGGCCTACCGTGGCGTCCATTTCCAGCCGATTCTTCGGAGTCAGTTGGAAGGGATTTCGGCTCGTCAGTTCCTCCAGTGGCTGCGCTGGCGTGATTTTTCTCGTCCCGGCGTACTGACGAATGGATGGCTGCAGGCCGTGCTTGAGCGAAAGACGCAGGCATTAGGAAGTAGCACCGTTCGCGATCTGAAGTCGAGCGGATTTCAGTCCAACATGATCGAACAATTGCTTTCGAAGTTGACGCAACTGGTCCAGCGATTGTCATGGTCGCCCGAAAAAACCCAGTGGACAGGATACGACAATTCACTGCCACACGTCGCCGAGGACGGGCAGTTCAAGAGTCAGTTCGTGCATCAGGTCAGCCATGCAAAAGTCCACAAACTGGTCTGGGATCTGGGTTGCAACGATGGACGATATTCGATGATTGCCGCACAGTCGGCGAACACCGTCGTGGCCATGGATCAGGATCATGCCTGTATCGATCGTCTCTTTGAATCGTTGAGTTCAAAGCAATCGAATATCCTGCCGTTGTGCGTGGAGCTCGCAAATCCCTCTCCCGCGCAGGGGTGGCGCGGTCGCGAGCGAAAACGACTTGAGGATCGAGGAACTCCGGATCTGGTGTTATGTCTGGGGTTGATTCACCATTTGGTCCTCGCTGCGAACATTCCGTTGCCAGACGTCATTGACTGGCTGGCGGGTATCGGGGCCGAATTGGTGCTTGAATTTCCTTCCAAGCAAGATGCGATGGTCCGGGCGTTACTGCGAAACAAACGGGATCAGTACGTGGACTATTCGCAAGAATGCCTCGAATCGGAACTGGTCAAACACTTCGAGATTTGCCGCCAGGCCGCTCTGCCATCGGGCGAACGGACCATCTACCACGCCGTGCCGCGCGCCGCGGTTAGCAGATAGCCGACGGTTGGATGCGTCTCACACGACGGTGTGTCAACACGCGGCGCTTCTTTGGAACTGAGATTCGCTTTTCCATCTTTTGGCGAGCAAAAGCAGGAGCATTGATTGAGTGATGATGTCGACAAGGACCGCTGCGAACATTGAACGCTCGAACCTGATCAGCGTGCGAACGATGCATCTGTTCACGTTGTGTAGCTTTGCGGTCAGTGGGCCGCTGCTCACGGCATTCTCACGTCAAACGGTCTACATCCATGATCAACAATTCAGTACGCTCGAAATCGGGGTGATGTTGTTGGCGCTGGTGCTGGTCATCCCTGTGATTGTGGTGCTTCTGGATCAACTTGCCGCGCGATGGTCGCGTCGCACGAACGGATACGGTCGTGACGTGGTCGTCACCGTGCTGTTTAACATTTTTGTGTTGTCGCTGCTGCGACCTTATGTGGCCGCAGAGTGGCTAGTCTTCGCAGGTCTTGGAGGGATTCTGGCGCTGTCCATCGCCGTTCCCACTGCAGTTGCGCTGACGCTTCTTTATGTGCGAACCGGTTGGATGAAAGCCTGGCTGACGTTCGCGTCAGTGGGAATCCTTGTGTTTCCCGTCATGTTCGTGTGGCAGTTTCAGGCGATCGTTCGGGCCGAGAGATCGCTCGAGGGCGCATTGGCGATCCAGAATCCCGTTCCCGTCGTGATGGTCATCCTGGACGAGTTCACTTCGGTGACGTTGATGGATAAGCAGATGGAAATTGATGCCGCTCGATTTCCGCAGTTCGCGCGGCTGGCAGGAATGTCGACCTGGTACCGCAACATGACGACGAACCATCCGCGAACCGATGTTGCCGTTCCCACGTTGTTGTCCGGGGTCTTCCCGACAACGGTTCGATCACCGCTCGCCGCCGAGTACCCTGGCAACTTACTGCAGATCATTGACTCGACGAAATCCTACGAAACCGCGGTGTTTGAGCCGGTTGCACGACTCAGCCCCGAACCCGTCAAGCACGTTCGCGCCGTCCAGGCGGGCGTTGCCGGTCGCTGCGTGGAATTGTTGCACACGCTGGCGACGGTCTATCCTCGTCTCATCTTCACGTCCGATACTCCAATTCCCTTTCCCACGATCCCCCGCACCTGGTTTGGGGTGAGGGACGTTTCGACCCAGCGATACATCGAACGACAGCAGATGACCGAAGGGGTATTTAACTACCCGGGTAGCGAAGATCGGCGCATCCAACTCGAGCACTTTCTTCGCTGCCTCAAAGGTTCGGATCGTCCCCGTTTCTGTTTCCTGCATACAGTGTTTCCGCACCATCCCTGGTGCTTTATGCCCAGTGGCGATCAGTATCTGGCCGAGACGTCGCAGTGGCGCTTTCCTACAGGGGCGACGGGCGAATTGGGGGAAGACTGGCATGACGATCCGCCCATCGTGTATCGGAATCAGCAGCGCTATCGGGCTCAGGCGGGTTACCTCGACCAATTCATCGGAAAGATTCTTGATCGGCTACAAGAGGCCAATATTTTGGATCGCTGTCTGCTTGTTGTTACCGGCGATCACGGAGTCTCGTTCCGGCCCGGTCATTCGCGACGTCTTCCCGATGCGGAAACTCTGCCTGAAATCCTGAGCGTTCCCTTGTTCATCAAATTCCCGGGACAATCCGCCGGTGAGATCAGTGATCGAAATGTTGAGTCCGTCGATGTCCTGCCCACGATTGCCGAAGTCTTGGGGGTTGAGCTACCAGCGCCGGTTGACGGAAGTTCGGTGCTAAGCGAGCCTGCCCGGCTGCGAAAGACGCTTTACCTGGATCGAAATACGACGATCATCGAACCGAATGTGCCTCAGCGCGCCGCAGCCGTGAAGCGTCAGGCCGAATTATTCGGTGATCGGCAACTTGAGCAACCGGCCCGGGAATCGATCAGCCATCCGGAATGGCTCAACCGCCCCTTGAGCGACTTTGTGATCGATGCTCGGCCCGTTCCATTTCTGCCCCTCAATCCGCTCAAGGCGGGGTCTTCATGGGAACGTTTCGAACCATCGCAAACAGTCGCATGCCTAGTGATGGGGGAGCTCAAGCCGGCCGATTTGCCAGAGGCTCAAGCCGACCTGGTCATTGCCGTAGATGGCACGATCGTTGATACGGGAACGTCGTATCGAACCGATCATACGAATCTGGCCTTCGAATTCCTCCTGCCGGAGTCGGTCATCAAAACCGCGTCGAACGGAATCGAGCTCTACCTGGTCGATAAGTCGGGTGACCAGTTGAGGCTCCGGCCCTTGGCCCGAACGGTCCATGCCGTGAACGACTACTGAATATGTCATGCGGCCTGATACAATCCGCAGTGGTTGTCGGTTGAATCGGGCGGCCAGCGAGCACGTCCTTCCTCGTTCCTGACGAAAGACCTCACAACGTGATGCATGCACGTACGTGACAGCGTTGAGTGGCCTCCGAACTCCATCAACGAAGATTCGATTTGCAGACGCGTCTTCAACACACTTCAATCAGACCGGGCTGACAGTGCCGTTCGCCTGACGTCAGTCGTCTTTGTTTGCGTCCAGGACTGACAGGAAGGCCTTCTGCGGAATTTCGACCTGGCCGAATTGCTTCATCCGCTTCTTGCCTTCTTTTTGCTTTTCGAGCAGCTTGCGCTTTCGGCTAATGTCACCGCCATAGCACTTCGCCGTCACATCTTTTCGCATCGCGGAAATCGTCTCGCGAGCGATAATGCGAGCGCTGAGTGCCGCCTGAATTGGGATCTCGAACTGATGTCGCGAGATTTCTTCTTTCAGCTTCTTGCACAGGGCGCGTCCGCGTCGTTCGGCTTGGCTGCGATGGACGATACAGGCAAGGGCGTCGACCTTTTCCCCCTTCACGAGAATATCCATCTTCACCAGATCGGCGTGGCGATAACCAATGACTTCGTAGTTCATCGTACCATAGCCCGCGGTGATACTTTTCAGCTTGTCGTACATGTCGAAGACGATTTCGGCGAGCGGCAGTTCGTAGATCACCTGGGCTCGATGTGGGCCGAGAAATTCCGTCGTTTTGTAGACACCACGTCGATCGGAGCAGAGTTGCATGATCGGACCGATCCGGTCCGAGGGAAGAATAAAGACGACCTTGGCGATCGGCTCTCCGAATTCCTCGATCTGACCCGAATCGGGAACTTGTTGCGGGTTGTCGATCAGAGCGACTTCGCCCCCGCGCAATTTCAATTGATAAGTCACGTTGGGAGCGGTTTGAATCAGGTCGACGTCGGCTTCCTGCTCCAGACGCTGCTGGATGATTTCCATGTGCAGCATGCCTAGGAAGCCACAACGGAAACCGAAACCGAGTGCCTCGGACGTATCCGGCGCGAATGAAAAACTGGCGTCGTTCAGACTCATCTTTTGCAGCTCTTCGCGGAGCCGCTCAAAATCGGTGGCGTCGATCGGGTACATCCCGCAAAACACCATCTGCTGTGGGATTTCATAGCCCGGCAGTGGGATTGGCGCACGATTGTGGAAGTCGGTCACGGTATCGCCGACGTGGACATTGCCCAGGACCTTGATTCCGGTGACGATGTAACCCACCTGGCCGGGCCCCAGGTCGTCGCACGGAACCATCTCGGGCCGGAACTGACCCAGTTCGAGAACTTCATGGGCCGTTCCAGCCTTCATGAAGTAGACCTTCTGACCTTTGCGAATCGAACCTTCTTTAATTCGCACATAGGTCACGACCCCACGGTAGTGATCATATTTGCTGTCGAAGACGAGCGCGCGAAGTGGATCGGTGAGCTTGCCTGCGGGGGCAGGAATCCGTTTGATGATCGCGTCAAAGACACTTTCGATGCCAATTCCGGCCTTGCCGCTGACACGAAGACAACCTTCTGTATCCAAGCCGACAACGGTCTCAATTTCTTCCAGAACTTCGTCGATTCGTGTGACGGGCAAGTCGATCTTGTTCAGGGCCGGAATGATTTCCAGGTCCACATTCAGGGCCGCATAGGCGTTGGCAACTGTTTGGGCTTGGACCCCCTGGAACGCATCGACCAGCAGCAACGCCCCTTCGCACGCCGCCAGGCTACGCGAGACTTCGTAGTGGAAATCGACGTGACCGGGTGTGTCGATCAGGTTCAGCTCGTATTCTTGCCCATCGACCGTGTAATTGATGGCGACCGCACGCGCCTTCACGGTGATCCCGCGTTCGCGCTCGACCTTCAGGTCATCCAGGATCTGTTCGCGGAATTCGCGCTGCGTGATCGCCCCACTCTTGAGGAGCAATTGGTCGGCGAGCGTGCTCTTGCCGTGGTCGATGTGAGCAATAATCGAGAAATTACGAATGAATCGCTGGTCAAACATGGGCGATCAGAACAGAAGGAAGGTTGTTGGCAAAAAAAACTCGATTCACGGACCGGTTGTCCGCGTTTCAGGCTGAGACACTCAATTCTATAGGGAAATCGGTCAAGTCGGAATAGATGCCGAAAGATCTTCTAGAGTAATGGTTTGCAATCGGACGAGTTTGAAGGGCCACCTCAGGTTTTCCGAAATCCTTACTTGAGGCCGGTTCATTCGAAATCACCTTTGCCGTCCGTTACGCTTCCACTGTACCGAGCCTATCGTCGACGATTTTGAAAGTAAGGGTTCAAAAATGAAGATCTGGCTGCAAAGTCTGCTTGCGGTGCTTCTGGCTGGGCATTTCCTGGCTGCGGCGGAGGGGCCCGGCGGCCAAGGTGTGGTCGATCCACGTCGACCGGGTGCCATCGACGCGCGCGAGGTTCCCGTCGTACCGGCCGAAATCTTTGCAAAGCTGGCACAGTATCAGAGTGTTCGCGGTGCGGCGTTTCGGGGATGGGCGCCGGATGGGACGGGAATTCTGATCAATACGCGATTCGGAAATTCGTCGCAGTTGCATCGCGTGTATGAACCCGCGGGCCGTCGTGAACAGATCACCTTCTACAACGAGCCGGTGTCGGGAATGTTCATTCCGCAGGCGACCGATGGTGCCATCTTGATGACGATGGACAGCGGCGGTAACGAGAATGATCAGGTTTACTTGTTCGACCGCCGGAAGTTCGAAACGCGGTTGCTGACGGATGGGAAATCACGAAATCAATTGGGCGCGATTCGCGATAACGGTTCGCAGGTCGTGATCAGCAGTAACCAGCGGAACGGCCGCGACAGCGACCTGTATCTCGCCGATCCACGAAAGCCTGACTCGATGGTCCTGCTGATGCAGGTCGAAAAGCAGACCTGGCAGGCGTATGACTGGTCGCGCGATGGCAAGTTCATACTGCTGTCCCGATACGTGTCGGCCAACGAATCGTATCCTGCCTTGCTGAACGTTGCGACGGGGGAACGCACAGATCTGCCGCTGGCGACAGACGAAAAAGCCTCGGTCGGACCGATGGCGATTGCTCCCGACGGCAAATCGATTTTGATTGCCACCGATGGCGGAAGTGAGTTCAACCGATTGGCACGGTTCGATCTGGCGACGCGGAAGTACGAGTGGTTGACGGCCGATATCCCCTGGAATGTGTCGGATATCGAAATTCATGCCGATTCAGGCCAGGTGGCGTTCGCGGTGAATGACGACGGCGCGACGCGGCTGTTTCTGCTGCCGAACGAGCATGCGCCGCGGCGTGATCTGAAGCTTCCGCTGGGAATCGTTTCGGGAATGCGGTTTTCGCCCGATGGAAAGCGGCTGGGTTTCACCTTGGCGCGCGCCGACTTGCCACCTGACGCGTTCTCGATGCAGCTCGACACGGGCGAATTGACCCGGTGGACCTACAGTGAAGTCGGAGGCTTGAATCCCGAGAACTTTGTCACACCCTCGCGCATTCAATTCAAATCGTTCGACGGACGAATGATTCCGGCCTATTACTTCCAGCCGCGTACCGCAGTGGCTGCGACATCCAGCGCGGCGCGGTTGCCGGTGTTGATCAGCATTCACGGCGGCCCCGAATCGCAGTACCAGCCGTTTTTCTCACCGATCTTTCAGTATTACGTGAACGAACTGGGCATCGCGGTGATCTGTCCGAATGTGCGTGGTTCGAGCGGCTATGGAAAGACCTATCTGAAACTCGACAACGCCGAAAAACGCGAAGATAGCGTCAAGGATATCGGCGCACTGCTCGACTGGATTGCGCAGCAACCGGAACTCGATGCGTCACGCGTGGCGGTCGCGGGGGGCTCATATGGTGGATACATGACGCTGGCATCCCTGACTCACTTTGGTGACCGAATCAGAGCCGGGATTGATGTTGTCGGGATCGCCAATTTTATCACCTTTCTGGAGAAGACTGCGGGCTATCGAGTGGATCTGCGAAGGGCCGAGTATGGTGACGAACGCGATCCGCAGATGAAGGCGATCTTCGAGAAAATTAGTCCATTGAATAATGCCGACAAGATTCTCGCGTCACTGATGGTTGTGCATGGTAAGAACGACCCGCGCGTGCCGTTCTTCGAGGCCGAACAAATCGCCGCACGTGTCCGTCAGAATGGCAAATCGGTTTGGACCGTCTTTGCGAACAACGAAGGTCACGGCTTCGCCAAAAAGGACAATGTCGACTATGAGCGCGCGGTGGAAGTGTTGTTCCTCATGAAACATCTTGGGTTGGGGCAATAAGCGGTTTCATGGAGAGCACGGTCCCACTGAACTTCCAACCGAGACTCATTTCTCCGTCGATGCTTCAATCGCTCAATGTGAACCGGCTTCGTTTCGCCGATATTGGCCGGGGGTGAGGCCCATCGATTGATGGAAGTGCAGGGTCAAAGCACTCTGGTCGTAAAACCCGCAATCGGCGGCGATATCCGCGAGCGAGGCCTGTGTTTGGCGGAGTGCCCGACAGGCGACGCTCAGCCGGGTACGGATCAGGAACTGTTTTGGCGTGATATCGAACGTGGCTCGAAACTGACGTTCAAGCTGCCTGGGTGACAACTGGGCCACTTGCGCCAGCATCGGAATCGTCAGGGTTTTTGCGAAATGTTGACGGATGTAATCCACGACTTGGGTCAGGCCTTCGCTGGTCGACGAGTACTTCGGGACCTGTTGGTAATGAGTACTGATTCCCATCACGCCGACAATCTTTCCGCTTCGGGACCGAATCGGCAGTTTTGTGACGACATACCAATCAGGGATGCCGTTGGCGTCGAACCACAGCTCCAGGCACCCACGGACGGATTCGCCAGTGGCAAGAATTCGCGCCTCATTTCTTGCGCTCTCGGTTTGGAGAAAATCGGGGATCAGTTCCACATCTCTCAGTCCAATCACGTCGGTGTCATCGCGTAGACCACATCGTTCCCGTGCCGCGCGATTGAGAAACATGAGACGACCGAGATGGTCTTTTGCAAAGAAAAACACCCCAGTCAACTCGTCGAGTAATTGGCTGAAGTGATTCTCAGGCGGCACGCTTCGAAACCAGCGATCTCGCATTTCGAGACGGCGTTGTTTCTCGTCCGCAGGCAGCGAACCTGAATCAGACATGAAAGGGCGAATTGTCCCCGACGTCGCTTTTCGCATAAAGAATGTCGCAAATGTACAAGACTCTGGCCTGCCCGCGGAATACTCTTCGACTACTCACCAATTATACATATTTCGGGGCCACCGCGGAGACATCGAATGTCTCTTCATTCGCTTCGCGGCACGGGGAATTGTTTACTTGTGTGGGTGAATCTCCAATCAACGTTCGTTCTATTGAATATATCAGAGTGCCAGTAGGATTTGCCCCCTGACGTGGGCGGTCAATCAATCCGCTTGAACCTCCGTTCAAGTTTGGGATTGAGTCGATGGACCGTCCAATCTCGGACTCTCTTCTTATCTGAAGTAACTTCTGAGCCTAGAGTCTGAGTCCAGAGGAAGCCTCTTAAGTGTCGATCGTCAATTCTTGACTTTATCGACTCTCCGCCGATCCTGTCGAATCCATAAGCGCTTACGGGACGTGTAGTTAATTCACGCGAACCGATTTTTTTCTGTCTGTTGTCGTCGAGTGTTTTTCAATCGGAGGACTTGCGCCATGTCGGATTCGAGATTGTCTGAAGTTCGAAAGAAGCTTCGTCAGCGGGGTTTCACGCTGATCGAGTTGTTAGTTGTGATCAGTATCATCGCCGTGTTGATTGCGCTCCTGCTACCTGCTGTTCAGCAAGCCCGTGAAGCGGCTCGCCGCACGCAGTGCAAGAACAATCTCAAGCAAATTGGCTTGGGGATGCATAACTATCACGACGTCTACAACGTGTTTCCAATGGGCTACATGGGAGTTCCAGCCTTAACGTCAACGCCAACACCTTGTTCGGGCGTGAATAATGTGATCGTTAAAGCAACTACGGGCGGCGCAACCGGCATCACTTTCAGCTCGACCGGGCAGGGATGGGGTTGGGGCGTCTTCGTGCTGCCCTACCTGGATCAAGCAAACCTGTATAACCAACTGAATGTCGGCCAGAATCAGGCTGTTTGCGACAACGGTGGCCCTGCCAACGGAAACGCTGTCTTGCAAAGGACGAAAATTGCCGCCTACATTTGCCCTAGCGCCTCCGATCCGGACTTGAATCCGACACGTGACGCAACCACCACCCCAAACAGCCCCAGTGCTCATGCGAAGTCGAACTATCGCGCCATTGCCGGGGTGAATTTCTACGGACTTGAAACGAGAACTGGCCAAACGCCGTTGGTCTATTCGGGCGTATCGGTGGATCCTCTTGGCCTCAAGGGAATGTTCGGCGACGCAGCAATGATGGGCTGCGTCGGAATCCGAGACATCACCGATGGGACAAGCACGACACTTGCAGTTGGCGAATGTTTTAGGATTGATAAGGACTCCAATCTTCAAGCATTCGATGGGACTTTGGGTGAGAAAGTGGGAGGGATGTGGATCGGCTGTCCGGCCGACACGTTCCAGTCGGCGGTCGTCGGTTTGTTGTTGCCATCGGCGAATTTCCAGGTCAACGGCACGTCGATCAATGCCTATAACAGTCGGCACACTGGCGGAGGACAGTTCCTGAACGGTGATGGTAGCGTTCGTTTCATCAGCCAGAATTCTGATGCATCGATTCTGTCGCGAATGGGGACGATCAGTGACGGCGTTGTCGCCAACCTCGAGTGACACGGATGCGGTTTGATCGAACCGGACCCTGAGGAGTCATCAGCAAAGAGCGAGCAACGGAAACGTCGTTCGCTCTTTGCTGTCTTTTTGGGTTGGATGTTCATTTTTCTCGAACTGGTTTCGAAATATTCGCCCTTAAAGTTCGTGCGGTCGCCCTCGATCGCCATTGGAGGTTTCGAAACCGATTCTCAGAGGTTTATGCAAAGTATCATGATTCTAAAAAAGAACTTTCGAAGTGTTGCTCAGTCACTGCTCCTTTTGTCGGTTGTCGGCTGCGGCGGATCCTCCGGAACTCCTCCATTGGGACAGGTCACAGGCGCTGTAACAATCAATGGTGAACCTTTGAAGGACGCCCTCGTGCAGTTCGAGCCGACGACGGGGCGAGGTTCAAGCGCCATCACGAATGCCGCGGGAAAATATGACCTGGTCTACGTCGATCAAACTCGCGGTGCGCTCGTCGGTGAGCACACAGTGCGGATTACGACTTACGTTGAAGAAGACAGTCCTGCCGCTGCGAAATTCAAAGAATCGATTCCGAAGAAATACAACTCGAATTCGGAGTTGAAGAAAACCGTCAAACCAGGCCGTAATGAATTCAACTTTGACTTGGACTAGAAGCTGAGGTTGTGGAGCGATTTTCGAACCGCTCACGATTGAACCAGCCCGCCGGTTCGACGTTGCAATACCGACGCAGGAATCTTGCTCAGACTCGCTCGGTTCGGATCTGCATGCCGAACGTCTTGAGTTCACTGGGTTGTGAGGAATAGAGGACCATTAGTGAACCGACTTGTGATCGTTTTCGGCCTTGGCGTCTTCGTTTCGAGTGTGATTTCCTCCTCAGGCGCAGAAGCTCCGTCGAAGAATGGCGCGGCCGAGAATCTTCCAGTTCCGCACTTTCCACCAGGTGAGGCAATTCGCGTTTCACCTAAGCGTGGCATGGCTCAGATTGGTCGCGGCCAAGTCGGCAATACGCATCGTCCGATCATCGCGGGAACGGCCGACGTTTCCGGAAAAGGGCCGTTTGATCTCTTTCTGTTTCCTGACCGTTTGATGCCGTTTCGTGGTTTCGATCAGCAAGGGACTCCCTACTACGGTCCCCAGGTCACGACCAAGGGACATCCGATGAATGGAATGGTCTTGACGGGAATGGACCAGCAGATTTACGGGGTGTTCAGTGGCGGCAAATCAGTTCACGTCTGCCGATTCGATCGCGCCAGCTCAACCTTCGAACCATTTGCTGAGTCGCCGAATCTGGATATTCCGGGCGATCTTGGAATGGGAATCGCTTGCTACATTGATACGAGCAACAAGATAAATGTGTACTTTAGCGTTGCAGACGGTGTGACCTATCGACCACCGGCCCCGCCCGATTTCAAGGAAGGGGATTATCCACCTTACTTCCATCGATCCTCTTACATGCCGTTTGACGGAGCCGGTTTTTGGCGTGGAAACATTCCCCGTCGGATGCTCTATCGGGCACGGTTCGACTCATTGAAACTCGAGAAAGTCGAGTTGGTCGAACGTGTTTCCAAAGGGCCGGGCGAATTCCCTTTCGACTGTTGGGGGATGGCGGTGCTGAATCTGGGGAAGGACCATGTTCCCGGTCTCAGTAGCGGCGAACATCTCGGGGTGTTCCACTACTACGCGATCGATCCGGCGACGGGGGCGCTGAAGCCGAATGATTTCGTCAACAACGAAGAGCAGAATGGTCTGCGGCACTTCGCGATCAACATGAGCGTCAAATCGATTCCTGATCCGAAGAGCGGTTTCTCCAACCTGATTGTCGGTGATACGGCGCGAGTCTGGTTCTATCCATTCAGCGGGAAGTTCTCGGCCAACGGCGCGCCGATCTACAAAGCCCCTGCCGCGGTGCTTGGCGAAGGAATTCCAATGTCGCTGGGCGAACTGCCAATCATCAGTCCCGGCGATCTCGACAAGGATGGGCGAATCGATCTGATCGTGGGGAACGATGCCGGTCAATTGATGTTCGTCAAGAACATTGGCACCAAGCAGCGTCCCGAGTTCGACAATCCCGTCTATGTCTCGGTCGGAGGTAAGCCGCTGGATATCAAGGCGGGCTATCGCGGATCGGTGCAAGGTCCGGCAGAAGCGATGTGGGGTTACACCTGTCCGACCCTAGTTGACTGGAACGGCGATGGACGGCTCGACGTGATTCTCAACAGCGTTCTAGGGGACTATGTCGTCTTGTTACAGTTGCCGCTGAATGGCACCCCGAAGTTCGCTGAACCGAAGTGGATGTATTCCGACGGAATCCAATTGCATTTGGCGTGGCGATGCCAACCGGCTGTCACCGATTGGGGAAAGCGTGGCGGACGCCTTTGCGTGATCGGTCTGGATGAACAGAATCTGCTGCGCCGCTTCTGGCGGATCGACAATGAAAACGTCGAGCGGGGTGAACTACTGACATTGCAGGATGGATCGAGCATCACCGCCAATGTCGACGAACAGGCCGGACAGACTGGCCGAGCCAAGCTCGTGGCGCATGATTGGGATCAAGATGGAAAGATGGATCTGCTGATCGGAACGTCACGCGGGTTGTCCTTTCCGGCGTCGAAGACGGTCTACTATCCGAGTGCGTTCTATCCGAACCATAAGGCTTCGGTTCTGTTCCTGCGGAATGTCGGCACGAATGAAGATCCGGTGTTCGACTATGTGCGGTTCGTGCAATTCCGCGGCGAACGGATTGCCTTCAATATTCATGACTGCTCGCCTGCCCCGGTCGACTTGGGACGCGGCGTCATCGATCTGCTGATCAGCGAGGAAAACGGCGGCATTCACTATTACCCGCGTGAAGAGCTCTCGATCGGTCCGGCCGCAGAATAGAACGCGGAATCACAGAACGCGCATCCAGGAATTCCTCTTGTTTCCCTCGTTCCCATGCTCCCCGGCTTGTTGATTTAATCGTCGCGCGTCGTCAATTTTTCGATTAAATCAACACGCCGTCCCGCTTGGGAACGCTTCCTACATATCCGAAATGTATACGTCGGTCCGATGCTGCTTTCCTGCTCGACAGAAGGTCAAATCGCAAAAGGCGTTACCAAGCTGGGGCTTGGTAACGAGGAAATTGCAAATTGATTCGAACCCCAAACTGCGCAACTTCAAAAGCGGCAGTTTGGGAATGAGGAAGGCGAGGGGGAAAGTGCCCCCTTGGTGGTGCTTCCTCCTCAACGTTTCCCGCCTCAGCTCTTCAGCAGGTCGCGAAGCACCTTATGCAGGATGCCCCCGTTACGGTAGTACTCGACTTCCACCGGCGTATCGATGCGGCACGTGGCCACGAAGTGAATGGCGGTCCCGTCTGGCTTGGTGGCCATCACTTCAATCGCTTGCAGCGGCTTCAGATTGTCATCTAACTGGATCTCGAACGTTTCTGTTCCGTCCAAGCCCAGGAATTCTCGATTTTCGCCCGGTCGGAACTGCAGCGGCAGAACCCCCATACCGACCAGGTTGGAGCGATGGATTCGCTCGAAGCTGGTGGCGATCACGACACGGATTCCCAACAGGTAAGTCCCCTTAGCCGCCCAGTCGCGTGACGACCCGGTTCCATATTCGGCACCGGCGAGCACCACCAGCGGCGTGCCATCGGTCTTGTATTTCATCGCGGCGTCATAAATCGACATCTGATCGCCGGTCGGGAAGTACTTCGTGACACCGCCTTCGGTGCCGGGACAAAGCAGATTTCGCAGACGGATGTTGGCGAACGTGCCGCGGGTCATGACGCGGTCGTTACCACGACGGGCACCGTAGCTGTTGAAATCGAGCGGTGCGACACCATTGGCCTGCAGGAAGAGGCCGGCAGGCGAGCTGGCCTTGATCGATCCGGCGGGGCTGATGTGGTCGGTTGTGACCGAATCGCCGACGGACAGCAAGCAGATCGCGCCGCTGATCCCGTGGATCGGTTTCGGCTGGGCGGGCATGTCGATGAAGAACGGCGGCTCTTGAACGTAGGTGCTCTTTTCGTCCCACTTGTATTGAGGGCCGGTGGCCCCCGTAATTTTTTGCCATTCGACGGGGCCCTGAGCGGCGTGGCTATATTCCGTCTTGAACATTTCGGGGGTGATCGACGACGCAATCGTGGCTTCGATTTCCTTGGAAGTCGGCCAGATATCCTTCAGGAATACATCTTTGCCCGCCTGATCCTTGCCGAGCGGTTCGGTGGTCAGGTCGATGTCGGTGGTTCCGGCCAAGGCGTAGGCGACGACCAGTGGTGGACTGGCCAGGTAATTGGCTTTCACCTGAGGGTTGATCCGGCCTTCGAAGTTCCGGTTTCCAGAAAGCACCGCGGAAACGACCAGGTCACCTTCGGACACGGCCTGCGAAACAGAATCGGGCAGCGGTCCGCTGTTCCCGATGCATGTGGTACAGCCGTAGCCGACGGTGTTGAATCCCAATTGATCGAGTGGTTTGTCCAGGCCCGATTTGGCGAGGTATTCGGTGACAACGCGACTACCGGGAGCGAGACTGGTTTTGACCCAGGACTTGCTTTTCAAGCCTTTCGCGACGGCGTTCCGAGCGAGTAATCCAGCGCCCAGCATCACCGAGGGGTTGCTGGTATTGGTGCAACTGGTGATCGCGGCGATCACCACAGCTCCGTCGCCGATCTTCGCATCAGAACCTTTGACGCTGACGGGCGCTGCTGGGGTGGGGTGGCCGAAGCTGGTGCTGCGTTCCTTGATCCAGGCTGTTTTCATGTCTGTCAGCAGCACGCGATCCTGCGGACGCTTGGGGCCAGCCATTGAGGCGACGACGGTCGACAGGTCGAGTTCGAGCTTCGATGTGAAACGTGGCTCGGGAGAACTGGCGGTGCGGAACATTCCTTGAGCCTTGTAATAGGCTTCGACCAGTTCCACTTCTGCGGCGGTGCGACCGGTGCGGCTGAGGAACTTCAGGGTTTCATCATCCACCGGGAAGAAGCCCATCGTGGCGCCGTACTCTGGAGCCATGTTCGCGAGTGTGGCGCGGTCTGGCAGGGACATCCCGTCGAGGCCCGGGCCGTAGAATTCGACGAACTTATTCACCACCCCGTGCTTACGCAGCATTTGCGTTACGGTCAAAACGAGGTCGGTTGCGGTTGTGCCTTCAGGAAGCTTGCCGATCAGTTTGAAGCCAACGACTTCCGGCATCAGCATGTAAATCGGCTGGCCCAGCATCACCGCTTCGGCTTCAATCCCGCCCACGCCCCACCCAACGACGCCCAAGCCGTTGATCATGGTTGTATGGCTGTCGGTTCCGACCAGGCTGTCGGGATAGGCGACGCCGTTCTTTGTCAGAACGACTTTCGCGAGGTATTCCAGGTTGACCTGATGCACGATCCCAGTGGCGGGTGGCACCACGCGGAAATTGCTCAGGCCTTGTTGTGCCCAACGCAGCAACTGGTAACGTTCAAGATTTCGCTCGAATTCCAAATCGACGTTTTTCTGCAGTGATTCGCTCGCGCCGAAGTAATCCACCTGCACCGAGTGATCGATGACCAGGTCGCACTGGACCAGGGGATTGATCTTCTTGGGGTCGCCACCCATCCGGATCATGGCGTCTCGCAGCGCGGCCATATCGACGACTGCGGGGACGCCCGTGAAGTCTTGCAGCACGACGCGGCCAACCATGAACGGAACTTCGACCTGTTGCGGCTTGGCTGCGTCCCAGTTGGCGACTTGGGCGACATGTTCTTCGTTGACGAGGAACCCGTCGACATTGCGAAGACACGATTCAAGCAAAACTCGCATCGAAAACGGCAGCGTATCGATTTGACCAAATCCTTTGGCCGCGAGTTTTGGCAGCGAGTAATACTTGAACTCGCCGCCGCTCGTCTTGAGAACAGACTCCGCCCCAAACGGATTCGTTGCCGCCATATCAGTTTCCTTGCCCGTTAAATTGACTCAATGGCCACCGCGAGGTTCGCGGATCGTGTGTGCCGGATTGCGTTTTGGGTGTGATTCGCCCGATTGCGATGACTTGAAACGCGTCGCTAAATCGACATTTCACTCTATATTGTGAATGTTATCACGCTTCAAAATCGTTGAGAAGCAATGAACTGCGAGGAACACCGAAGTTTCAGTAGGGGTTGAAATCGTCGCAAACATTTGTTGAATAATGGTTTACTGTAAAATGGACGCCGTCCGGCGTCCTCCATCTGCGTGGCATCCCGACCGGTTTTCTTACATCCTCGTCAAGTGGTGCGGGGGCTGGATGAGCGACAAAATCGGGCCATTCTGTCTGTGTTATCCCCTTCGTGTCGTAGATCGACTTCAGGGACAATCCCGTGAGGCGGCAAATGTATTGCCGGGGTGGGCGCTTTGCGATTCGTATTTTTTAATTCGGACTCCAAGAACGCTGGACGTCCCTTTCGTAACAGAATTCTCCAATCAATCGCGTTTGATCCATCTTAGTAAGTTGATATCTCTAAAAGGTTTTCGTCTGGATCGCGAAGGTAAATCGATGTGATCGGTCCAATCGCACCCGCCCGCGGTACCGGTCCCTTGAGGATGGGGATTTGTTCCCGTTTTAGATGCGTCAAGAGCTCGCTCGTCGAGACTCCCGCCACAAAGCACAAATCGGCGGAACCGGGTGTGGGAACGGCTGCGTGCGGTTCGATTTCCTGGCCGATTTGATGCAGATTGATTTTTTGACTGCCGAATTGCAGTGCTTTTCGCCCTGCTCCGAATGTCACCGCCGTCATCCCGAGCACGCGCTCATAAAATTGGCAGGTGGTCCGAATGTCTCGCACTGTCAGCACGAGATGGTCCAATGAAGTCACGAGCATGACATCTTCCGCAAGATAGAGGTCGATTTTTCCGCCGATACAGGGGTCGAGTGTTGAATTGTACGTGCGAATTAACTCTTTGGCCCTCCTCCCTTGAACCTGTTTCTTCTTCCTTCCTCTGTCTCTCCGTGCCCCTGCGTCTCCCCCACCGCCAGTGTGCTTCCGAAGGACGCGAAACGCAGTCGTGGGACCAGCGGGGATGAGGGAGACGCAGGGACACGGAGAAACAGAGAAAAATTCCTTTATAACGAGACTATGAAATATGGAGACGATCCCATTGATTGCCCGGTTGAATCAGCATCGTGCGTGGACGAATCGCAATTTGCGGGCGGCTGTCGCATTGCTGAATGACGAACAATTGCATACTTCGCTTCCGATTGGGCAGGGAAGTGTCTGGAAATCGCTCACGCACATGTACGCCGCGGAGTACGTCTGGCTTGGCGCGCTGCATGGTGAAGAAGAGCCACTGGTTCAGGGGGATGTGCGGGGAAAGCTTCCTGGAAACCAGCTTGGGGAAGGAAAGATCGCTGATTTCGTGGAACTCCGTCAGAAGTGGGAAGAACTTGAGCTGCGATGGAGCGAATATGTGAATGGACTGCAGCCATCGGAACTCGAGGACACTGTATTTAAGGTTGTGAGCACCGCCGGTGCAGGGGTTCGATTTGGGACCCGGCGCGCAGACATTCTGCTGCATGTGTGTCTGCACGCCCATTACACCACAGCCCAGACCGTTAACATGCTGCGGCAGTTGGGGGTCGAAAAACTGCCTGAGTCGATGTTAATCAGCTTGGCTCGCCACGAATTGGCGACCTAATAGCCTGTTGAAGTAAGGGGGCAAGCTGTTAGGTCGTCGGGACGTCATGGAGTTTTTTCATCCGATTGGAGCCAGTCCCCGTTGCTCCAACAGGCTGCTAAGAAGGTTCAAGCTCAGCATGTCGCCGGAAAGACATTCCTTGACGGTCTTTGCGGGTCGACCTACACTGACCGTCTTCCGTACAAGTGGCCCGGTCTCCCTCATGAAGTCTCAGCATGAAAAGCGAAGAGCGACATCAGCTTCTGACAAATGATCTCGGTGTTGTCACCAACAAGACCGCAAGCTTCCTCGAACGTCATCTCGGAACTGCGATTGCCGTGCTCTGTGCGGCACTGGTGTTCGGAGCGATCGGGTTCTGGTGGACTCGCAGCAGCGAAGTGGACAATGCTGCCGCTTGGAAAGAGCTGGATGAGGCCAGCACGCTCGATGATTTCGGGAAAGTGGTCGACCGCTTCAAAGGGAAGCTGCCGGCGCAGTGGGCTCAGTTGGTCTATGCCGAAAAGACATTGCAGTCTGCCTTGCCGCTGATGTTCACGAATCGTGAACTGGCCGTCACCGATTTGAAGTCGGCCCGCGGCGATTTTGAAAAGTTGCTGCACGAAAAGTCCGTTCCCGCGGCGATTCGTGAACGGGCTCTTTGGGGAGTCGCTCAGTGCGTTGAAGCGACGTGTGACGGCGATACCTCCAAACCGATCGAAGCCTATGATCAATTGTTGAAAGACTATCCCGAGACGATGTTCAAAGTCGTGGCCGACGAGCGTCTGGCCGCTTTGAAGCGAAAAGACGCCGCCGAGTTCTACACCTGGTTCAGCAAGGAAAATCCCAAGCCGCCAGAAGTGCGGCCGTTCGACATCAAGCCGGACGGTGCCAAGACTCCTGCCGCAGACGAGAAAAAGGATGCGGCGCCCGCTGCACCGGCTGACCCGAAAGCGAACGAGCCAAAGGCCGAGGAAAAAAACACGGAACTGCCGAAGCTGGATGACTCGAAGCCCGCAGAGTCAGAGAAGCTCGCTGAACCTGCAAAACCCGCTGAGGGCGATCAGCCGAAACCGGCCGAACCGCCAAAAGATGGTGAAAAGTCACCCGAAAAGAATTGAAACCGACTCGGGATCAAGAGTCGTCCATCGTATTGAAATCGCCGTTCAGGAAGCCCGGCCACCTCAAGGAGCCGGGCTTCTTGCACGTCCCTGCAGTCTGTTCGGGGTGGTCCGCAATGTCGGATTGGCCCGAGTCTAAATTGTCTGAGATGAAGTAGTATTAAAATGAGCGACGAAGAACCTGAACTCGAGCCCACCGAAGAAGTTGCACAGGCTCCTGGCGAGCCCCTTAAATCGATCGTCGAAGCGCGGGCTCATGGTTGGCGCGTCGATCACTATCTGGTTCGGCTTTATCCCAACTTCAGTCGGGCCGCCTTTCAGCGCGTGCTCGAAGATGACGGCGTCCTGATCAATGGGCTGCCGGTCAAAATGTCACGTCGGTTGCGTGTGAATGACTGCATCGAATTTCGGTTGCCGGAAGAACCCGATCGCACCCTGCCGCCCGAAGATATTCCGCTGAATATTCTCTATGACGACGATGCGCTGATCGTTATCAACAAGTCGGCCAATATGATCGTGCATCCGGGGCGAGGAAACTACCTCGGGACATTGGCCGGTGCGCTGCAATTTCATTTTGATCGTCTCAGCGACGTTGCGGGCAAGTTTCGCGCAGGGATCGTGCATCGACTTGATCGCGACACCAGCGGAGTCCTGGTCGTCGCCAAGGACAATACGGTTCATCATCACTTAAGTCGTCAGTTTGAAGAACGGACGGTTGAGAAGGAGTACCGGGCGATTACTTGGGGTGAACTCTCGTTCGATCGTGATTACATCGAAACGCACGTCCGAGTCAGCAATCGCAATCGGGAACGGATGATGGTCTGTCCCGAAGGGAATAACTCGCGTCACGCAGCGACGTTCTACGAGGTTCTGGAACGGTTCAATGGCTTTTCGTTTGTCAGGCTTTGTCCACAGACCGGTCGAACACATCAGTTGCGCGTGCATATGCATCACCTCGGACATCCGATCGTGGCGGATCGCCTTTACGAAGGAAATAGTTCGCTCAGTCTTTCCGAACTGGTCGAAGGCGTTTCCGAAGACGACGACGAAGTCTTGATGTCGCGGCAGGCACTCCATGCACTTAAGTTGGGGTTTGATCATCCCGTGACGGGGCAGCGAATGGAATTTGAAGCCCCCCTGCCCGATGATTTCCAGCGAACACTCGACGCCATTCGGAAGTACCGCACAAAGCCGGCACGCGTGGCGCCCGTGCGTCGTTAGCTCTTATTTCTACAGAGCGTTGTGTCGAGTGCCACTGCCGCGGTGCAAAACAGTGCGGCTGTACATAAGCAACGTGCCCACACGGGGTTTCGGTGATCCGAAACGCTCGACATGTTGCGAACGTGAGATTGACACGCGAGTGGCAACGGCGTATTTTTGAGTAGTCAAAACTTTGCTTTCCAGGATACTCATAGTCTTACCAGTCTTTCTTCCCCATGCTCTGCAAGAGCCCTGCTTTGTTGGAACCTGTTTCCATGCTGCCACATCAATTTTGGTCTTGGCCGTTATGTCTGACACTGCTGATGCTCAGTGGTTGCTGGAGTTCAGGTTCAGGTGGAACGACGACATCCGTGCCGTCGGGAAGCGACAAGAAAACTCTTCAGATCGTGGCGACGACGGGGATGGTGGCGGATCTGGTACGTTCCGTTGTGGGGGCGCATGGCAACGTCAAGACGTTGATCGGAACCGGTGTCGATCCGCATCTGTTTAAGACGACGCGGCATGTGATCAATCTGTTGCACGAGGCGGACATTGTCTTCTATTCGGGACTGATGCTTGAAGGCCGGATGCAGGATGCACTGCAACAGGTCAATCGGCCCGAGCATCCGGTGATCGCGGTCACAGAGCGGTTGGAGAAAGATTTTCTGCGCTCGCCACCCGAGTTTGAAGGGCACTATGATCCCCATGTCTGGATGGATGTCGTCGCCTGGAGCCGGTGTCTCGATGTCATCGTGGATGTGATGGTCAAGATCGATCCGGATCATGCGGACGAGTTCCGTCAGAATGCGCAGCACTATCAGGCGGAACTGGTGGAGTTAGACGAATACATCACCACCGTGATCAAGTCGATTCCTGACGAACATCGCGTGCTGGTGACGGCGCACGATGCGTTTGGTTATTTCGGCAGACGGTACGGAATTGAAGTTCGCTCCGTGCAGGGTGTCACCACCGAATCCGAAGCGGGGATCCAGGACGTGAACCGTCTGGTCGACTTTCTCGTACAGCGTAAGCTTCCTGCGATTTTCGTGGAAAGCAGTGTGAACGAGAAGAACATTCGGGCGGTGATCGAAGGAACCACATCGCGAAAGGTGACCGTCCGCATTGGAGGGGAACTGTATTCCGATGCCATGGGGAGTGAAGGGACGTACGAAGGCACCTACATCGGAATGCTAGATCACAATGCCACCCGAATTTCTGCTGCATTGGGGGGAGCACCGCCCGAGCGCGGTTTCCGCGGCAAATTAAGCGTTGCGGTCGAAGAACGTCGCAACGCGTGGCAAGGCGATGAACGATGTATTCAAGATCCCAATATTGTCGCGCGATCATTCCGACCATCAATTCAGGCGAACGGGCGTGCGGCATTAGTGCAGACTGGCTCCGTAACGTGCCTGTCCCCATTATTTCACGGCTCAACAGCGTCTTCTTTCAATAACTTGTTCTCGGCATTAATGCTCCGGGCGAATTGCGACTTGTTTCGCGGTAGATCACAGCACGGTCAATATCTCGGCACGTAACTTTTGGACGTGGAATCGCTCAGGAAAACATGGCCGCTGATCATTCTTCGACATCTCCACTTTCGATTCACGACATGACGGTGGCCTATCAGGGGCGACGTGTGTTATGGGACATCGATTACGATGCCCCGGCCGGAAAACTGGTCGCGATCGTTGGGCCGAACGGTGCCGGGAAAAGCTCGCTGATCAAGGCTGTGTTGGAACTGGTTCCGCTGACGGATGGCGAGATTCGCTTCTTTGGCAAGCCGTACCACGAGCAACGCGGGCGGATTGGGTATGTGCCACAACGAACCAGTGTCGACTGGGACTTTCCCGTCAATGCTCTGGACGTCGTGACGATGGGACTCTACCGGACGATTGGCTGGTTTCGCCCCGTTACCCGTTTCTATCGCCAGCAGGCTTTGGCAGCCTTGGAGCGCGTAGGGCTGGGCGAATTCGCGAATCGCCAGATCAGCGAGCTTTCAGGGGGGCAGCAGCAACGCGTGTTTCTGGCGCGAGCCCTCGTACAGAACGCTGACCTGTATCTAATGGACGAACCCTTTGCTGGCGTCGATGCGGCGACGGAGCGGGCGATCGTCGAATTGCTGCGCGAACTGCGTTCGACCGGAAAAACGGCGCTGGTTGTCCATCACGACCTACAGACTGTTGCCGAGTATTTCGACGAAGTCCTGCTTCTAAACATGCGTTTAGTGGCAAGCGGTCCTGTCGAACAGGCATTTACCGCAGAAAACCTGCGCGAAACGTACGGTGGAAAACTGGCCTTGCTCGATCAGGTCGGTAACCGGATGCGTTATCCCAGTACGACGCTACTTTGATGCCAGCGACCACCGGTTAGCTGCCTGTTGACGTCACAGGGGGCTGGAATCCTCGCAGATACAAAAACGTCTGACGACCATGGTGCCTCTGCTCTGCTTTCATCAGGCTGCCAGCCGTCGTGTTTCTGTCAGCTGTTCAATTCGCCCGTTGAATTGTGCCTCGAAAATCCAGACGGTATCCAGAAATCGCCGCGAAACAGGAGTTTTTGTCACAATACCTTCAATCATGAGCTAGGTTTTACGGGATTGTCGAAGCTTTCTTCTGAAATGCCGGATGGGGTCAACCGTGCTGCCCCCACCGCAAGATGCCGAGGATGCCATGATCCAGACCTGCCAGAATTACATCTCGTTCTATAAGCAATACGCGATCGACTGGTGGAATCACATCGGGCCAGTCGAGTACGTCGTCTTGTTGTCGTTGGTCGGCATCATCGGCTATGTCTCGATGCTCAAGGGAAATAAGCGAATCGCATAGCGATCATGGAAGGTCCTGCGAGGTCGCCCTGTCGAACGTCCTTGCCCGTTCACACGGGATTTTCCTCGTTCCCAAGCTCCAAAATTGGGAATGCTTCGTCTGCTTCAACATCTGCAAAACGGAATCAGGCCGACTTCCTGCATGGCGGCACCTCAAGAGCTGCCACCAGTCTTCCAATCGTTTGGAACGATTGGGCCGAATTGGTCCTGACGGGATCGATCTAGGTCGTACGATCAGAGAATGGTCTCATTAGGCAAACTCTGACAAGCGGCCGCCAGTCCTCAACACTGACAAATCGATCTGACAACGTCTCGGCTGCGTCTTGCGGAGGTTCGCCCGTCCGTGAAATCGCCGCGATTCAAGCGAAACAGGTTGTTCAAAGTGCAATGTCAAGTGACGACACTTACGTTGTCACTTGAGGAATGTGTTGTGTGGAAATGTGCTCGACTCTTGTGAGAGATTCCATGCGATCGAGATCAACGCCTGGGTGATCTCGATCGAAATCAGGCGATCTGAATGGGTTCGTGGATGACAAATGGTTCGCGTTGAATCACGACGGCTTCGCGTTCGTCGATCATTGGAACCGGCAGCAGATCGGGGTATTCAAGCGGTGCGAAGTCTGTTGCCGCGGTCGTACGGTGCCGTGACATCAGCGTTAAGACGGCTGGAAGCATGACGAGCGACACGCACATGCAAGCACCAACGCCGATCGTTAGCACCAATCCTAGGCTATACAGCCCGCGATGGGCCGAGACCATCATGCTGCCGAAGCCCACCATCGTGGTGGTTGAGGTGAGTATGATGGCGTTGATCGTGCTGGGCGAAGTGGAATAAACTTCGTTTGGCTTCGCATGGAAGTCATGCAGGATATGCACTCCATTGTCGACGCCGATCCCCAGAATCAGGGGCAGGATGATCAGATTGGCCGGATTCAGCGGGATCTCGAACATCACCAGCAGTCCATACGTCAGTCCCATCCCGATCATGGGGGGGAAGAGTGCCAGGATGCTGTCGCCGACGGCGCGCCGATCCAGGATCAGTGCGGCCAGCATTGCTAAACCCGTCAACGTGAGGAGCAGCATTCCCAGGCTCAGCTCCATCTGCTTGGTCTGCATCATAAAACCCACGAACAGGGTCACGGCCACTGCGGGGACAAAGATTCCCAGCAGTTTTGTCTTCCTGGCAAAATCGACCAGCAATGTCAGCAGGATCACTCCCAACGCATACAGGGCGCAGATCTCGTAACTCTGCTTGATTTGGCGTGCGGCCTCATAGTTCTGAAGCGGCGTTCCGGTTGCTTCTGGATCGATCGTTCGCACGTCATTGACGAACCGTTCAAGCGGCTCCATGTCCCAGATCTGATCTTTGGGGAAGATCTGCAGCAGCCATTTCCCTTCGGCGCTGACGAAGCGAGTACGAAGTTCGGACGGCAAGTCATCGGCGGTGACGGGTTCAGGATTCGCAGCGGCGGCGATCGCCTGAAACTGTGCGAGCAGTGCGTAGGACATGCGGTACTGGAACTCGGTCAGGAACGTTACCTGATCCTTCGCTGATTTCTGTTCAAGTTCGTCCAGAAACTGATCAATCGTTTTCGAGATCTCTTGCGAGACGGGATCTTTCTGCTGCTTCACCACGTCGTAAAGTCGTTCCATCAGTTGTCCGATTCCGGCGGGACTGACAGGACGTGGTTCGGGTGGTTCGGCAGGCAGTGTCGATAACTGCGAATGATATCCCTGCACCAGCAGACTCGTCTGGCTCGATGGCGTTTTTGGCAAACGCGTGGCAAGTTCTTGAACTTGATGCACCGAATCGAGTTGCTCGAACTTCTGCTTGAGGGTACGCGCCTCTTCCGCCGAGTCGGCGATCGAGAGGGCGTACAGTAGCGAGTGTTGTGATGAGTCAAAGATCTGCTTCTGAGCTTTGACCGATTCCAGGCCTTCCGCCTGGAGATTCAGCAGGTTGTGATCATAGACAACCTTCAGTTGCGGAACAGGCCCCGACCAGTCAATGGCCTGGCTCCCAATCGCACCGATGCAAAGCAACGATGCGGTCAACACAAAACCGGGATGATTGCGTGTCAGGCGACGAAGAGGTCGTGCTTGGATCGGTCTTGGAAGTTCGCTGAGTTCGATACGACGGTCGGCAACAGCGAGCAGCGCGGGCAGGATGGTGAAGGCCGACAGGGAACAGAGCATGATGCCCCCGCCAGCAATGATCCCCAATTCCGCCACGCCCAGAAAATCGGTCAGTGTCGCGCAAAAGAACGCAAGCGATGTGGTGACCGCGCCTGTGATGATGCCAACGCCGACGCTATCAGAGGTTGCGACCAAGGCTTCGATCAGGTCGTGCCCCTCGTGTCGCAGTTCGAGATAGCGTGAGATAATGTGAACGGCAAAATCGATTCCCAGCCCCATCAGCATCGCGGCGAACGATACTGAAAGGATATTGAGATGCCCAATCACCAGTGTGGTGTATCCAAACGACCAGGACATCGCGACGGCCAGCATGATCAAGCCGAGCATCGGGTGACGGAATCCACGGAAGCCCAGAAATAAAAGGACCGCGACTCCGATAAAAGAAATAATCGATGCCGTGGTTGAGTCGGCCATCGATCGACGCATCTCGTCATTCTCCAGCACCGAGATGCCGGTCAACAAGAAATTGGCCTTGGGAAAGTTCTGTCGGGTTTCGTCCAGTTGCTGACGGACCATGTCGATGGCAGCCGTTGGACCTTCGAATGAGCCCTTGTCCTGAACGGCCGATGCCATGACGAACCCCATGGTTCCCGCGTCGTTCAGCAGATAACTCGTCTGTTTTTCCTGGTCCTCCATCTCGTCGGGGACCTGGAGAATCTCGGGCCAGGGGTTGGTGAATTCATCGCTGTTGCGAAGCGTGGCCAACAGGCTGCTCGTGAGGGCTTGTGCATGTTGCAGCAGTTCCGTTTGCGCCTCGGGTTGACGGCGTAGGCGTGCAATCTGACTTTGAAGGCGTGTGACAACGCCATTCAGTGTTACCAGATCCCAGTTGCCACTCAGGATTGGTCGAAACTCGTCAAGGCGCTCCAACCCGTGCGTAAGTAGTTCGGGGGGCAAATACTGCAGGCCCTTTTCACGCAATGCGCCCGCCTCGACTTTGTACAGCACGCTCTTAAAAAGCGTGGGGTACGCATTCAACCGCGAACCGATTTCGTCAAGCGCTTGTTTGATGATTTCAGGGTGCTTGGACTCGACGACGATCACAATGTCATCGGATTCGCCGAACGTCTTGGTGTAGCGCAGCCAGCGCTGATAGAACTTCGACTTCGGATCGATCAAATCCGAACGGTCGGTCTTAAATCTCAGATTTTGTGCCGTGTAGAAGACGCATCCGGCGGCAGAGAGCACCACCAGGAAAATCGTCGCCCAAGCGTTTCGCGCGCAGAGCTCTGTCAATTTACTGAGTAATTGAGTGAGCACGGATCTTTGAGGAGAATCGACGGATGTCGCCTGCATGCAAATCTCTCGGCACTTTTTATTTGCAAACAATTGCCGGGGCGGATCGACTTCCTTGCAGCCGACCGTGGCAACTATCGACTCAAACTGTGTGTTTGACAATCGATTGCTTGATTCGTGTTTTTAAGGATGTCCATCGCGCAAGTCACGTTCGTCGTCGATTGCGACGCTGGGCTTCCTTATTCACACTGTCCCCTCACCCGTGAATCAATCCTTGATCCCCGTCTGAACAAGACGCAAGCCAATCTTCGATGGGGCGGATCATAGCGGCAGTTTTCCAATCGTCGCAAGAAGATTAATGATTGACTGGGTGGAGTGGGTCGTTTGGGTTGTTATTCGCGGAAGTTGTCGTATCCGCAATCGGCAAGGATTGCTTGTCCGATCGACGATACGAGTTCTTGATGATGAAGAAAGCGATAAAGTCATACAGCGAATGGCAGATGATTGGGACCATCAGGTTGGGCTCGTCGGTGACCCATCGTGTCAGGCTCAGGTAAGCACCCAAGAGTGCGGCGTAGATCGCGTAGGCAGGGGTTACTGCATGGCAGGTCCCGAAGATCAAGTTAGACAGGATGATGGCGAGCACGGTGCCCCAGGGTTGAAATGCGGGTTCCAATACACCACGAAAAAGAAATTCTTCAGAGACGCCCGCCAGCAGGGCCAGTCCGGCAAGGTCATACCAGTGGCAGGCGGATAATGGCTCTCCCAGCGTGTCACTCAAGATGGTTCGGATCTGCGCGAACTGGTTGGACTGGCTTTTGTACGTCAAGCCCAGGAACAGCAGCATGGGTAGCGTGGCGATGATTCCCACTCCCAGTTGTACGAACGAGAACGTGATTTGTGACCAGACAGGGCGACCGACCAGCCACGCGATGAGGACCGCCAACAAGAGTAGGCCCCCTTGAAAGAGGATGGCCAGCTTGAGGAATTCATCGCGATCTGCGGGAATCGACTCGTCGTCCAAAATGAGTTTCTCGTCAGAGGCTGTGCAATGGGTGGAGACTTCTGATTATGATCGCCCGGCGATGACACGGGAATCCGCTGGCGTACGAGTTCAGGGTGTGTATGGATAATTCACGAGATCGTCGGCGAACGCTTCGCTTGATTCTGTACGTCTTTTTGTTGACGTTTGTCACGTCGCGGATGGTCGTTTTTCTGATTATGGATCGGTTGATGCCCGATCTTTATCTGCATGTGAAAGGAACCCACGTTCATCATCTGAACTATGGGATCTTTCTGCTGTCTGGGGTGGGTGCGTACATCCTGGTCATGAAGCCCGTGGGGTTGATCCACGATCTCTGCACGATCGGATACGCCATCGGACTGGGTTTGACGTTTGACGAATTCGGGATGTGGCTTCATCTGGGCGGACCATACTGGCAGCGAGCCAGTTTTGACGCGGTGGTCACAATTTCTGCCCTGTTGGCGTTCCTCGCATTCTCGCCGCCCTTGCGCGAATGGACGACACGACGTTGGATTCGTCTGGCGATCCTGGGGGCGGTCTTGGGGTTGTTCAGCGTTCTATTTGCGAATTCGCTGAAGCACGCCAAGGAAATCTTGACCGAAAAGCTGCAAACGATCGAAGCGCAATCGCCACAATAGGTCGTTCCGGCAAACGGCCTGTCGACGGCGCGGAGATGTGGAATTCATACCTTGGTTGGCAAGGGGCAGCGTCGATCGCAACCAGGCCATTTGCCGCTTTTACGTCATGGGAATCAGACGTGAGAGCAGCATCGCGGGAATCACGAGAATGGCGGTCGCCACTGCATGTGCCGCGCCATACCCAGCTCCTTCCGGGGTATTCAAGAACCAGAAAACCAGCGTCGAGTCGATGATAACCAGCGATAGCAGCATGACCTTGATGCTTCCCTGTACTCGCGCTGGCGAAGGATCTCGAACGGCTGCCGTGGCGCGGCGATTAATCGTGAAGGCCACGACGAACAGCATCGCCAGGGGAACTTCGATCGGCACCTGATGTGCGCTCGTCAGAATCAACGCGACATGAACAGCGAAGCCCGAGTTGATGATCAGTTGAGCCAGCGCCAGTTGCCAGCGATTGCTGGTTCGGGCTTCCGTCTTGGCAAACAAGGTGACGCCTGCAATATAGAGTCCCAACCCGGCGGCGGCTGCGAGCTGCGGTTGCGACAACAGTGAGGGAATCCAGTCCGGCTGAACGCTGGCTCCCAGAAGCACATTCAGGAAGCGGCAACTTCCCATGGCGATCGGTCCGAGCGGTGTTCGCTTCAGGTATGCGTCATAGCTCAGAATCGCGACGATCAGCAGCAGTCCGACCTGCAGGCTGACCGGCCCCACGAGCGCCGCACAGGCCAATCCACCCAGCATCAGAATCAGTGCAAAGATCGTCGCATTCTGTCGCGAAATCCGACCGGACGGGATGGGGCGGTCGGGGCGTTCGATGGTGTCCTGTTGTACGTCAAAGACATCGTTAAAGACCATTCCCGACAGGTACAGGCCGCTGGATGCGGCCAGCAATCCCAGTAGCTTCTCAGGTTCGTGCCATCCGACATTCAGATGCACCGGCCCGCCTTCTGGCGCGAGGAAAGGACCGTAGATGAAGCGATGAGTCAGGACAAACCCCAGCAGAATGTCGGCCATCGCGGTGAACACAGTCGGCAAACGAAGCAATTGCAAATAGGCCAGCATTTCAAACCTTTGTACATCAAGCTCGACATCGCGTCGGCATGACGAACCCTCTCGACACGATCGCGAGCGCAGCAAGTTGATTGTCATGACGAAAGTCTTCGGCTTAGTGCCGTCACGACGCCACTAAGCCGAAGACTTTCGCGGATCGAAAGGTCTGCTGCCAGTCTGCGTGGCCAAATCTTTATCGAAGGACGACGGTGTTCCCCGACGAATCAATTGTCGAGCGATCACTCAACCGATCAGTTCGGCGATTGGTTGGCCTTCGGGCAGAACCTGCATTGGACGCTGCTGGTTCTGCTCGCGAAACTCGTGATGCGAATCCACCTGTAGGAATTGATAAACCGTCGAGAGAACGTCCCCTGGTGAATAGCCGCGCGTGATCGGGAATGCGGCATGAGCATCCGTCTGTCCGATGATCTGCCCGACTTTCAGGCCGCCCCCTGCGAACAAGGCACAACTGGCGCCCGGCCAATGATCGCGGCCACCATCCTTGTTGATATGCGGCGTCCGTCCAAACTCACCGTAAGCGACGACCATCACCCGGCGATTCAGGCCTCGTGCGTGCAAGTCGGAAACAAGAGCGGCAATGGCTCGATCGACGCGCGGCAGGCAATCGTCCTTCATCTTCGGGAAATTGCCGACATGCGTGTCCCAGTCGCCACCACTGAGTACCGTGACGAATGTGACTCCCGCTTCGACCAACCGGCGTGCCAGCAGACATCCCTGTCCCACGCTGTGTGGACCATAACTTTCCCGAACTCGAGGATCTTCCTGCTTCAGGTCGAACGCTTTGAGCGCTCGTCCGCTGGTGACCAGATCCGCCGCTTGTTGCGAGAACTTGTCGATTCCATCGAACTCGTTGCGAATATCCATATTCGATCGCAGGCGATCAAGCGACTGCAACAGCCCCCGACGATCTTCAAGCCGCGGCACGCTCAACTCTGACGGCATCTTCAAATTGAAGACGGCAAAGTCATTCTTGCTGGGATCGCTTTCCGGTGTGAACGGGTTGTGCGCGGGGCCAAGAAACGCCGATGCCCCCAGCAGTTGCCGACGGGGAATACTGACATAGGCGGGAACGCCCGAATGGTTCGAACCCCGCAGTCGCGATACGACCGCGCCAACCGCAGGATTCGCGTTCCCCGTGCTGCCTGATGCCGGTTGATGGCCTGTCATCATCCAGTGTGAGGCAGGAAGATGCCCCGCGTTCTGGTGGTGCACTGTCCGCACGACCGCGACTTTGTCCATGACCCCAGCCAAGTAGGGCAGGTGCTCGCAAATTTGGACGCCGGGCAGGCTCGTCGAAATCGGCTGGAACTCGCCGCGGATTTCTCGCGGGGCAAGCGGTTTCAAGTCATACATATCGAGATGGCTAGGGCCGCCGCCCATGTAGATTTGAATTACGGCGGTCGATTCGCCAGCTTGAGCTCCCGCAAGAGCCCGGCGCTGCAGTGCTCCCGCAAGTGTCATCTTTCCCAGGGCAAGTGCCCCGACCTGTAAGAATGCACGGCGGCCGAGTGCTATCGTGGGAATCGGCATTGCGTGAAACAAACCACTCATCCAATCACCTCGCCATGGACCGAAAAGGGATTGCCACCTCGAACGGGTGATGCCTCGCGAACAACGAACGCTGCAGACTTTATGTGAAATGTCCAGAATACCGTCTCAATCGACAAAGCAACAGATTGAAATCGACCGATGTGTTGAGGAAATTGAGAGAAACTTCCGTTCGGCGGGGAATCCTCGCGCTTCTCCAAATCGGGCATGAGGGCGATGGACACCGTGACGAGGCGACGTCAGGCATGGGAGGCATTCAAAACCGCAACGTCCGTGAATGATTTTTCATCGCGACAAATCCTCGCACTTGTCCGTCGAATTTCATACCTTGCACCATCACGAAGAAGGGGCACAACGAGTTTTGATTTGAGGATGACGATGACACGATCGATCATGAACGGCTCTCAATCCTCGCATGGTGGCATCCAAGATTCCATTGGGCGATGGCGTATGGCGTTGCTGATCGTGGCGACGATTTCGTTCGTCACGCTGACTGTCGACGCGGCCGACGATTCGAAGCCGCTCGAACGATTCTCGATTTCGGTGATGGGAGATGTGCCCTATGCTCCGGCAGAAGTCGTCTCGTTGCCTCAACAACTGATTGACGTTCCGAAGCAATCGGTCTTTGTCGTCCATTTAGGAGACATCAAGACCGGACGTTCAGAGTGCGTCGAGCCCGTCTACGAGTTGGTGTCCGGCATCCTGTCTAAATCGGCGCAACAGTTATTCATCATCCCCGGTGACAACGAATGGAATGATTGTGCCAATCCCAACGAGGCCTGGACGCTGTGGCAGAAATACTTCCGGCGGTTCGATCAGAAGTGGAAATCGAACCTGAAGGTAGAGCGGCAAGCCGAGCGGGACGAGAACTTTGCTTTCGTCCATTCGAACGTTCTGTTTGTCGGTATTAACCTCGTCGGTGGACGAGTGCACGATCCGAACGAATGGAAGCGGCGCCATGCTGAAAATCTTGATTGGATACGCCGCTACCTCGAACGCGAACGCAACAGCGTGACCTCGGCCGTGATTTTTGCCCACGCTCATCCGACCGCACATCACCAGGATTTCATGGATCCCTTTTTCGATGTGGCCACGGCATTCGAAAAACCAATCCTGTTCATTCATGGCGATGGCCACAAATGGATTCACGACAATCCGTATCAAGCCAAAAACATCGTAAGAGTTCAGGTTGATCAAGGTGGAATTGCGCCGCCGCTGACGGTGTCGTTCACGGAAGATCCTCGCAATCCATTCGTCTTGGATCGACGAAAGCCGTCCGTTTCTCAGGAACCCTGATTTCCAGACTCAGGCTTCGTCAATCTCAGAATCGGCTTGATCGAGTTGCTGACTTCGTTTCCACTGCATAGAGGTCTGTATTCGGAACGATGGGACGATGACATTGGATTCCTTATCATCGCTGATACCACGACGCGAGTTCCTTTCCTGGTCGTCACACGGACTAACGGCCACCGCTGTGATGCACCTGTTGTCAGGCACGCGATCCGTTCGAGCGGACGCCGTGCCCTCAGAAGCGGCTGATCCGCCTCCGCATCTTCGCCCGAAATGCCGGCGCGTGATTCACCTTTATATGTGTGGTGGCCTCAGTCATCTCGATTCATTCGACTACAAGCCTGTCTTGGAAAAATATCACGGGCAATCACTGCCGGGGTCAGAAAAGCCCGAGACCTTTTTTGGCAAGGTCGGCCTGCTCCGTAAGAACGACTGGAATTTTCAGCGGCGCGGCCAAAGCGGTTTGTGGGTCTCCGACTTGTTTCCGCAATTGGCGACGGTGGCCGACGAGCTCACAGTGATTCGGTCGATGGTTGCCGATTCCGCCAATCACACGCCCGCGACATTTCAGGCTAACACCGGTTTTCGTTTGAATGGCTTTCCTGTTCTGGGGTCATGGGCGTCCTATGGGTTGGGCTGCGAAACGGACGAACTGCCCGCGTACGTCGTCCTGCCTGATCCCCGCGGGATGCCTGCCGGGGGAACGATCAACTGGTCCAATGGTTTCTTGCCAGCCCGCTATCAAGGTGTCGCCTTTCGGACGAAAGGCTCGGCGATCGATGACCTGTTTCCCGCCGGATTGAGCGTGCCAAACGAGTCTTCGATTTCCTTTGATGCGGATTCAGAACGAGAAACTCGCGAATTCATTGCCGCGATGAATCGCCGGCATCAGGCGTCGCGTCCGGAAAGCGATCTGGCAGCGCGGATGAAGAGCTACGAACTGGCTGCAAAAATGCAGATGTCGGTTCCACGCGTCACCGATCTCGCCATTGAAACCGCCGAAACACAATCTCAGTATGGGCTCGATCAGCCCGAAACCGCCGACTTCGGACGCAGTTGTCTGCTGGCCCGTCGCTTGCTGGAACAAGGAGTGCGATTCGTCCAGTTGTTCTCGGGTGGTTCATTCGGTTCTCCCCGAATCAATTGGGACGGTCATGAAAATATGAAGGAAAATCACTCGCAAGAAGCCCTGCGTGTCGATCAACCGATCGCGGCTTTATTGCGAGACCTACGGCAGCGCGGGATGCTCGACGACACCCTGGTACTCTTTACCACCGAGTTCGGACGCACTCCATTTACGCAGTCGGAAGCCAACGTACTGGGGGGCGGTCGTGATCACAATATGTACGGATTCAGTGTCTGGATGGCGGGTGGCGGTTTGAAAAAAGGCCTGGAATATGGGGCCACAGACGACATCGGTTGGAAGTCGATCGAGAATCCGGTCAGTTGGCCCGATTTTCATGCCACAATTCTGCATCTGCTGGGGATCGATCACGAACGCCTGACGTACTACCATAATGGGATCGAACGTCGACTGACGAACGTTCATGGGCATCTCATTGAAGATGTGCTTTCCTAGCAGTCGGTGGAAACAACGGGACTGGCTCCCCGCCGATGCAAAAACGTCATGACATCGTGAAGACCAAGGTGCCTGTCCCCGTGGTTTCCACCGACTGCTACCTTAATTTCAGCAGGCGGCAAACCGCCATTCCAGAAAGTCGTGCGGATTCTTATGGCCAAATGTGAACTCGGCTACCTCTGTGAAGTCTGTGGCTCCGAGGTCGAGGATATTACCAATAGCGATCTCTACCTTCGTTTTATCCTGGGCGAAGTCGAAGCCCGATATCTGATGACCGCGCCCGAGCGTCATCTTCGCTGTAACCCAGTTGCCGCTCAGTTCATCGTTGATCCTGGTTTCGACCCCGTCGTCGTTGAAGGTCCTTTTGATAAGCGAAATCTCGACCCGGGCGAAGTGGCGCAGCGAGACGCGCGCACGACACGAGCCTGGCAGCGTTTGCAGGAAGTCCGTGGGTTAGGGCTAGCCATCAGTGACTATCCCTTGGATCGAATGGATAAGAGCGATACGGTCACTGAATGATCGTGATCATCTTGGAAGGTGTCTCGAGGTTCCCGTCGTCCTTTGCGATGCACTTATGCCGCTCTGGCCCGAACATAGCGTCACGCAAAATCTGCTAGCGCAGGCGAGAGTCGGAGACCGCGCGGCCGTCAATCGCCTGCTCGAGCGGCATCGTGCGTCACTTCGCAAACTGATTCAGTTGCGGCTCGATCGGCAGATTGCCCGTCGTGTTGATGCCAGTGATATCGTTCAGGATGTCCTGCTCGAAGCGAACACGCGCCTGGAAGATTACTTGAATGATTCGCGCATGCCATTCCATTTGTGGCTCAGGCAACTCGCCCAAGACCGCATGATTGATATGCATCGTCGGCACCGGGGTGCGCAGCGGCGCAGTCTCGATCGCGAGCGTTCGCTCGCTGCACCACAATTCGCCGATCAATCCGGATTCGATCTGATGGGGCAGCTTGCTGATCACGAGCTCACTCCGGCCGCGGCCAGCATTCGCAAAGAGTTGGAGACTCGATTTCTGCTCGCCATGGAACAGCTTGAAGAAGAAGATCGAGACATCCTGCTGATGCGGCACTTCGAACAGCTAGGCAACAACGAAGTTGCCACCGCGCTGGGACTTTCCGCTGCGGCTGCGGGAATGCGCCACCTGCGTGCACTCCGTCGGCTGAGAGCGGTACTCGGTGATCGGCCCTCAAGCACTGGTGTTCCTCATCCGAGTCCGTTCAAGCCAAGCAGAAATGAGTGAGTCGATGACACTGAACCACGATGAACTGCTGGTCTCATTGCTCGATCGGTTGCTGCAATCGTCGCGTGATGGATCGACGGATGGCATCGAAACGCTGGTTCGTGAATATCCGGAACTCGCTAACGAACTGCGTGAACTGTGGGCAACGATGCAGATCACCGAGGACTTCGCCAGCGCATCCGAACTGTTCGACAACGAAGAACCAATCACCGTGACTTCGGGTCGGCGACCGCAGATGTTTCCGAGTGAAGACTTTGGTGGCTATGAACTGCTTGAAGAAATCGGTCGCGGCGGCATGGGAGTTGTCTACCGCGCACGCCAGAAAAGTTTGGATCGAATCGTCGCGTTGAAGATGATTCTGCGCGGCACTGATGCGTCACCCGAAGATCTCGCGAGATTTCGAGCCGAGGCGGAATCGGCGGCTCAATTGCATCATCCGAATCTCGTCAATGTCTACGAAGTCGGTGAGTTCGACGGTCGGCCGTTTTTCAGTATGAAGTTTGTCGAAGGCACAACCCTGGCGAAGCGGCTGGCGGTGGGCCCTTTGGCGTCGCGTAACGCTGCCGAGATGCTGGCACCCATCTGTCGCGCGATTGCCGATGCCCATCGCCATGGTGTGCTCCATCGCGATCTGAAACCGTCGAACATTCTGATTGATAACGATGGCCGTACGTATGTGACGGATTTTGGTCTGGCGAAGCGAGTCGGTAGCGATTTGACCTCCAGTGATCGTGATGCCGCCGTCCGTGCCAGCTTAACATTGACCGGCGCGATCTTGGGCACACCCGGATATATGGCGCCAGAGCAAGCCGCCGGAGATCGCGGCCAAGTCAGTGCCGCCACGGATATCTACGCTTTGGGGGCGATTCTCTATGCCATGCTGACCGGGCGGCCCCCCTTTCAAGCGGCATCCGTTGTCGACACGGTGTTGATGGTGCGCGAGCAAGATCCCTTGCCCCCGCGGATGCTCAACCCGAAAGCCGATGCCGACCTGGAAATGATCTGCCTGAAGTGTCTCCAGAAACCGGCCGATCTGAGATATGTTTCGGCCGATGCTCTTGCGGATGATCTTGAAGCGTACCTGAAGAGCGAACCGATCTCGGCACGCTCGACACAGCTTTCACAGATTATTTCGCTCGCTTTTCGCGAGACGCACCACGCAGCCATCCTTGAGAACTGGGGGTTGCTGTGGATGTGGCACAGCCTGGTCGTCATGGCCCTCTGTTTTATCACGAACTGGATGTACTTGAACGGCGTTCAGTCGCGGTGGCCTTACGCGACGATGTGGACCGCCGGGTCACTTGGTTGGGCGGCGATTTTCTGGGAGCTGCGCCGCCGTTCGGGCCCCATCACCTTTGTCGAACGGCAAATTGCCCATATCTGGGCCGGCAGCGTGGGGTCCAGCATTTTTCTGTATGGACTGGAATGGATCATGGATCTGCCCGTACTGAAGCTTTCTTCCGTGTTGGCGCTCATAGCAGGGAATGTCTTCTTCGCGAAGGCGGGGCTGCTTTCCGGAAAGTTCTACGTGCAGGGAGTGATCCTCTATCTGACTTCGGTCCTCATGGCGGTCATGCAGATCCATCGCGCGACCGACTATGGTCTGTCGCTTCTCGGAGTGGTTCTCGGAGGCTGCTTCTTTTTCCCCGGGTTGAAATATCACCGACAGAGAATTCAGGCCATCGATCGACACTGAGCTGTTCACTATCGCTGTCGGCCGGTCTGGTATTTGGTCACTCCACCGGGTTGTCGTGCGTCGTAGAATGGATCAGCGACCCTGTTCATTCACCCGTCGAATTCGTGTGAACCGCGTCTGCCATCAGGATTCGACTCGGCAGAATTGAATAGGGCTGCTAAAGTTCCCCTGCCGCCGCGATCGCACGGGTTTTGTCCACGACTATCATCGTTGGGATACTCATGACTATTTCCACGGCTCGCACACTGCCGCCACAGCTCCGCGACATCCAACTTCAGATGGAGGCGCTCGCAAAGAGTTATGGTCTTGATTTTTTTGAGACCATTTTCGAAGTGCTTGATCTTGAAGAGCTCTGCATGTTCGCGGCGTACGGGGGATTTCCCGTCCGATATCCGCATTGGAGATTTGGAGCTGAGTACGATCAGTTGCTAAAGACCCACATGTACGGTCTGCAGCGAATCTACGAAATGGTTATCAACAATGATCCGTGCTACGCCTATCTGCTGAACACAAATGAGATGGTCGACCAGAAGCTGGTGATCGCACACGTCTACGGGCACTGCGACTTCTTCAAAAACAATGCCTGGTTCGGACAAACGAATCGCAAGATGCTTGATCAAATGGCGAACCACGCGACCCGTGTCAGCCAGTATGTCGATCGCTATGGCTACGAAAAAGTCGAAGAGTTCATTGATGCCTGCCTGTCGCTTGAAGACTTGATCGACATGCATTCGATGCACATCAAGCGTGCGCCCGACGTCAATCCGCTGCCACATGCCGCACTCTTGCGTGAAGATGATTTTGAATACATGCAGACCGGTCGATTGCCCTCCAAAGGGTATATGGACTCGTTCATCAATCCGCCCGAAGTCCTGGAAAAAGCTGCGCGAGAAAAGCATCAACAGGAAGAAGACCGCGAAAAGAAGCGGTCGTTTCCTGATGAGCCACAACGTGATGTCCTGCTGTTTCTGCTCGAACATGCTCCTCTGCGAGATTGGCAGCATGACATCCTGGCGATTGTCCGGGACGAGGCGTACTACTTTGCGCCTCAAGGCCAGACGAAAATCATGAACGAAGGCTGGGCTAGCTACTGGCACACAACCCTAATGACCAAGCACGGTCTCACCGATGCCGAAGTCATCGACTATGCCGATCATCACAGCGGAACGGTCGCGATGAGTCCCCAGCGGATCAATCCTTACAAGATTGGAATCGAACTCTACCGTGATATCGAAGAACGCTGGAATCGGGGGCAGTTCGGTGCCGAGTACGACGAATGCGACAACTGGCAGGTCAAACAGGCCTGGGACAAGCAGCTTGGGCTCGGCCGTAAGAAGATCTTCGAAGTGCGGCGGATCCATAATGACATTACGTTCATCGACACCTTCTTGACGCCCGAGTTTTGCAAGAAACACAAGATGTTTTCGTTCGCCTTCAATGACAGCAGCGAAAACTATGAAATCGCCTCACGCCAGTTCCAGGAAGTGAAACAGCAGCTTCTCAATAGCCTGACAAACCATAGTCGTCCGTTTATCTATGTTGTGGACGCAAACCATCGCAACCGCGGCGAGCTGTACCTGCAGCACAGTTTCCAAGGGATCGAACTCAAGCAGGATTACGCGCAAGATACGCTCCGGAATCTCCACAAATTGTGGGCGCGACCTGTCCATTTGGAAACCGTGATCGACGACAAGCCTGCCATCATTTCTTTTGATGGCACAAATCACCTCGTGAAGAACAAATAGTCGAGGTCGAGTCGCGAATCTTCCGACAACTGTGGTGGCAGGGCTTCGCTTTTTGAAGCCCATTGTTTCACGCAAAGTCTAAAGGCTCGCGAACTTGCAGAGAATGATTGTTGACGAAGCGCGGGTGGCTCGGTAAGAATGACGGGTCATCGTCTCATCGCCGGACATGCCAACGGTCTGTTGGGCGCAGATCTTCGGAATCAAGTGGGGCTTCAAACCTGAGTTGACGCGTTCATGAACTCGCGGTGAGCGGGCTCGCAAGCCTGCGGGCGAAGCTCATGAGCCTGTCGGGGCAGATAGACGGTCTCACTGGGCATGGGGGCTGCAGCATGTTGAAATCGGGGGCAGACCCGAAATCTCAATGGCCACACGCCGGCGAGCTTTTACGTCGCTGCCCGCAGATTCCAGTTGGTTGCGAGATGGGCCGTTCGCTGTGCGATTCCGCAGATTCGAATTCACCGATGAAATGACCGACCGCTTGCAACACACCAATGGCTCGCCTGACAGGAGAGTGTTTCTGTGTCTGAAGATTACTTGAGAAGACTGGTCGACAACGGAACGATCAGCCAGGATCAGCTCAGCGAAGCTGAAAGTATGGCGTCCAGCCTTGGTATCTCTGCTTCCGACGCTTTGGTCCGACTCGGATACATCAGCAGCGGCGAGATGGGCCAGCTTCAGGCCGAGGAATACGGTCACGAATTCGTTAATCTCGACACAACCGATATTCCCGCGAGTGTTATCGCTCTGATTCCAGAATCGGTGGCGCGAGAAAATATCGTCATCCCGCTTGGGCTGAGCGATGATCGGCTCCGAGTCGCTTTGACTAACGTCAATGACTTGGATGTCATCGATAAGCTGCGCTTCATGGTCAATCGCGATATTGAGCCTGTCGGCGCTCCGAGAGAATCGATTCAGAACGCGATCAACCGCTACTATGGAGGTTCAGAAACCGAATCAGTCGATTCGATGTTGATGGAGTTTACCGAAACTGCGATTGACTTTACGGAAACCGAAACGAGTCAGTCCAAAGCTGAGAAAGACGAAGAGGCCTCGCCTGTCGTTCGGCTGTGTAACCTGATCATCTCAGAAGCGGTCAACATGCGAGCGAGCGATATTCATATCGAGCCGTTCGAAGACCGAATCCGCGTCCGCTATCGAATCGACGGTGTGCTGGTTGAGCGAGATAATCCTCCTCGGCGACTGCTGGCTGCGTTGACGTCGCGTTTTAAGATCATGGCACGCATGGACATCGCTGAAAAGCGACGTCCTCAGGACGGCCGTATTAAGACGCGTGCAAATGGAAAAGATTTCGACCTGCGCGTCAGCATTCTGCCTACGAATCATGGTCAGGCAATCGTCATGCGAATTCTCGATCGCGAAAACATCAAGGTCGGGATTCGGAACCTGGGATTCGGTGAAGACAACTACCGCCGGTTTCAGAACATCATTCGCCGGCCGAACGGAATCTTTCTGGTCACCGGCCCCACGGGAAGCGGCAAGACGACCACCCTCTATAGTGCCCTCGGTGAGCTCAATCGGCCGGACCGAAAAATCATTACGGCCGAAGATCCGGTCGAATACTACCTGCCCGGAATCAATCAGGTGGAGGTGAAGCACGATATCGGATTAGATTTCTCGCGAATTATTCGTGCCATGTTGCGACAAGCCCCGAATGTGATCCTGGTCGGTGAAATCCGAGATACGGAAACTGCCGAGATGGCAATCCAGGCTTCACTGACTGGACACTTGGTTTTCAGTACGCTACACACGAACGATGCGCCCAGTTCTATTACACGTCTGATCGACATGGGCGTTGAGCCATTTCTGGTCGCATCCAGCGTGATGGCGATTATGGCACAGCGTTTGATCCGCGTCGTTTGCCCGAAATGTAAGGAGCCTTACATGCCGGATGCTGGCGAAATTCAGCACTTTGAAATCACTCCGGAACAGGTTGCGGAAGCGACGTTCATGCGAGGAAAAGGCTGTAATCACTGCCAGCATACGGGTTATCGTGGCCGCAATGCGGTTTTCGAATTGATGAGCATGAATACAACGCTGCGCGAAATGACCTTCCGCAGTGAGCCCGCCCAGAATATTCGCCGACAGGCCCGGCTATTCGGAATGAAGACCCTCGTCGAGGATGCACTCGCACGATGTCTGATTGGCAAAACGACTTTGGTTGAGGTCTACAAATTGGACAAGGGAGGCCACTGAACCGTCGTTGATTTGAGATTCATATGCAAAGTCGTAACAATGTCCGCGACAGGCAGGATTTTCTGTTGAGTTTCCGTTTGCGCCTCTCAGAAAACGGCCGACCATTTCCAAGTGAGTCGACATCCGCGTCTGTCACCTGATTTCAAATCCATTGGAGCGGCTTCAAACGCTCTAAGGCGATCCATAGTTTGTTGTGAAGTGGCTTCTGAATACAGGAATGATTTTCCTGAGTTCCCGGTCGTTTTGTTTTCGGTGATGGATGTCGCAACTCATTCTTCGACCGCGCGTCGTCGAATTGATATCGCGGACTTCTTCCCCGTTGGTGGATATTGACTGAGAGTGTTGCGGTTTTGACGGATCGTCATGAGCAGTTCGCCCTCTGTATTTGGTGGCCTGCCAGGAGTGAACGCCTTCGGGTGAAAGAAGTTGAATGGCTACGCTTCAGATCGACAAGATGCTCGAAACGGTCGTCCGGGAGCGAGCCAGCGATTTGCATATCACCACGGGGCAGCCGCCCGTGTTGCGAATGGGCGGCCACATGGTTCGCCTCGAAACGAAAACCCTGACCGCCGAAGACACCGTCGGTCTGATGAAGAGTATTACGCCGGAACGTAATCAACAGGAGCTGCAAGAGGTCGGAGGAACCGACTTCGGATTTGCGTTCGGCGACAAAGCTCGATTTCGTGTCGCGGTGTTCAAACAGCGTGGCCATATCGGGATGGTGTTGCGACGAATTCCGAACGAGTTTCTCTCGTTTGAACAGCTCGGGCTTCCACTCGTCATTCGCGATCTGATTATGCGGCCTCGTGGATTGTTTCTGGTGACGGGGCCAACGGGTAGCGGCAAGACGACCAGTCTGGCCAGTATGATCAACTACCTGAATGATACGACCGACCACCACATTATTACGCTCGAAGACCCCATCGAGTATTACCATCAGCATAAGAAATCGACCATCAATCAGCGCGAGATTGGTGTCGACGTGCCGGACTTCCCCGAAGCGCTGCGTCGTGCTCTGCGAATGGACCCCGACGTGATCCTCGTCGGTGAAATGCGAGACTTGGCGACGATCTCGTCCGCCATCACCGCCGCTGAAACGGGCCACGTGGTGTTCGGAACGCTGCATACCACCGGTGCTCAGGGAACCGTCGACCGAATCATCGACGTCTTTCCCACTAGTCAGCAAGAACAAATCCGTACGCAGTTGTCGGTGGCGATCATCGGTATTCTCTCCCAGGCGTTGCTTTCGCGCAAGCCCAAGGGAGTGGTCGCTGCTTATGAACTGCTCGTGGTCACCCCCGCGATCGCGAACTTGATTCGTGAAGCGAAGACTTATCGTATTAATTCGTCGATTCAAACCGGACGAAAGTTCGGGATGCAGTTGCTCGACGATGCGTTGTTCAGCTTGTGGAAGAACAACATTTGCGAAGAAGACACGGTTGTGATTCGTTCGAACCAGCCTGGTGAATTGAAGGCCCGAATTGCCAGGGCCAAAAAAGGGTTGCTCGACGAAGAGGACGAAGAAGAAGACGGTGAAGGCGAAGAGAGCTGATGAGTCGCTGCTGAGCGGTATTTCGCTCAATGTCTTCGGCAGTGATCAGTGAGCGGACGGGGCGAACTGTGGTTCATTCATCATGGTTCTATCGAGGCTTTAGCAAGAACGTGATCTGAAATGGCTCAGCGACGGCTCGGTCAAATTCTCGTTGACTTGGGATATCTGACAGAAGATCAGCTGTGGGATATTCTCGAGGCGCAGAAGCAGAGCGAAGGTGAGATCCTTGGCCAGGTGGCGATCCGAATGGGATTCGTCAACGACGCACAGGTCACCGAAGCACTCGCCGAGCAGTGGGGAATGCCGGTCGTCAATTTAAACGAGACCACGATTCCTGCGAAGGCGTTGGAACTCGTCCCGCAGACGATGGCGGATGTCTACAAGATCGTCCCGATCTCGCTCAAAGATGGCGTTCTGACCGTTGCGATGGCCGACCCGCAGAACCTCGGGGCGCTCGACGACCTGCGAAGCATGCTCGGCGTTGAGGTTCGTGGAGCGGTTTCGAATGCGCGCGATGTGGATGCCGCGATCGCACGTCAGTACGCTGGCCGCGAAGAGAGCATCGAAGACATCATCAGCAAGCTCGAGGAAGATGCTCCATCGGGTGGCGGTCGCAGTGATCGCGTCCACGACTTGTCTCCTGACGGCGACGAAGCGCCCATCCGCAAGCTGCTGAATATGATCCTGCTGCTGGCGATCAAGGATCAGGCCAGCGATATCCACTTTGAGCCGTTTGAAGATGAGTTCCGGGTGCGGATCAAGGCCGACGGCATGCTCTACGAGCTCGTACCGCCACCCCGGCATCTGGCGAACTCGATCGTGTCTCGAATTAAGATCATGTCGGAACTGGATATCGCCGAACGTCGTCTCCCCCAGGACGGTCGTATCGAATTGAATGTCGGTGGTCACTCTGTCGACTTGCGCGTGAGCGTGCTGCCCACGCTGTTCGGTGAGTCCGTGGTTATGCGAGTGCTCGACCGAACGGTTGTGCAGTTGGATTTGAACAAGATCGGTATGGACGCGACGACGCTCACGCGGTTCCGTTCGGTCATCACGCGTCCCAACGGCATCGTGCTTGTGACCGGCCCCACGGGAAGCGGCAAGACCACGACGCTGTATTCGGCGCTCAATGAGCTCAACGACATCGAAACGAAAATCATCACGACCGAAGACCCCATCGAGTATGACATCGATGGTCTGCTGCAGGTTCCGGTGAATCCCGATATTCAGGTGACCTTCGCGACTGTGCTGCGCGCGATCCTGCGTCACGATCCCGATACGATTCTGGTCGGTGAGATTCGCGACTTCGAAACGGCGGAAGTCGCCATTCAAAGTGCGCTCACGGGGCACCTGGTGTTCAGCACGCTGCACACGAACGACGCTCCCAGTGCCATCACACGATTGCGCGATATGGGTATCGAACCGTTCTTGATCACGGCGACAGTCGAAGCGGTGCTGGCTCAGCGATTAATCCGGCGGATTTGCTCGGAATGTCGTACGCAATTTGAACCGAGCGACGAGCTGTTGATGGAATTGCAACTGCCCATCGCTCAGGCCCGACAATACAAGTTCTACTACGGACGTGGTTGTCAGCGTTGCAACAACGCAGGCTACAAGGGCCGTGGTGGAATCTATGAACTGCTCGACGTGACCGACGATATTCGTGACTTGGTCTCGTCAAACGCGAGCGTGGACGACATTCGTGACTTTGCCCGCGGACAGGGGATGACGACTCTGCGTGAGGCCGGACTCAAGCTGATTTTTGATGGTGTCACCACAATTGATGAAGTTGTGCGCGAAACCGTCATGGAAGATGCAGGTTAATCAGGTCAAGGTGCAATGCGTCTGTGAAGCGACGCGGGATTCAACAGTTGATCAATGTTGGTGCTCTGCACTGCTGCATTGCCGAAACAAATCAGAGTTCGGCGCGAGCGAAGTCACTAACAAAATAAAAATGGAAACGTTTCAAGTCAGCCTGGCAGACAAGACCCAGTTGATTTGTTGAGTGATCCAGCGAACGGGCGCAAGCGAATTTGATCGGAGACGGGCGATGCCGACATTCCAGTACGAAGCGATGGATAACACGGGTCTTGAAGTCAAAGACACGATCGATGCCGCCTCGGAACAAGAGGCGCAGTCGAGGATTCGTGAAAAGGGATTCTTCGTCACGAAGATCACCGAAAAGGGGCGTGGCAAGAAGACCAAGACTGACAACGCCAAGACCAAAGGGGATGGCAAGACTCAAGCAGAAGCCAAGAAGAAGCCCGCTGCCAAACGTAAGAAGGGCGGCGGTTTCTCGATCGGCGGCGTTAGTGGCAAGAAGCTTTGTACCTTCACTCGCCAGTTGTCCACGCTGCAGGATGCCGGTCTGCCGATTCTGAGAAGCTTGCGAATCCTCGAAGCGCAATCCAAACCCGGGCCGCTGAAAAGCTCGCTGCTCGGTGTGATCGATGATATCGAGTCCGGCAGCACTCTGTCGGAAGCGATGGCCAAACAGCCCAAGGCGTTCGACAACCTGTACGTCAACATGGTGAAAGCCGGTGAGGCCGGTGGTGCGCTGGAAGTCATCTTGCAGCGTTTGGCCGAGTTCAAAGAACGGTCGGAAAGCCTGAAGCGAAAAGTGAAAGGCGCCATGATTTATCCTGGCGCTGTGATCACGGTCGCGACGTTGATCGTCGGCTTCATCATGTATTACATCATTCCGAAGTTTAAGAAGATCTTCGACGACTTTAATACGGAACTGCCCGAAATCACCAAGGTGCTCATTGGCTGTAGCGATGCGGTGGTGAATTACTGGTACCTCGGCCCCGTGATCCCGCTCGCGCTCTGGTTGATGATCAAAATCATCAAAAAGAACAAGATGGGTGCGTTCGTGGTCGACTGGCTCTCACTGAAAATACCGCTGCTCGGATTGATCATCCGGAAATCGATCATCGCGAGAACGTGTCGAACATTGGGCACGCTGGTTGCATCTGGTGTCCCGATCCTCGAGGCGTTATCGATTACGCGTGATACGGCGGGGAACGCAGTCTTTTTCAAAGCGTATGAACACATCATCGCTGCCATTCGCGAAGGGGAATCGATGGCGATCCCGCTTCGTGAAACACGCACGGTGGACGAGATCGTGGTGAACATGGTGGACGTCGGTGAAGAGACGGGTGCGCTCGACACGATGCTCTACAAGGTGGCGGACGTGTTCGACGAAGAGGTCGGTGTGCTTGTGGAAGGCCTGGTGAACCTGCTCGAACCGCTGATGGTGGTCATCCTCGGTTTGATCGTCGGTTTCATCGTCATCGCCTTGTTCATGCCGCTGATCAAATTGCTCAACGATTTGGCGTAGTGCCGGGCCGCTTGCAAGCGGGACTCGAACGACGAGTCCCGCACGGGTCGAGAGGGCTCCGCAAGATGACCATCGCGAAAAGATCACTGCATTGAACACCACGATCGAGGCGACGACAGTCGAGGCCACGAGTACAGAATTACGACGATTGAGTAACAACGTGAAATGAAGAACGACTTCTGTGGATGGCCCGAGCGGGGCTGTCGTAGAAGTCGGAATGAATCAGGGATGGCTGAGCCCCCCTGCTCCACCTCAAGGACGAATGACATAACAACCTGTTGAGATCACACGGACAGGCTTCCGCAGGATTCGAAGGCATCGTGCCCAATGGTCCGAACGCAGAGTCTGGCCTTCGATGGCTTCAGCAGACTGATAGAGTGAGGTTTTATTCGCGATTCTGAATCTGATGTCCGGATCACCCGGGCCGTCAAAGCGCCGCCGAGATCGTTCGAGAACTCGTCGTCGCCTTGTTGAATCATGGATTCAGGATCAACCCTGAGCAACTGTTTGAAACGACAAAGACTGTTTCCGCAGCGCTGTGAAGCCTCGCGTTTCATGGAACTGAGGAGCCTGTTTCGAGTCCGCTCGGCAGCTTGTCCGCCATCAAAGATCAAATCGTCATTCGATCGATCGTCTCCAAGCCAACCATCAGACCCAGGTCCGATGCCCCGCGATTCAAAATAGAAGATGTATCGCCCCGAAGAAATTGTCTTCACGCGACGCATCAGTGAATGTTGTTAGAAAACAATTCACGAACGCAAGTTTCGATATCACGTAAGTCCAGAGTTCAAAGCGGCCAAGCCCAGCGACCCTCAAGGAAAGAACCATGGTGCGAGTAAAACCATCCACCCCCACCAAAACCCGCAAAGGCTTCACGCTGATCGAGCTAATGATTGTGATCGTGATTCTTGCGGTATTGGCCGCTTTATTATTGCCGGCCCTAGGGAGGGCGCGAGGTAGTGTTCGGCAAGCAGCTGTAAGAGCGGAAATCACGAAGCTCGAAGGGGCAATCAACGCATTTAAGGCGCGATATGGCGTTGAACCTCCGAGTCGGATCGTTCTGTACGAGGATCCCTCGGTCGCCGGGGCATGGAACAATTCTCCGAACGCCGAGGCGCTGGATTCGCTCGCCACGCTGACTCAAATATGGCCTGAGTTTAACAAAGCTCTGCCTCGAGACTGGAATGGTGACGGCGACATGACCGATTCGAGGGCTGAATTAACGCAAGGTGAATGTCTTGTGTTCTTTCTGGGGGGCATACCTAACAATGGTTCGGGAGGTGTTGGATTTTCACCAAGGGGATTTTCAAAAGATCCAGCAAATCCAGCAGCTTTAGGGGGATCGCGAGAGGGCCCATTTTTTGAGTTTGACGTTCAGCGTCTCGTTGACGTAGGCGGACAAGTTGGCTTCCCAGAGTACAAGGACACCTTTCCTGGGCAAAGAAATCCGTACCTCTATTTTAGCTCTTATGATGGGGCGGGGTACCGAGAACAGCTTTCGGGGGTGACGTATCCCGAATATGGCTCAACTGGACCTTCAATCGCGTATCGTCAAGGCGCGCTGCTCATCTCGGCGACTTTTAAGTCAAAGTCATTCCAGATTATTTCACCTGGGCAGGACTTCACCTATGGCCCGGGTGGGCCTTACGTCGCGGGGGCGCAAGACCCCCTTCCGGGTTGGGCTACGTCATCTACTGCTCCAGCTGGTTGGGTAGGTCCAACCCTGAGTTTCAGCTCAGCTGATCGAGTATCGGAACGTGACAATATCACCAATTTCTCAAACGGTGTGCTGGCTCCATAAAAGAACGTACCTTGGCTGGTAAATACCCTTCAAGCTATTGAGGTGGTCTCGATTATGTGGATACGTTTTGAAAAGCGAAGTCGTGATTGTTTTCTTCATCGCGGCTTCACCTTAGTAGAGTTACTAATTGTAATCTCGATAATAACATTGCTTGCGACGATCTCATTTGCGGCATTCGCAAACTTCGTTGTTACATCCCGCGAAAAGGCGACCGCGAATACAATCAGCAAGATTGGGAGGATTCTACAACAGCGAAAGGAAGCGCTCGATCGATTGAATCTCAAAAGCACTGCGGCGCGGCTCGCGACTATCGATCTCTGGGGTGACTTCAGTATTCCAAATCTTGACGTCAAGACCGCTGAAGTCGTCGTCAGGAAGCAACGATACCAGTCTGCTTTTCCGCAACGTTCGGAAGAGCGTGGTTCGTTTAATGGGATAGCGTACGACGTCTACTTTAATTTACAAAGTCCACGTTTGAAGATTGAGAGTTCAGCACTACTTTATTTGGCGATTACTGAGGGCGAGACATTTGGTGCTCCTCAAGTAGATGACGACGCGTTTTTGTCTACCGAGGTTAAGTCAATTTCGGCCACCATTAATGGGACTCCCGTTGATATTAAGTACTTTGTAGATTCTTGGGGCGAGCCTCTGCGCTTCTATCGATGGCCAGCGAGCCTTGTACGTCCAGGTACTTCGCCATCTGCAGCCACTGATCCTCCGATTCCTCCGTCGTTGCCAGGGGTAAGTAGAACATTCACCAAGCTGCTTATGCCATCTGCGCCATCTCAAGACCCGTATAACGCAGGTACTGACCCGCTCGCGTTAGACTTTGATGACTCTGGTCAACGGCTCGCGGTGTATTTTCTCGGCCTGAATAATGCACAAAAGCTCGCGTTCCGATCAATGTTCAACTTGTATTTTATGGAATCGACTTTTTCCACGCCACTTGTCGTCTCGGCAGGGCCAGACCGTGCTCTAGGTTTGTTAGAGCCGAATGATTTGATCGGAGTAAATTCACTCGCATTTCCGAGCGGTGGAAGTGGAGGCGGGACAGCAGACCTGCTGGACAACATTACGAACTTGAACCTGCGAAGCAAGGGGAATTGAACAATGTTTCGCAAGAAAATGAGTGCGCAGTACACGCGGTTCCGTGGGTTTACCCTTGTTGAGCTTCTTGTTGTAGTCAGTATTATCGTTCTTTTGACAACAATAACTGTTGTATCGATTAATTTTAGTTTTAGCCGAGATCGTGTGCGTGCCGCCGCGCGGCAGGTGCAGTCATTCGTAGCAGGAGCACGAGATCGCGCAATTCATTCCAAAGAGCCGCGAGGGGTGCGATTCCTACTTAGCCCGAATGACCGTCACGTCGTTACTGCAATGCAGTATGTGGGAGCACCTGAACGATGGCTGCTTCAATGTCAATTAACGAGTCCGTCAAATTTAAAATTTCCCTCAAGTTCAACTGCAGCGTCGCTCGAGTCCGTCAGTTTATTGGCGGTTGGGTCTCAAATTGAGATTCCATCGGGTAGCGGGACGTTTTTGACGATTGCGAGCAGGTCTCACACAGATTCGCAGACGGTGACTCTCAGTAGTTCGAGTGCCGCATACAGCGGCGCACCAACAAACGTCACATGCTCACTGATTCTTCCCTCCTCACCGATCCCAGGTGCCGAGCCCGTGGAGTTGCCTCCCGGTGTTGCGATTGATCTCGATGGTTCACGAATTCCACAATCGTGGCGACCTGCGTCGACAAATAGCACTAACGACTATTCCCATAGAATGGATGTAATGTTTAATCCTCGCGGGAATCTCATTGGCGATGCCGCGGGATTTGGGCTAAATCACCTTTTGCTGGCGGATATCGGGGACATTGCACAGTGGCGCAACATAACGGGCCGAGTTCAGGCAGTTAATCCGAGTTCGGCACAATGGAGCCCGCCCGCGGTCCCAGTTAACCCGAGCAGTGGCCCAATGATTGTAAAGCGAGATCAGATGATTGTCTCAATCAACGGACGAACTGGCACTGTCGGCGTCTACGCCGTAGATGTTACGCCAAGTGCAAGTGGCACTAATGTGGCGCTTCATCCATATCAATTTGCTGAGACGGGACAGGTTGCCAAATAATGAATAACGATATTTCCAATATGAATCGCTGCCGTAGTGGCGTAACTATGAGCGAAGTACTTATCTCCATGATGATTATGGGGATCGGCGTTGTGTCGCTCGCCGCTATCTTTCCGGCGTCTGTTCTTCGCTCATTGCAAGCATCGCAGCTAACTAATTCCGCGATTCTTTCTGGAAATGCGAAGGCGCGAATCGAGTTTGATTCATCAATTATTGGAAACAGCACCTGGGCCGTACAATTAGTGTCCGGAAACTCCGGACTGAATGCGACAGACCCGCCAGTCAAGGCAATTATCGACCCATTTGGCGTCTTCCTCGGGATGTCCACGTCAATTGGTTCATTGCCTAGGAGGTCGGGGTTGGCCGCGGTAACGAAGCAGAATGTCGAAAGTCTCGCAGCGCTACCGGACAGTTGGTCATTGGTGCGCGAAGATCGGCTTGTCGGCGCTTACGTGATCGGTTCATATCAAGTAACAGTAGCAGCGCCTCCGGCAGAGCTTGTAAATATAAATCCACGTACCTACTCGGGCGGAGGTGTATCGAATCCGTCGTATCGAGTCGTCCTTATTGATTCAACAGGCAGAATTGCAACGCGGAGGACAATTCGCAGTATCTCGGGTTCGACTGTATCTTGGAAGGATACAGATCCGACGGCACTCGTTGAGCCAGATATACCTTTTGTTCCCGTGCGTGCAAGGATTGAAGTTCGTGAAAATCGATATACATGGATGCTTACTGTTCGCAAGCGCGCACTTGACTCATCATTAGCAGCATGGACCGCGGAGGCAGATCTGGCTGTCTTTTTCAATCGATCTTATAAGTCTGCGGATGAAGTCAGCTATCCCGCCGGGGTTTATCCTGCGCCAGGATTTGATGGGCAGTACGGTGTCGCGGGGCTTGATGATGATCTCGCATCTCCGCTCGCTGTCGACGATTTAAAGGAAGCAGGGTGGCCGGGGTCGGACGATTCGCGGACAATGCAGTTTGCCACTCTCCCACCGAATCTAAAGAAAGGTGGTTTCTTACTCGAGACCGGTGCGGCCATTTGGTATCGAGTCGTCAATATTGATACGAAGAACAGCTTGGTGCTGGTCGATCGCGATATCGTTGGATCGAATTTAACTATTGTGCCCATGAAGGGGGTTGTGCAGGTGTTTGAGCTCGGCAACTTCGCTGGCATTCAGTGACAGTCTCGATCTGTTCTTAATTACATGTTTGTAGCATGAGATGTTGTTCATCTGCCGGGATGCGATTATGTCTTTGATACTGTGTCGAAAGCGGGCACCTGGTGCAGTTCGAATGCGGCTCCCCGCCATCCGCGGCTTCACCTTGATTGAGATGTTAATATCGGTCGCATTAGTCTTGGTGGTAATGCTTCTGTTTACGCAAATCTTTCAGATTGCAACGGAGTCGCTCTCAAAGCAGCGAGGCTTAGCAGAAAATGATCAAAGAGCCAGGATGCTCGCGACAATTGTACGTAATGATCTTGCGAAGAGAACGTTCCAGGATGTTATACCGTTCGTCAATGGTCAAGACACGACACTGTTGGATTTAACCCGTAGGTCAGGTTACTTTTATTACGCGGAGAATAATCCCGCCGATGATACAGATGACGTTCTTCAGTTCACATCGCAATCTGTTAGGCATGCTAGGGGTATCGACGCCAGTCCATACACTGGAAAGGCAACTTTGCTCAATGGAACTAGTGCGGCAGTAATCAGTGAGGATGCTGTAGCTCATCAAGTAACCGTTTCGGCGAGTTACGACTTTAGTTCGCTTATGGCAAACTCAAGTCATATCTGGATTTCCGGGAGTGTGAACACTACAACGGGTTTCTCGAATGACGGACGATATTTGCTCGTCTCTCCGCCCGTTTACAATTCGGGGCCAGGCACGATCACATTAAATGTTGATTCGACGCAGCCTATCTACGTGATGGACGCAGCTACCCATGGAAAAGTTAGTATTACCGAGACTCAGCCTGAGCTTGATGATGGCATTTTCGGAAATTCGATTGGGCAGGGGTCTGCGGCGGAAGTCTCTTACTTTCTACGTGGCAACAATCTCTACCGTCGCGTTTTACTGATTCGTGGTGCCGATGTTGAAGGCGTTCAGCCCCGATTCGCGGACGGGAGTCCGGTCATCAGTGGTGGGTACTCATCGTCGTTCTGGAACGATTTTGACTACTCCGCATTTTGCTTTCGTGGTTGCAATACAGGAGCGGGGCTTGTTGGGTATGGTCCGCGATTTCATAGTGCTGGTTACTCGTTGAGTAACGATAGCAATCCACCGAAAGAGCTTGCTTTTAGTTCACCGCCTTCTTCCCCGCTATTGGCGCGCGATCAATTCAAAATTTTAAGCCTAGGCTGTCCTCAGGTTCGATTTGGACACGATCCTTGGACTGGGCTGCCCAAGGAGTTTGTAAATCCGGGCGCAGACGGTCAATATTGGACGAGCGATGACACCCTATTTATTGGGCGTTATACGCTGACGGAGTGTGCGGATCCGGCTTTTCGATACCCAGGTTCAATGACGGTCAATGCTGGGGATCCAACACAGGACCTAAGCCCGATCTCCATGAATCAGGCCTATACTTTGACAGATCAAAGTGTAGATGCATTCTCTGTGAACAATCTAAGGCGGGGAGAAGACTTATTGTTGAGCAATGTAATAGGGTTTGACGTCAAGCTATGGGATCCAACATGGAGTAGCGGCAGTTTCGTTGACCTAGGTGCTAACGCGTCAGGTACGTATGGCTACAATAGCTTGTTGAACACTCTCTATTGTCCTATTTCCGGTGCAGTCCCTGCGTCGTCCGACAAAAGATTTCGATACGATACCTGGCATCCCGCGGCCGAGGTAATTCAGCCTGGAAATCCTGGCACCCGCCGAAGTAGTCCGCCATTCATCAATAGACTTGATAGTAGCGGCACAGCGCAACTGCCTCTTGGTGCTATACAGGTCACTATTACCTATCGTGATCGATCGAGTGATCTAGTGCGGCAGCTTACTATTGTTCATTCGCTAATAGATCAGTAGCCCACGCGTTATTCGGCGTTAAGGCACGTGTGGCGCGGTAGGGGCAGAGTGAAGCATTGAGGTTATTATGAGACAATTGCGAGTAAGTTGTGCGTGTTTGGTTTCACGGACGAAGGGCCGTCGCGGTTCGACGTTAATTGTCGTGCTTGCGCTGCTGGCATTGCTTGCAGTTTTGGGCTTCACGTTTTTTACGTTTTCATCTCAGGAACGTGCATCTGCAGAGTATTTCGCCAGTGAGTCGCGTTCGCTTGAGCCTGGTCTGACTGACGGAATTTTCGATTGGCCCCTTCGGCAGATTCTCATTGGTCCAGACGATACAAATTTGAACAGCGTGCTGTGGGGCGGAAGATTCGCCTTAGTGCCTGGAATGGTTGGTAGAGATCTGGTTCCATTTAATGGAGAAGGGGTGAATCTTTCATCGACGGCAGGTACTGGCGACCCTTTCGTCGATATGGATTTCAACGGTGCGTCCGACAGCTCAAGTCTACTGGACCCGGTAGACTCACCTGCTGCCAATGCAGGAGTTCTTTGGGGTGCTGGGAAGTCTCTGAACACTCTGCCTGCGCCAGATGTTGATTACACTTACCCCGATATAAATAACATGCTTCTCGCTTATGATGGCGCCGCATTTGATGCATCGGTGGCGTCGTCGCGGGTTGTTATCCCAACTCTACTACGGCCACAGTATCTTCGGAGTGGTGGTTCGACCGTCAGCAATTGGTATGATAACAGTGCATTATTGCCTGCGTCTCAAAGCTTTCGGCCACATCGGGATCATTACTATATTGATACGAGCACCGGAAATTCGACCGGCGTGAGGCGGTATGTGGCGTCGCAAGCGGAGGCGACAACACTTGGGTTGGGGCGACCATTTTCATTCGCGCCACTCGATGCAAACGGAAGCGTAACGGGCGGCGAGCTTGGCGTATGGACGGCGTCAAATGCTGATGCCATCAATCTTGATGTGGACACGGATGGGGACGGAGTACAGGAGTCAATTCTTGTCGACTTGGGCTATCCTCCTTTCAGACGCGGCGATGGAAAGCTTGTAGTGCCGCTTTTTGCCATTCAAATTCGCGATCTAAATGGACTAATCAATCTAAACTCGGCAACTTCCACGTTGACGAAAGCTATTGTGCCTCCAAATATATCTACGCAAGAATTCGGTGCAGATTCATTAGGGGCGCCGCGTTACTTGTCGAGTTCGAATCAGGGTGCCCTGGCATCTGAGATTAATTCAGTCTATGGTTTGGCGAATCTCCCTTCAACTACTTCCAGTTCTGATTTACAGCAGTATCGTTTCTTCTTGACGGCGTTGGGGGCGGATCGCGACCCTCTAAGTCCGCGTGAGGTGGCGAATCTAGAATGGTTTTTTATCAATAACGGTCGCCCGCGGTTTAATGTGGCCGCTGCACTTGCCGCAGCTTCATTGGCGTCGCCCTCCGCACGTACGGCAGCGATGGTAGCTGCGATTGATTCCGTCACACCTGGGATTCTTGGTGATTCTGAGTATCTGTTAAGTGCATTGGCAACTGGTACTGGCTCACTACCGCAGCCAGGAAGGGTGGGGATAAACGATAATGCCGATCCTGCAAATCCAGTTAAGTATTTCTGGACAAACACCACCCCGGAGGCCGCGGCGCTCGGCTCGCCGCTCGATTTGATAGGTGGCGGTTCCATCCTTGCTACCAATGCCTCGGGGTTGAATCCATTTGCAAAAAATTTGCGGTGTTTTGATCGTTCCACGCAGCCACTTGTTGGTTCGAGTCGTTGGCTTATGTTTCAGGGGTATCATTCGAACGCGGATGTGCTGCTATATACATCGCCGGCGTCCACGTACGGCACATTGCTGATGCCATCAACGACGAATCAACTTACTGATGACGCAAGTGAGTTGATTATAGATCCAGTTGCCATTAGGCAGGCGAAACTTTCGGTTTCGGGGACGTCGACGCGTGATGCAGTTGATTATGACGCCGTTTTCAATCTGAGCGAAACCGCCTTTCTCCAGCTGAACAATGTCGATGGTGCTTTGGTTCAGGGTTCATCGCGGCTTGCTGATTTAGCACCAGTGAACACCGTCGTTAATCCCGCGTCTGCAGCAACACGTCGACAGTACACAACCATAAGTTCTGGGCGTCGTGAATTCAGTAAAGTTTCGACCGGCCTGACTGCTGCGTCGAGTCCGGTTGCGACGCAGCAGTTACGGAATTGGGAGAATAGTTACTTAACCGCGGTTGGCAATACTCCGATGCGTAGCGTTGCTTGGTATTTAATGAGCGGGTATTCCACGCTGCAGTCACAGCAATTTCGCTTGAGTGCGAATCAGTTACTAGTTGATTCAAGCGGTGAAGCATTTCCTGAGGTGTTTTCTGCGATTCCTCCGGCCGCGTTGCAGTTTCGCGATTTGACTGCGCACCCAAGCACCACAGCGGTTCTTCCGGCGGCTGCAATTCCTACGGGAAATATTCCATATCCGGTGTCAGGTTTCGCCTCGCCCGCACAGCAGGAGTATTTTGCTCGGAGGGATCGCCAAGCAATGGCGCGAGATCTTTACACACTTCTCTATATGTATTGTGGTGGACTCGATCAGAATCCCTTAGATCCAAATCCTGCGCTACCCGCGCCATATTACACTGCAAAGCAGATTAAGGAGATGGCGCAGTTTGCCGTCAATTACGTTGATAGTATTGATAGGGATGATGTTGCTACGAGATTCGAATACGACACTGATTTGAGAGATGGTTGGGGTCTTGATGACAACGCCTATACTACAACGGAGGCACAGCGTGGTGAAGTATGGGGCGTCGAAGCACAGCAGCTGACATTGAGTGAGGCTCTGGCCATCAAAGCGCCCACGGTAATCAAAGGGGGTGTGCCGTTTAATCATCCTGCCACCGAGTATGATGATAAAAATGATCGATTTTTTACGTATATTGATTTGCAGAATGCGTCACCATATTCCGTGAATTTTGCGACGCAGAACGCGTGGCAAATTCGCGTGTTACCAAAGGGCTTGGCAACACCTGCAACTGACGAGCGACGGTTGACGCCTTTGCTCGGGCAAGTTGCGGCAGGTGGGACGTTCACTATTCTGAGTGCCGGTGATGCAACAACGTATGATCAAATGAATAATCCGACCAGTTATTTAAGGGTTGATCCGTATTATATTGACCCGGGGACCCCAAATCCGACGATAATTGCTCCCGCGGCTATTCCAGCGTTGGGGGCGCGGCTTGATCTGGTCGTCGATCCTGCTGCCAACTATCGATTGACTGATGGTGCAACGCCGCCAGCGCCAAGGGTGGCGATCGGGGAGTTGTTGAATAGCGTCAACGCGCCAGATCCTGCTTCTACTACACTTGCGGTAATTTTTCGGCTCATGCGTCGCGCTGATCCGCATAGAACTCCCCCGGTGACGGGCTCACCAAGTGAAATAGTAGATGAAGCGGACAATCCTTGGATTGAGGTTGATCGAATTCAACTTGGCGAAGATGCAACTAAGAGTGGGTTAACTTTGTTTTCGCTGACGGGCACTACTGATGCCAACACAGCATCGCCAGGAAGTCTAACGGATTTGTTGACGAGGCTTCAGAGTCGCGTGAGGTCTGAACCCTTTGCGGCAGACTTCGAGCAAGACTTTCCAAGTACGCAATATTGGGGCAATATTCCCGCACCAGCCTCGTGGGCACCGAAACCGGCGCTAAAGTATTTATCGAATTATCTCGGACAAGGAAAATACGATCCGACGTTGGCTTCGCCGCCAGTGCCATTATACTCGCAGTTTCACTTTGATCGACCATTCGCTGCAATCGGTGAGCTGTTTGAGATCCCGCTAGTGGGCCCAGGTCTGTCCATGCCAGGTGAGTCGTGGTATGACGCGAATGAGTTCTGGTATTTTACTCGCGCTCAGGCGCACGCGAAACAAAGCCCCGCGAATCAGGTTCAATTGGGTACTCCTAACACATCCGCGGTTCCCGACAAGCGGGCGTTGTTTGCTGCGGCGAAGTTTCTTCTTGCCGATTTTCCGGCAACAATCGATGCGACACCGAATTTTGACAATCGATGGTATCGATTGTTGGAGTTTCTGGAAATCTCGTCACCTATGAATCGACATACCGACCTACGGCTCTATTCAACAAGTCAATTCGGCTTGCCTACAAATTTTGGATGGCCAACCACGCAGGGGCAGCTCAATCTCAATACAATCCGGAATCCGAGTGTACTTGCGGGGCTAATAGACGATAGTTTTGTCTTGAACATACAGCCAAATTCGTTGCCTTCGATGGATACAGTTGATACGTCCTCTACAGGGCCGCGAGCGTATGCTGGGCCGCGTGATTGGTGGATTGAATATCTTCGATCGCGTGATGGGTTTGACCCTATAACGCTTATGTATACGCCGGGCGTCGCGAATTCTCGCCCATTCAGAAGTTATAGTTTTACTTCCCGTGGCCCGATGAGTCAGAAGGAAGATTCTATATTGCGTATTCTGCCTGCTGATATAAACGTAGCTCCAAGCGGAGCGAGTAACGTCCAAGATCAACGCCATCTGTTCGAGATAGGCCAGCAGGGCGAGCATTCGATAGGAACGCTAGACTCACTGGCGAAGAATCGTTTGCTCTCAAAAATTTCGAACAACGTCACGACTCGCTCGAACAGTTTTGGGGTTTTTATCGCAGTTCAATATTTCGAAGCGGCTGAAATTTCAAGTCCAGCCTCTGCGATTAGGATTGGTGGGCGGCTCACTGATACACCTACGAAGCGAGCGTTCTTCGTACTCGATCGATCGGGGGCGGTAGAACAAATTAAGCAGCTTGTCGCCAACGTTAACAGTAATTCCAATCTAGTTCCGACAGCCGATCAAGCCGTTTATCCGACTTCAACGTTCCCGGTCAGTGTCAATACTTTCAGTTTTAGGCCAAACACTGATACAACGGGCGTTGCGACAAATCAAAATGGAATAAGATGGCAGGATTTAGTTCTCTACCGGCAAATTCTGAACTAAAGCATACGTTGGGCCCTATCCGAACGAGTGTGATGTGATGCAAAATGATGCATGGGTTGGTTGTTTGTGTGTAAAAACGACGTTTTTGTGATTCTCGTCGCTCCGTTAAAATTCTGTAAGTGATTGTGGAATAAACGTTTAAAAAATATTGGAAACCTGGCTTCCGATTTGCTAGACTTTTCATTCGGTTGCGTGGCGCAGTCGAATGGCGGCTTCGATCAGAAGCGAATTCTACTCACCTGCTCGAGAAACCCGTCGCCTTGTTCCTCTGGAGAATGTCATGACACGTCTTCGCATGTCGGTGAAACGCCAGCCGCGCCGCGGCTTTACCCTGATCGAACTGCTGGTGGTGATCTCGATCATTGCCGTGCTCGCCTCGCTCATCGCTCCGGCTGTTCAGTCGGCCCGCCGATCCGCCCGAAAACTCGAATGCTTGAACAACATACGGCAAGTTGGCATGTCGATGCAGAATTTCGCATCGCAGTTCAATGGGGTTCTCCCCACGTTGACATCTGATGTGAAAAACGAAGCTCAGACGGGGACGATTTATGGTGTCGGTTGGCCGCTCGCGCTGTTGCCGGTTTTAGATCAAGCTGCATTGCTCAAGAACTTGCGACGTGATGCCGTTCCGATTGATCCCGCAGATACGACCAAGCTGGAATTTTTGGCTGCTGATTTGACATGGTTGCCCGTCTTCACATGTCCGGATGACCAGGACTCATTCCGCCGTCCAGGAGGTCTCTCTTATGTCGTGAATTCTGGATACATCCCCTCGACTTTGTGGGGCCAGCCTAGCGCCACATCTGCCGCGCAAACTCCATACTTGATTGATTGGAATCGCAATGGGAGTTATTCTGCCGATGGGTTCACCGGCGTTGACAGTGCCGATCTGGATATCGGAGCTGCGACTGGTATCATTTTTGATCGAGCAAGTAGTTTCCAGTCGTCATTAGAAAATCTCGCAGCGGGAGACGGTACCGGAACGACTGTACTACTCGCTGAAAATATCAATGCCGGCACCTGGAATTCCAGCCTTGCAGTAACCGCTGGATATGGTGTGAATCATTTAGGTTTCGGAATCGACATTCCAGTTGCAACGGGAGCTCCTACGGGCTCGCTGTTCGTGGGGTCTACGGCGACGTTTGATCGCGCGAACGCATTGAATCAGGTTTCGGCGAAATGGCTGGATACGACAGTAATGGCAGACGCCTGGGTTATCAATCGTACGTTGACAGCGGCTCCAGGAACTGCACCGCGTCCATCATCGAATCATTTGGGTGGGGTTAATGTCATCATGGGTGATGGAAGCGGTAAATTCATCAACGAAGCGATTGATAAATTGACATGGGCTAAGCTCATTACGTCGAATGGCGTCAATTATGGTGAAACCAGATTGGACAGTGCGGCGTTCTAGTCTTCCTGTTTGGTTCGGTTTGAAATCCAATTGGTTCTTGATTTAGCGACGTAGATTGGCGGCGGCTTCGATGTTTCGAAGCTGCCGCTTTTCGTTTTCACCGGATGGACGCTTTATCCTTGTGCGTCGAAGGAGCCTGCGTGACCGATCCGCTTGTTCCAAATCAAGTGATGCGCAGCAAGTGTGTGCAATGGCCCTGCGTGTCCGTCGGTTATGGCGCACTTTGGGGTGTCTTCGCACTGCTCTGGGAGACGCGGTATGCCTCTGATGGCCTGATGAGGGAATTCTGGGGACTCATTCTCGTGGCAACTGTCGTTGCCGCCTGGTGGGGATCTTTGCGGGAACTGCTCGCCATCAGTTTCATCGGAGCCGTCGTCTGTTGTGGATTGGATAGTTCAAGCAGCGAGAATTGTTGGCTCATTGTCGCCACGCACATTTGGTGGCTGAGCGTCAGCACCGCCTTGATGCTTTTAAGCGCTCGAGCGCGTCGTGAACTCGATGCGGCCCGCGCGAGTGCTCGCGTTGACGTGCTGACCTCACTCTCCAATCGGCGAGCAATCCTCGAAATCCTTGAAGCCGAACTGGAACGAACGCGTCGGTCGAGTCGTTCGTTTGCCCTTGCGCTACTTGATTGTGACGGGTTCAAAGCAATCAACGATCAGCAGGGGCATCTCGCCGGCGATATGGCGTTGCAGCGGATCGCGGCCGCTCTCCGAGCACAGACTCGCACCTACGATGCCGTCGGGCGTCTCGGTGGTGACGAGTTTGTGCTTGTCCTGTCCGGCACGGAATTCGACGAAATCCCGCTAATCTTTGAGAGATTGCGAAGTTCACTCCGAATCGAACTCGCGCAAACCTATCCAACACTGACGTTCAGCCTGGGCGTTGTGACGATCCGTGCGACGGATCTTCTTGAGTGCCCAACGCTCGATCCAACCGAATGCTTACGACAAGCCGACGAAGCGATGTATGCCGCGAAGCGAGCCGGCCAAGATCAGTCGTGCTTTCGGGTATTGAATGGCATGACGTAGCGATCTGCAAGGATGTGTCGTGAAGTAAGGGGGACGGGCAACTTGGCGTTCACGATGTCATGGCGTTTTCTAATCTGGGCGGAGACAGTCCCCGTTACTTCAACAGGCGGTTAGGCAACTTGGTTTCAAAAAGTCCTTCCGGTTTCTCAGTGTTCTGAAAGATGTTGTTACGGGCGAGCCTGTTGTTGGATCCCTATGCCGAAATCGCCGTTCAGTGGCTGCCTTGGTGGCAGTGCTTTCATTACAACCGGTTTATCCGGCTTGGGTGTGGGCACTCACCACCTGTTGAACGCACCAGAGCAGGCACACTGACGTTCACGCCGTCATGGTGTTTGGAGCCTGGACGCGGAGCCCGTTGCACTTGTTTCAACAGGCCGTGTCAGGAATAGCGAGACCGCCGGCTGGTTTTTGAGCTAAGTTTACCGTAGGTGCAAGTTGTTTGGGCGTGTGAACTGGATTGAACAGTGCTTGGTCCGTTTCGAAAGCCTGACAGTTGAAGCGAGTCATGAGCCAGGGTGGATGGGCCAGGTCTATTTTCATTGGCACAGTGTGACTTGATTGCAAACGCACCACGCGGTGTCACAGGTCTTCTGCGATGAAAATGCGTCAGTCCCCAGCCCGTGAATGATTAACGGTCGGTCAGACGAGATTCCCAGGCGATAACATGTCAGATCAATGGCTCTATCGAATTCGTGGACAGGAGTTTGGGCCTGTTTCGTTGGAGCTCGTACGGTCGCTCGTCGAGTCTGGCGCCATTGCACCCGACGATGACGTTCGGAATGCGGATCGATCCAACTGGATCCTGGCCTGCGCAGCGACCGAACTGCGAGATTCGATCAAGGTTGGCTCCGACAGATCCGTCGAAAGGCGATGTGACCGCGATGAATGGTTTTGTCGCGGCGCTGCGGGCGACTATGGACCGCTAAAAATGGTCGATCTGATTCAACTTGCGGTTGAGGGCGAACTCGGGCCCGATGAAGAAATCAAGTCGCACGCAGATGACCACTGGAAACAAGTCGGTTCGATCCGTCGACTCGTCGAACTTTTGCCATTCTCGGAACAAAGGCAAGCCGCCGTCACACAGACCATGCGTGCAAATCTTGTGGGGGATCTGTTTGATGTGTCAGGCAGATTAAAGCCATTGCTGGAGTCGTCCCGAGAAAGAGAGCTGGATTCCGTCGAATCAATACTGCGCTTTTCGCGTGATGGAAAGAGAGTGCTTTTCGAGGCTCATGGTCCTGAGGCCGCATTCTATCCCGCTCATCAAGGCGAGGCGTTTGATGCCGTCCCAAAACCTGATGGGAACTTGTCGTCAATTTCTTCGGACGGGGAAGTTCGAGAACAGCCTGACGTCATTTGTTTTCCTGGAATCCGATCTCTTGAGCAGGGGAACTCACATTCGACGTCACGAATCACGAACGCCTCATCGATCGATTTCATCATTAATGCATTGGGGGGATTTGGATTACCTTCATCGTTCAATGGCTTCGATTCGATTCCTTTTCCGGACCATTCGAACATCGATCAGGATGTTTCTGAGTCTTTCTGGTCCGGTTGGGCATCGGGCAAAGAATTCACATCGATCGGCTTTTCGGAATTGCTGTCATGGGCGGTGACAGGCCGGCTCTTACCCACCGACTTTGTCCGACGTGGTGACGATGGGCAGTACGTTCCCGCAGTGAATATTCCCACACTTTTCACTGTCCGTGCGGCTGCCAATTCATTGTCTCATCAAACTGCTCGATCAAACATTGACGGGGCGTTGAGTAGTGGCTCCAAGTGGTCGCCGGACGATGCTGCGAATTTCTCCGACACCTTGGTTGCCATTGAGAAGACGGTCATCCTAGCCGCCGCCAATTCTGCCGTGATTGCTCAACAGCGCCCCTCGCCTGCCCGATTCCTCTGTCGAAAAAACAATGTGAGTTCGATCGGCCTGCGGATTGTTTTCGGGATTGCACTCGTCCTCGTCGTATGGGTTGCTGGTTGGTAATGGGTTAACTGTTCACAGTCCGAAGAGAGGGCGACAGGCACTTTTTCCGGTTCATTGAAATTCACCGTGCATCGACCAGAGCAATCCATTTTTTGCCGCGGGAAGGTGAGCCATTCCCCGGCCTGTGAACGGTTACGAAGAAACAGGCTCGAGTTGGGTTCGAGAAACGGATTGGGTCTGGTTGGCCCGTTTGATCGCCTCATCCAGCAAACTGTTGGTCGTCAGGTATCCATGGGCAACCACTTTGAGCATATCCATCCAGCCTGATTTCTTGGATGCGTCCGCAAGATGTTCAAGAATCGCGGGTCGGTTTGCCTCGCAACCGTCGATGCCCCATTGATCCATCCGAATGACCCATGTGTTGCACGAGCATCCGGCGGGTTGTTTCAGGCCGCATTCTTCGATGACGTCTTTCAGCTTCGTTCCGACGGGTTCTCTCGGTGGAACAATGATTGGCTGTGGTCGTGACACGTCTCTGCCGATCGCCATCGCGGTCTTTGACCGCATGGCGTGGACGATCGCGGGGTTGATGGTACGAGTCGATCCGTTGAGCCAATCCTCGTACAACCAGGGGCGACCGTCGGGGATGCGATCGCGATAGCGACCGATCCAGTCACAGGCCCAGATGTCGCACGTGCGTTCGTTCGTGTTCAAGTATGGGTCATCCACCCACATGGCTCCGATGCAGGCAAGAACCATTTCGTCCGGAGCGTTCTTCCAGCCTTTCGCGTGAAAACGTTCGTAAAGCTCGAAGGCCTTGCTCACGACACGCACGATTTCAGATGTTCGCACGATCCAGAATCCGCCGTTCGAGTTCCACACGGCGGGCGACTTCACACCCTCTTCGCGGAAGAGCGCCACCAACTGCGGATAGCTCAGTGAATACCAGTCCTTTTGTCGGACCTTGGGCGACGTCGCGTCGGACTCCATTTGAACCCAAAGCGGATTTTCGCGAATCAGAGGCTTCAGATCACCCGGGTCTCGAGTGAAGTAGTTGTCGGAGTCCAGCCAGACGCAGTAGTCATACGACGAACCCGTGAGTTCCGCGAGAAACTCCAACTTCGCCATGTGATGCTTCCACGGATAACCCTGTTTGATCTTGTGGTGGATCGCACCGGCGACGGGCTCGGGGCTGAACACATGCAGATCTTCCTTTACCCCCGCTTCCCGCATCGACCGGAGCATCGTGGCGATGATGGCATTGTCCTGCCCTCCGCGATTTGTGCCCGTGAAGTAGGCGAAGTTTGCTTTCGGCCGCTTCGAGGACGCGACGATGATTTCGCGCGAAATCTCTCCCGAGCACACTTTGACGTCTGGTAAATTCTTGATCCGCGTCAAGTCGGATGCATTGCGAATGCACCGGCCACCGTTCTCGCAGTGGAAGATGGGCAGATCCGGAAGCCCCTGTCGGCGGTGGATAAAACTGACGTGACTGCAACTCATGCTGGCCCTGCTCCTGGATCACATGCAACTTCGATTGTGTCCCCTTGCTCCCCTGGAGTGCCATAATGAGCGTAAAAGTCGGCGTCCACAGGAAAGCATCCCGCGCAAGACTCAAGACATGTGCTCGATATGGCCCGCCATACCAAGTTGCTTCCGCCCGGGCCAACCCCCGGGACCGCGGAATAGATGCATGTTCCTGCGCACTCTTCACTGCTCGACGACGATGAGGAACTTGAAGAGCTGCTCGAACTACTGGAGGAACTTGAACTCGATGACGAACTCGACGAACTGCTACTCGAACTACTTGACGAGCTGGAACTGCTTGACGGTGGAATGCAGTCATACGGTTCAACCGTCAGGGTTGAAGGAAATGTGAATGTCGTTCCGGGGCAAGGCGCACCAAATCCATCCGGGATCGTGACATTTGGCGACCCCTCGACAGTGAATGCACCGCCATTTGCACAGGAGAAAGACTGGGAAGCGTAATCTATTGTCGACGTGAATCCAGACGTCTCTGGAGCAGCAATCGTGACTGTCATTGTCAGTGTTGCGGAACCCGGGGACGGAGTTGGCGAATAGACGAGAACCGCATTGAATAGCAATCCGCTGCCAACACCGACAGAATTCAAAAAGCCATTGCACTGCCCGACAAGCGGCAGTGGTTCACATTGCGTATCTGAAGACGCAAGAAGAACATCAGCATGTGCGAGGGGTTGAATCGGACCGCACGGTGCCGTGACACCGCTCACTCCCGTCCAATCCACGATTTTAAAGCAGTTGCAGCAGCACTTCGCCTTTCCGACAGGAGTGACGCACACGACACACGAAACCCCGGTCGCCTTCTGGACCTTGTCGGCAGCCTTGACGATGAATTTGCTTGCGCATCGAGCATTGAAGTAGGAGTCGGCTCCGTAGGTTATGGGCATGTAGAATCTTCTCAGCAATCGAAAATCATCGGGTCGCCAATAGGGAAATAGATCTTCGTTGTGTATAGCGGCTCGTCGTCTAAGGCTCCCGATCCATCACATGGAAACGCTGTTGTCGTTTGTCCGCCGAGGTAAGGATACGAACCTTCGATTGAGGTGTACGTACCGTCAAGAAACGTAAATTTGATGAATGGAGAATCGCAGGTAGTTGACGCTTCGTAGTTGAGCGCGAAATACCCAGCGTTTCTGCAGGACGTGCTCGCGCTCCATGTCACCGTCAGAATTCCGTTCGGGAATTCGCGCCCCGAATATCGCCCACCCGATGGAGTACATGAAAATGATTCCCACATTCCAGATATATACTCGAAGCCACCGTTTGGTCCGCCTACGTAAGAGCACGTTGTCACGGGCTGGTATGGGCAGTAAGTTGGATATGGCGACCCAACCATCGTTCCACGTTCCATGTGAATGTATGTCGGCGCGTACTTCAGTGGTGGAGCGTCAAATACGCCAGGGGAGCACTCCATCGGGGATGGGAAAGGATTGGCTGCAGCCCCCTTAATCAATAGGCAAAAACCAAAGCTTTTCTGTTGCGTCGTGCATGAACAAAGACTCAACGGCTTCACCGGCGTCACACAGATCGTACACGCCGCCGCCTCGGGTTTCGGCCAGTCCGCTCGACTGGTTGCTGTGAGCTTGGATGAGCAGAGAGCGTTGAATTGTGGTGTAGCTTTGAATGAGATCTGATACGCCATGAATCATCCCATGCTGCTTGAAGAGGAACTTGAAGGGCACGGGATGCCACGTAGCACGATCTGTTCCGGCCAGACAGCGCGAACCGAATTACAGTCGTAAATTCCGCCTTGCATCAATTCAAATGAATTGTATTCACAGTTAAACGTGCCTCTGATCTTGTAGTAGACCCAAGACAGGCATAAGTCGAAGCAGAATCGCACCGTAGGGAATTCATAATAATTGTCGATATCGAGAATTGGGTTGAATTCGATGTAGATTGAACGACCAATTGTAGGCACGGCGTAACAGTAGTAGTGACAGAGTCCATGATCGTAGTGATACGCCAGATCGTACGTACCGGGGTGGTATCGATTGTCGCAGAGCGGATTTCCGAAATTGTTGACCGCTCCAGGCCATTCGACGCGAAACCAGCAGGTGTTGCATTCACACGGATTGCCTGCCGCGGGTTGAACGGGCGTCGCGCACACCACGCAGCTCACCCCGTTCGAATTCTTCACGTCGTGCGCATCCACGATCTGAAACCGTGAGGCGCATCTGGCATCGAATGTGTCGTCCGTTCGGTAGATCACCAGCCCAACCCCACGACGTCGGTTCCGGAAACGAATTCCAGCTTCAATGTTGGCGTGCTCACACTCATGTCGAGTCTGTACCGATATTGACCCGTTTGGGGGCCAGTGCTCGACGAAGATGATGAACTGCTCGATGAACTCGGGTCCGTTCGCGTAATCGAGATGATGCAAGATGTCCAGATGCAGCTACTGCTGTTGCTTGACGACGACGAACTTGACGAACTACTGCTTGAGCCGCACGCCGTGGTCTGGAGGCCGTACTTCACAACGAACGCTCCGGCCGCCTCAGGATAGCTTGGATAAGCAAGCCCGCTCACGTTGTAGGAGAACGCCGCACCATTCGGAGCGGCGAGGCATCCGCCAACGATGGCTTCCGCGGACGTCACGCAATCAAAGCATTCGCAACACCCGCAACCAGTGGTCGTGCCACCTTCAGATGAGGGGGTCGATGCGGGGGCACGGTAGAACAGGGACATCGCCGGTACAGCCGAGTTGCCGTCATCGCCACAAGCGATAAATCCCGTTCCGCCACTTCCAACGGTCCATGAACCGGGCGTCGGGCCGTACTCCGTTCCCGCGGCGGGTGTGAGCGAGTCGTCAACAGAGGCGTAAATAAATTGATCGAAATAGCCCTTCCCCTGCTGTCTATCACGAATGAGGAAGCCGCCCGTGACCATGATCGGCCCTGCCGAAGCGGAGCCCGCGTACTTCTTGACATGTGCGACGATCATCGACTCTTGCGTTGCCGTCGCTGGCTCTGTTGTGACCGATGTGACCTGAACGACCGAACGGGGTGGGATGGCTTCACCGGAATCGTTCTGGATCGTCATGCCGACTTTGGGGTTGAGTGGTACAAAGTTCATTGCGGAAGATACCCTCCTTGACGCAGCGTGATTTCCAGCTCTTTCGCGACCGATGCGCGGTTCTCGGGATTCTTGCGCGCATCCCGCTGCCTTCGCTGATCGTAGGTAGGAATCTGCCAGTTGTGCTCAGTATTGGCGCTGGCGATCGTACTCGCACCGCCCTTGTCGATCTTGTAGGTGACCTGTTGGATCTGGCCGTCGAGATCGATGCCAAAGATTCCGACGTAAGTCCGCGTGGAGTTGGCTTTGGTCTCGAACGTGGGGATTAACGAGTTGATGTAGTATTCGGCTTGTCGACGAACTGTGTCGATGTTGTTGATGGTGTCCACCAGCTCGCCACTCAAGGAATAGACACCGCGATAAAAGGGCTGAATATCCTCTTTGATGACCGTCTTGCTCACGGCTCCGATATCGTCGGGAGAGGCACCCTTAGGCTTCGGCCCATTTCCGACCCATCGCGCGATGGTGTAACGTTTCACTGCCCAGGTTTTCGGCTCACGAATGTGTACGGCCGCGTGATAAAATAGCCGTGGAAGCGCCGTGACATAGGCGATATTTGAACCACTGGTACCCGGCGGCGGCGGAGCCTCGATGCTGTACAGCATTTGCTGAGAAAAAGTGATCATCGAGTACCGAGAATCTTCATCCAGGGATAGTGAAAAGGTGACGACGTCATCGAGTCCGTCGCCGTAGTTGGCAGAGGGACGATCGATGCGTGTACCCAACGGATAGTTGTCGAGAGCGTTACGAAAGTTATTCCAGAATGTGCCTTCGACGAAGGCGGGCAAATAATGGACTGTATTGTCATCAGGATCGATATAAGGACGAACAAGCTTGTCCGTAAGCACGATCTGCCGAACGTCGGCTCCCCCTTCGAGCCCCGGGATTCGAATCGTTGGTTCACCGCGGTCATTGGTGTCATGGTTTGCTGGCTTCTCGGTCATGGCAAATGCGCGAAAGACTGTTTGCGTCGCGAGTTCGATCGGTGCAATCAACGAGTTGTCCGTCTGGCGGACGCGTTTTCTCGAGATGTTTGAGAATTGTGGGTCGCAATAAAGAAATGGGTTCTTGTCGGTTCCAGTGAGCTTCGTCAGATCGGACGGATTTCTTGCAGGAACAACTGAGTACGATAGATCTTTAAGCGCTTTCCAACGTCCGTCGACATCTTTTCCCACAGCAGACAACTCGATCCGCGATTCATAGAGGATCGGGCCGGTGACAATCTTGATCCAATTTGGAATCTCAGCAGGGTCGATTCCGTTCGAGGGATCTTCGTAAGGGTAGTTCTCCGGAAGTTCACGCCCTTCCCCTGCCGAAACGATCTTCCAACGGCCTTTTGATCTGACTGGCACAATTCGGCATCCGAGGCTGTCGCATAGGCGAGTTAGCTCCTGAGCGGGATTTGCGGCGACCCAGTTCACTTCTGGGCGGGCATCGTTGGGCAGTGCGGAAACGTCCCACGCGCTGGCGGAATAGCCCATTGCTTTGATGCAAAGAATGGCGAGTTCTTGTGGTGTTTTTTCGTGGTCTGTGTCGACCAAGCCGATGGCCGCTTGTCCAAAGAACTGGGCGTCAGTCTGTGGATAGAAGGCTTTGACGAACTTGAAATTGTACCTTCCCGAGATGTCGTAAAACTGCCATCTCCAGCGTTCGTCGAAGAAGGCAACCTGAATGATTTTTCCGCCCGATCCACGAACGTAGTTCGCCGAATCAATTTTGCAGTCTTTGAATGTCAACGTGACATCACCATAGGTGATGACGAGATCACCTTCGGCGGCAGGAATTTCGTCCTGCGGATAGACATCCATGATTGCCGTCGATGGGCTGATTCCGCTGATATCCGTCAATGAGAAGCTTTCCCATTGATGAATCCCGGGATAGCTGACGATTCCTTGAAGCGGCATGATTGTTTGATGACCTCATGTCAAAGCGACCAGACTTCCCGCACCGTGCTGAGCGTTCATCGCCACGCCTCGATTGAGCTGTACGGTCAGGGTGCCAGAATTGACAACCTTCTGATTGTCGAGAATGGACCATTTTTCGCCGAAGCATTGAATTGGATTCGTCACGGTTTTTGGGCGAGGATCACCATCAAAGTTCACCACGCCATCGTTCGCGACATCAATCGTGTCGATCGTGCCAGTGGTATTGACGATGATCGTGCCGCCCTGCACGTCTAATAGCCCAATTGCACCATCATGAATCGTTGTCACTCCACCCCGTTGACCCTGGATGAGGGTCGTTAGGTTGCTGCTGATACTGAGCGTTCCACCCGACTTATTGATCGTCGTGAGGGCGACGCCGCTTCCGCAGGTGAGCCTGGTGTCGGAGCTCTGATTTGATGAATACGTCTGATTGACGGTTCCAAAGGTCGCGGTATCTCCGTCGTAGAAAGCGAGCCCAACATCGCCTGATACGAGATTGAGAACGCTCGAACTGTCACCACCAACGATTAGAACTGCGGGGACACTGCTGTCGATTCGCCGACCAGTCGCGAGAATGCGGAGATCGGTCAGATTGGCCCCAAATGCCAAATTGCAACGATTGATGGCGGGGCTATTGATCACCACCGTCCCGCCAGCCAATGTGAGTGCTAGTGGCCGATACTCTGAATATGTCGAGGAAGAAGTCGAATTACCATGAATGGCGGGGAGACCAATCGTTCCGGAATAGCCTGACTGAATCGTCAGGGAAACGCCCGTCAAAGTCGTGTTGAGCCCGTAGAGGCACGCGACGGATCCAGAATCAAAAACAAGATGGTCAGAGCTGCCGGGGGCGACTCCGCCTGACCAGTTCCGAACGTTTTTGAAGTCATTAGGCCCAGTCGCGGGAACGGTGTTCGCAATCGAAAATGTTGCACCACCAGTCGTCGAGGCGGAGATCGTTGACGGCAGGCCTGCCGTTACACCCGTCAGCCGCAAGGATGTGTATGGTCCGGCAGACGGAAGGCCGGTCGCAGTCAACTCCATGAATTCCGCTATCGAGCTGGCGTTCCACGCCGAAATGAGAGCACCCAGCACCGACCCGACGGTATCGGTTCCGCTCGCCGTATAAGTGATTGACTTGCCGTTGATCGTGATCGAGTATGTTTGGCTCGTGACGGTTCCGGAAAGAGAAACCGCCCAGACGTCCGAGATTGCCACGGCCGTTCCTAGCCATCGTTTTGTTGTCATCAGTTACCCCATTATATTTGGTAGCCCAACAAGCGGCGTTGTTGAAACAAATTGATATGCCCATTTGACGGAGTACTCGACAGGAACTCCGCGAATCATAAGTGGCGAGTCGTAGCTCACACTGACTGAGCCGTCTTGCCCGCGCAGGTTATTTGGCCAAAGCGGATCCATCGGAGCCGGATTGGGGCCAACCGTCGTCATCGAGCCCGACTGAGTTGCGTGATAAAACGATGCTTCAGTCACTTGCTGAATAATCGGTTGACCAACCGCAGGGACTCGTTCGACGCATAGTGGCCGGCCCCAGTTATCTGAAAAGCTAACCGTTTCCTGAAAATTGAGTACTTCAGCACCGGTTGCGAAGAAAAAATCTGCCTGCAAGCCAAATGTGTAACGCAGGTACGTCACACTCTCCGCACCCGTAATTTCTTCGTGGCTGACAGGATTTGTGACGACAACACCCCCGATTGCCAAACCATTGTCCAGGAAGAACATCGTGCCGCCATTATCGTCGATCATCCGCGCGTTTTGTCCGCCACCGCCGGAGTAGGCGGCCTGCAGAAAGTTCAGCTGACCAAAAAGATCCGCACGTGGATTTGGGCCTCTACCAATTAACTTTCCTTTGCAGTTCATCTGCAATCGTAAAAGCTTGTGCTTACCGTTGGGCGCGTCGATATATGTCCGAGTCAAACCTGTAAATGCAACGCTATCTGGTGCGTGTGCATAGTTTCCAAAAATGAATTGAGTCATGTTCGATCCGGTCCATCAATATGGCGTTTCTCGAGTTGTTGGCCAGCACGTCAGAAATGATTCAGAGAAAAAGTCAATAGCCTGTAAACTACCGCGAATAGATGCCGTCAAATGTTGCCTTGCGGCCTCCTTCACGGAAATAGACGTGATGTCAGATTGGCATTAGATCGTGTCAAGAGAAGTAGTTGCCTCTTACCTTCTCATTTAGCCTGTTTTGTGACTCAAGTCCGTCAAGTCGATTGCGAATCTCGTCAAGAGCCTGCTTAGTACCAAATACATTCTTCATCGCTTCGACAACGTCACCAGCAGACTGCTTCATCTCACCCGAAAGTTTGTCAATCTCGTCGCGAATTGCGTCTTGCTGAGGCTTTGCTTCTGTCGCCAATGTTTCGGCGTCGTTGTGGAGTTGCTGAACTTCTGCAATGTCGTCGTCGAAAATTCCTGATTTTTTCGCATCTTCTTGTTTCTGGCGGTTCATTGAGGCATCAATTCTCTTGTTGCCTTTTCCAAATCCTGTTTGCAACTCGAAGTGTGTCCACTGCTCCACGTTGACGTCTTCGCCAGCGTCTTTACGTCGCTGCTGTTCGTCGATTCGCTTGCTCTTCTCATTAATGATTCTGAGTTGTGCTTGCGATCCTGGATCGAGTGAGCCAAATGACAACATCGCATTGCGTGTTCGACTCTCTTCAACTTCTGCTTTCTTTCTCGCTTCTTGTACAATATTTTTAGTCGTGTCATGTTCTTGTACGAGTGCGGATAGATATTCCTTTTTTGTCTTGAGCTCGTCTTCTGCAAGTTGTTTCTTTTGTACAGCAACTTGTGACGTTTCGTCTCGTTTGCCTATTTCGAGATTCATCAAAGCGACTTGCGTGTCCTCTTTGGACTTCTCTGCTTTGTGCGATGAGACACCTCCAGTGGAGTTATCGATCCAGTTTTCACTGACTAATCCTCCGAGCGGTGCTGCTAAACCCTTTCCGAGCGTGCCAAGAATTGTCGTTGATTGAGTTTGTTTAGCAGATTTAATGGCACCGCTCGCGGAATCACGGGTGCTCTGCATGACGTCTTTTGTAGCAGGATCATCAAGTGCGGCTCTTGCCTCTTTAACATCCTTCATACGCTGCTCGAGGAATTCACGCTTACCACTAATGATTTGCAAAGACTGTCGTTGACGACCTTCTGTCTCGTCGCGAGTGCGGATTTCCGCGACTCTATCTTCACTCATTCCGGATTTTCTCGCTTCAGCCTGTTTTCTTCGTATGTTCGCTTCGCGTTCCTCATTCTGCTGGAGCTGCACGCCAGCGAGTTCTTGCTCGGAAGTGTCAGGGCGTTCCATAGCTATGGCGCGTCGTTCCTCATTTGTTCGAAGCATTTTTCTGGATTGATATCCAACTGATCGGACCGCATCGTCTGCAACCGACTGGGCGTAGGCCTGATTTGTGTCACGTGCCTGTTCGAGCAATGTAATTGTGCCTTTGATTGCAAGTGCAACAGCCGCAAGTCCCGCGGTAAGTCCGAGAGTTGATGCTGAAAGCAGTCCATTCGCTGACGCTGCTCCTTTCGTTGCCGAGGCCAGGTCACTGACGGCACTCGTCGACGCCTGCGTGTTTGGCGCTGCAGCAGTTGGAAGGGCGCCAACCGAAGACGTTGGCTTTGCACTCGATCCTGCTACCGAATGAATTGCGGAGGAGATGTCCTTGCCAATGTTGTATGCCGCTTGGACTGATTCGAGCATGCGACTGAATTCGGAAGATGCCTTGCTGCTTCCGTCAATGAGCGATCCAATCCCTTTGGCGATGCGCATCGCGCCTTGTTCAGCCCTGTCGGCCAGTGCATCCTGGCGTTTTTTTTCCTGTTCAGCCGCTCGTTCTCCATTTGCTGATTCACGATCTTGTTCGCGAATCAGCATGGCGGCTCGCTTTTCAAGTTGTGCCTGAAGTCTTTCAAGGTCTTTGTCTGCTGCTCCACTCAGTAAGCCTGATTCTTGTGTTGATTTGATGGAAGCCTGTGCCGATTCAGAGGCTCGATCCCGAACACTCTGTCCATAGCGAGGCATTCCGATCTTGATTGAGCCCTGCCCATTGTTTTGCCCGGACGTTTGCATGTTCTGGTTCGCGAACCGCATCGCATTTTGATTGTTTCTCGCAGCGGTTTGGGTCGCTGACGTGTCACTTGCTCCAATGGAGTTCTTTGCTCGTGTGCGATTGAGTACTGATTCGACATTTTGGATTTGACTTACAGCGTTGGAGGCAGCGAAGTTAATTGCTGAGAAAGTGGATTCCAGCGGGCTTCGTTTCATTTCGGCAGCAAGACTCTGCCAGTCGGATCTCACTTTCTCGACAGCCGACGCGAACGCTGAAGTGTCGACCGGGCCAAGTTTCATGTTGCCATTTTCGAGGGCGACCTTGATCAGGACGTCTCGAATTGTTTGTGTGGGCATGTGACTACCTGTACGCCAGTTGCATCAGAAGATTGTGTTGCTCGATCTCTCGGGCTCTGTCGGCGAGATCGAGGACTTCGCGGATTACGGCCGCATTTCGCCTGACGAGAGGGTCATCGGGAAACTGGCCAACGGCACGGCATTCCAAGTAATGCTCGTAGCATCGCCGGTTCCGGGAGGTGAGTGACTTCGACGTTTCCGGAGTCCCTTTGGCACATCCTTTGGGAGTGCGGCAGAGCGGTGGGCAGGTTGGCACGCCTCGTACATCATAGATCGAGCGTAGAATTGGTTTACCGTCGCGTCCCAAGGATGGCTTTCCGGTGTCTTCATCGAACAAATATTTCTGGCAAAGCCTGCAACTTCGATCGGCCACTTCTGGGTGCCTGACTTTCAGCCAGACACCCTCTCTGAGTTTCCCACCATTTCCGAGTCTGAAATGGGAGATTCCACCGCTGGCGGTCTTGGATCACTGAGATCCGATCCGCGAACAATGCGATAAAGCTTGGAGAAGAGGTGTGATTGCAATCGCGCGCAGTTGTCAGCGGTGATGGGTATGGCTGATCCCTTTGAGTTCTTGACGTTCCACGCCGAAATGCGCTTCGCAACAAACTCACAGGCGAGGAGTTCCGCTTTCACGGCGCACTCGGGGTCGTTGTCTTCATCCCGCATTGCTATTCGGACCTCTGAATCGTGACGGATAATCTCGGTCCGAGTTGCAACTCGGTACGTAAAATCGAGCGGATCCCAGAGTCGCTCTCCAGATTTGGATGCAGGTGCCGCTGCAATATAACCGTCATCACGTGTGTATCCATCGTCTATGAATCCGACCATTGGTGTTGCTTTCAGAAGAGAAAATGCAGAGAAGTGTCGCAAGGACAGGCAGCGAGAACGATTTGCGGTCAGGCTTTTGGCGTCTCGTGATCTCACACCAATACTGGTATGACTTCTTTGGTCGTCGATACGCCGTAGCAGTGATAATTGAGCGGTAGCCGGAGTGGCTTCTTGTTGGGGACGACGACTGTTTCACTCGCCGCGACAAGTGCGCCAAAGGTCCACGCCATCGAGTTCAGTCCATTCGTGAATGCGATCGAACCTGTCAACGGCATGTCGATGTCAGGGCCCGCCTGGGCGAGATCCAGCAGGCTAGACTCGGCCGCCGTGTACTTCATTTGCACTGCCAATGTGATCACTCGGTCAGTGGGCTCAAGATCTGTTGCGGTCTGCCCTTGCATGAATGTCGGCTCGATCTTGTTGTCGATGCCGAGATCGAACTTATCGATCTGATACGTCGTTGCTGCCAATGTCAGGCCGCTTCCCGCATCATAGAACATATAGGGGCGGACTGTGATATCCGGCGAGCTGCTCAGGCCTCCTCCGGCTGCGACCGTCAATGTTTTGCCGACAAATTGCAGTTTGAGCTGAATCTTCTTACCCGTTTCGCCGGTAATGTGCATGGATGTGAATCGGCCGACATATGTATATTTTTTCGTGACATTGTCGATGACGATCGTGACGTCCCGCATCGCATCCGTCAGTGTGACATCATTTCCACTGTTGGTAACGTAAGGAAGAACGAGCTCCATTTCGGCTGGCGTGGGTTCCATTGTAATTGAGCCAGCAATTTTCTTGTTGCCCTGCGCAACTCTTTCTAAGGATCGAGTGCGACTGCCGCGAATTCCTTCGTCCTCGACGATCTCAATCGATTCTTTGATGTCGTGTGAGACGAATTCAATGGCTGTTCCGGCGATCGTCATTCTGACGCCATAACCCATTTGTTCTGACATTTCGTGACCTCTTAATCTGTCTGGAAATATTTCAATTGTTTGCAGCCTGGCCGATGATCAAGGTGACGACTCAATGGCGAGAATGGAATTCTCATTCATGTTGATAGTCACGTCTGAGTCATGCGAACAATCCGACCACGTATGCGCACAACGTATGGCCTCTTCAATCGTGGCAAATGGTCCCCTAACGATCTCGTGGCGTTGCACGGTCGTTGAAAACCCCTCCGGGTTCTCAACGCAATGCACGCTCCGAATCAGGCAATTATTGATTTCCATTTGCGTTACTCCTGACTCAATTTGAGTGCGTCGACTGCTACGTCTCCGATGCGATTTGTAAACTCTCGAACTGCCACTTCGGACAGCCCGTAAAAATCGTGATTTGAGTCATCAGAGCCATTGTGCTGATGAAACAGTGCTTTTTTTGGATCGACGATGACCATTAGGCCGTGGGGTGATACTCCATTTAGGTTCGACGCTTCATTTTCATCGAACAACGTTTCGCAATTGCGAAATAGTTGGCGATTCGACGACGTGCGTTGAGTCGGCGGAGTTCTTCGCCCAGAAATTGCTTCAAGAAGAGCTGAGGTTGCCTCGGCGAGTTCATCCGATGCAGATGTTTGTAGATCGTCGAGAACGCTCTGATAGTTGGCGTCCTTGGCAAGCCATTGCAATTCTTCGAGCGTGGATGTGAGCGGAGTCAGATCAAAAAAAATGACGTTCACGTGCGCGGCTCCTGGAAAAACGCACGTACAACGAACCCGCTAACGAACGCTTTGCGGTCGAAATACGCCCGCGGCTCGATCACATTCCCTGGCTCGACCTCAAGGTTGTAGTTCTGACCGAGGCCGAAAAGTGAAACGTTGTTCAGTTTCCGGCGCATCGATTGTCGCCATGCCAATCGCTGCTCGAGCGACGTGACTTCTTTCTTCCCGATGATGGCAACAAGCACTCCATAGTAGACACCGTCTCGATCGTTGAATTCGTCTCCCAGTTTCTCGGGGCCGTAGGGCGAAATTGAGACAAACGGAAGAGGGATTAAACCATCGAGATACTCTGCGACCTCTTGAACGACGGTTCCGCCGCTCAGCCCACTGAGGTTTAGTGCGTCGATGATGGTCTTCACGGCGACGATGGTGTCGTAGTGATTGGATAGGCCGGACATGTCAGGACATTTCCTTTCGGCAGAGGCATTCCCAGACCGTTCTTACGGACGCCAGGCGTGTGCTGAGTACGATGTAGTTGACGCCCGTAACACAGATCTGATCGCCCGGGCGGATTTCACGACCATTTTCCATTGGGTTCAGTTCGTGGTCTGGAATATTGATCCGGGTTTCGTTGCCTTGGAGGTTGAATCCTCCGTATGTTGATAGCCGAACATCCATCGGTTTTATCCAACTGCTCGGAATTGCGACTGAAGTGGGCTCAGCGGAGTCGGGCGACAACGTGATGGTCGCGCTGACCCTCTCTGGAATAATTCGCATCAGTGATCGGGCGATTGCGCGGGTCAGCATGGATGTCCTTTTTCAGATGGAGACTGAGCGGAAGCTGGCCAGTGTCGATTCGATCGAGCCCACGACATTGACGATGTCGGCGGAACTCGCGAAGGACACCGCCGCATCTTCATAGCTCATCGACTGAACCCCGCCACCCACCTGCGCCTGTGCCGCAAGGCGGAGTATTAGGGAGTTGACGGCCATTGAGATTGCGGCGGGGATGACCTCAAAACCTGCCGTGTATTGAACTTTGACGTTTCCTTGAGGAACCCCGGGAAGGTTCGCGAGAACTCCAGAGGCGCGAGAGGGGCGATTCGGCCAAGTCGAGCCAAGTCGTCGCAGAATTCCGCTGGAACCAATGCCTTTGGATCCCGGCATCAGTAGATAGTCTATTCCTTGGGAAAGGGCCTGGGGTCCCGCGAATCCTTGAGCTGCTTCACCGAAGTAACTGCTTTCGTCAACCCTCACTGAAGAGACTTGCATAACGGGATATTGGTGAAGCATCAGGAATGGCGAGCCATTCCCTGAGTAGTACTCGACATACTCTTTCAGCTCGAGGTCACGATGCAGTTGCTGTTGGACGATCGATGACACGCCTTCAATCAAAAATCGAAGCTGAGAATCTCGGCTATTGTCGCTGACTGGGATGCCAGCTTGTGCCTTGATCGCTGCGAGTGTGGTGAGGGGCATGGTGTGCTCACGAACGTTCTGAAGAAGTTGTAATCGCTCGGTCTTGTCAAAGATGATCAATTTTCCGAGAGAATATCGGTCTCGAGTTCCTCGTCGTCATGGCTTGTGAGATCGAGTGATGAGGGCAGGACTGCCATGGCGACGGCCTGCGCTGCCGCTTCCCAGCCGATGCGTTTGACATGCGTTAACGCGTCCCAGCTCGGAAGAGTCCGGCCGTTCATTTCCAGGTTGATTCGAGCGAAAGATGCATAAGCTGTTGAACCGAAACTCATCGTTGCCTCACTTTACTGTTGCGAGTTGTTTAGCCCGATTCACGACCGCAGGAAAAAGTGCGCGTGCCTGATTCACCTCAGATCTTCCCCAGCCATATTGCTCGTAGCTGTCTGCAGCCGGATTTGCATCGAGCTCGGTGAGAACCGCCTTGACCTTTGCCAGGTCGCCCCAGGATTGTGACATCAGATTGATGGGATGCGTTTTCTTCAGATTCGGTGCGAACGCGATATCCAAGGGATTCGTGTCATCGGAGGAGAGTTCGATCTTGCCGGCGAGGACGTCGGCTGTTGTTGCCAGGAATGCCGTTGCGTCGCGATAACAATCGATCGCCAACTGCTCAGGGCTGATTCCCGATTGCCAGGATCGTTCTTTGAAAAGTTCGAGCGCAATGCTGGTGAGTTGTGATGATTCACGAGTTTTGTCGGATGGTGCCATGAGAAGCTCTTTGCCATTGGGTGAAGGAGATTGGTCTGGGTAATTGAGACCGAAGGAGTGTGGAATCGACGTGTTGCGTTACGTCAGGGAACTCGGGGTTATGTTCTGTGGGTATCGAAGCCCATACGCGATGTAGAAGGCCGCACCGAGTTGTGCATTCGTGCCTGTGTCCGGGATCGAAAGTTGCACAAATGCATACCCGTTTGTGAGGTCCAAATCGGTCGCCTGAACTTCGACGGCGATCATGGCTTGACTGGCCGCGCTCGTTGGCGTGTATGTGTTCGCGGCGGACTGAGTCGCAATCGACCATTGAGGTGTCGATGCGATTGGGCCGATCTTCGTGCGAGCACGGGTGAAGGGTAGCGCTTTGGCGCCTGCGCCTGCGTTACCGGTCGCCTGCTGCAGTGTGATCACAGGATTGTCGCCGACGGTACCGGCCGCTTTGAAAAGGACACAGACGAGTCGAGTCACATTTTTCATGGCAATCCAAATGCCGTTGTTTGTGCCTGTCTGCATATCGACTGGTACGAATGCAGGTACAATATCTGCAATTTCGAGAAACTCGTGATTGAAGTCCGACATGGTAAATCCTTTTTGCTTAGTGACAACACGAACGAAAGCTCGCCGTATCGAGAGTGTTCGGGGCCGGCGTGCTGCCGATGGGGGCCGGCCGTCTCCGTTTGTGCCTCTCATCTGGTTGCGGCATCGGGCTTAGTCAACAACGTGATCGATCTCGTGGTATGTCCACTTCTGAGATCTCTGAGAGCATCCCACCTGGGCTCTTTGCCCTGGTCGCAGCGCGTCCATCGAAGTGTCGATTTAGGCTTGAACCTCCACTAGCGTGGGGCAAGGCAGACGAAGCTGGACTGAGTATTTGTGCCACGGAAAGGAGTGATTGGGCTATTCTCCCATGGCGTCGCGTTCATTCGCATCGTGAATCGCAAAGCCAATTGGTCGGTTAGAAATTCGACGTGCATTGAGACCGCTTGTGCGATTCCGCCCTTGCTGATCGAGAGGACCTGGCTCATATCCGCCAAGGTGATATCCCCTTGCGACCCAAGCGTTCCAGCAAACTCAATTGGTTTGAGCGGGCGACCGCCCAGTGCGCCGTAAGGCGACCCCGACAACCCCGTTGGAGGGGTGTAAACGAGTTGCCCAGAATAGGTACCCGTCGCAAGTGTCAATTGCATCAGTTGCTGCATGCAATCTTGGTTGAGGTACCAGCTAGCATTGCCGTAGAAGGGGGCAAAAAAACGATTCTGAGCTTTGATGATGTTGGCCGCGACGATTGTTGATGCGGATTGACCACTCTCGGCCGCGACCGCTAATAAGCTGGGGGCATTCAAGATTCCTAAGGGCTTGCCGACTCCATCCCCGTTGAACAGTGCGTTGCCGATCATGAAATTGAATTCGTCTGACGCCTTTCGAGTAATGTACTGCTCGAGTGCTTGGGCGCTGTCTGAGATCAATTCGTCGGTCAGGTAGACCACAACCGCGAGTTTCTGCAGCTTCAATTGAATCTCACGAACTGTCGGCTTGCTGGCCGTGATCGTCTGGCCTTCGCCTGTCCAGTAGCCTCGTAGTCCTCCATGGCGACTTCCATCTGCTCGCGACGTTTCGGCATTTGCCAAAAAGGTCATGTTATTGCCACCGACGGTGTAGTTGTCGGTGGAAGCGACCAGGTCATTCGAGTAGATATGTTCAAAAATCTGATGATTGAATTCAGGCATGACGGTGAAGCCGCCATCCGATCCAATTGTTTCAGACATTCCCTGGATCGCTTTGAAGTGCGATTTGCAGCGGTCGCGAAAAGAAGAACTTTGGTGGCCGTCAAAGCCACTTCGGACGAAATCGCTTAGTGACTTGAATTCGCCCCAGGGACGGTACCCCTGACGAGTCAGTGATTTCATTGCGGCCTGAGATTTCATTCGCCGTCCGGCTCGAGGTCCCGCCAGATCATCGCGGCCAGATACGATCGTGACCGACTCGTCTGTGTCGGACCATTGGCCGATCACGCGACCTTCTCCATCATGGTGAATCCCACTGTAATCGGGTTTGTCAGACAAGCTTTTAACTGCGCCCGTCAGATCGGAAACTTGTTTTGTCAGTTCATCAATGGTTGGCATCGAGGCACCTTCTCTTGAAAATGAAATCGAACGTGAGCTCTGATCCACAATATTACAAATGTAGTAATGTGGTCTGGCGAAACTCTCTGAATCGCAACGAAGTGCTCACTTGGTGACGATCTTGTGTCGCACCCTCGTGAGTGACATTAAGAAAGCCGTCGCAACCGAACGAAGAGTGCCGGTTGGAATCACCAGACGCGCGGTATCAGTCTTTGATTCGACTGACGAGGGTTGTCAATTCAAGGATTGACTTGTGCAGCAACGAGAGTTTGGTTGCATCATGGTCAACCACCTCGGATTTTGATTGATCCACGAGCTTTGCAAATTGGTGTGAGACACTGCTAAGAGTCTTACGCTGGAATGCTGTGAGATTCCGAGCACTGATCAAGCCTTTGAGTCGTGCTCCCAGACCCAGAACTTGCAAGGGGGCGAGTTGCCCCGACGCGAGAAATGACTTCAGCTCTTCCCCAGCGGCATCCGTTGATTCCTCGCCTTTCAAGTCTGGCTGATGAGGATAATTAGCCGCGTGGAGTCCTTCGAGCACCGTTATTTGGTCTCTTAGCGCTTCCAGAATCGCGACCAGCCCGTCTCGAACGGGGGGATTTTCTAACGTCGCCATTGCCGATTCGATATTGTGGCATGCTGTCGTTAACGACGTATGGACGGCGGAAACGACGGTGGAGCCATAGGGCTGCGACGATTCCTCGCAGACGTGATCGCTCCAATCATCGGTGGCGATCGGTCGGGCTGTGGCGTCGCCAATGTCGGCGACAATGGTGTGTTCAGTCACAGAGTTCTCCCTCGATAGTCCGACGCCGAAGCGTCGAGTAGGTGGTGATACAGCCATTAACGACTTCACGATTGATGGGATGATTGGTTTTCCGCCAAGCCGATTTCGATGTAGAGCCTTGGCGACCGCATCGGGATTGACCCCCACCGCGCACCACGACCATTCCTCAAGCTCCCATTCGTCGACAATCAGGATGTCGCCAGCGTCTGAATCAAAGTGATGCCGTGTTTTGATCGGTGTTTCGCGGACGGAGGTGGCACGAACAATTCCTTCGTCGATGAGTTCGAAAATCTGTGCCGCTTCGAGCGACGATTGTGAGAACCAGGCCGTCGCCTGAACGTCGTCCAGTGAGATCGTCACTGAAAGATTTCCATCGGGATCGCAGGAGGTTGCAATGGGGTGGCCGATTCCCTCCAGACCGTGTGCCCATAGCACGACGGGGTTCTTGGCGAAATTCTCTAGTCGACATCCTGTTGGAATCAAAACGTCGCCCACTCGATCGACCGTACTTGTCGAAATGACAGCTCGAGCGGACATCGCGGTGCGATCCACGTAAGGTTGACCTGAACGTTCGAATGCCAAGGAGCCGCTATCGGGCGAAAGCTGATAGTGGCGTCCCTGAGCGCGTGGTCGATGGCCCACGATTCGGTCGAGGACGTTTTGGTCGCGGCGGTGATGAGTGGGTGCGTTTGTCATGGGGCCTATTAAATCGACGAGGCCCTCGTTCGAAAAGATGAAAATGCGTGTTGTTTCCAAACGTTTGGAAGGTACTTTGAGGTCATCGTCCGCAGGGAAGAATCCACGGCGCGAACTCCTGGCGATACCGATTCGGCTCGCATTTGCATGGAGCGCGTCCGCAGGGAAACGCATTCAGATCACTCGCAGAAAGCCGACTGAGCGGTGCGGCGATGCGAATTCGCTGGAGCGAGGCGGATACAAGAATTCGCCGGAAGGCGCGCTGGGGTGGGCAACTTTCAGAATGACGTGATCACATAGTGATATGGTGGCGATCATTTCGCGTCTTTTCGGGGGCGGCCGCGTGGCTTCTTTGCGGCTGGCGTCTCGGTGGCAAGTCGCGCCTTCCGTGAGGCTACATCACGTCGTGATTTTTTTTGCATGATTTCGAATTGCGACTCGCGGTTCTGTGCTTTGGCAAGAATCTGCGCAGGCAAGACATTGGCGCATGTGCTCGCAAGTGTGATGACAACGTCGAGACAATCCCACTGACGCTGTGTCCAGGGAAACAAAGCGTCGGTCATTCCATGGTGCTGCATCTCCGCTGCAACTTGCGCGAATTGCTCCGTCGCTTTCTTCAGGGATTCCGCAGTGCTAAGAATCAGATCCACGGACTTCCGCTCATACTTCACACCCATTCTTCAGCCTCCAGCGATAAGAAGTTGCCGCTCAAGTCTAGCTGCAGCAACGCTTTTTGTCATTCCGTCAGTTCTTTCTGCCAAAAAACAACATTGCGACAGAATTATTTGTCGTTGACGACAAGTGTTTTTGTGGTAGGCTGATGTGGTCGCTCAGGCCGATTTCAAGCGGCGTGTCGTAAATGCGAAATTCTTTTCACCTATCAGGTTCCATCTCATGAGCATCAATCTTCGCGCAGAATGCGATCAATTGCATCGGATTGTCGGAACTCGTGACGAGCATATTCGACAGCTCGAGCGAGCGATTGTCGATCAACAGCAACGGGTGACTCCAGCAGCACGCGAGTGGAACCGTTTGGTGTGCTATCAGAAAGAACTGGCAGACTGGCTGATCGAGTCTGGGACTGACGAAGTCGGGATGGTGATCAGGCCCCGAATTGATGCAGAGCTTGCCGGCGAATTGTTCGTACCGTGCTCATTTCACCGAGTTTTGAACGGGCGTCGCTATTTACTGGAACTGGTCTCCACCGAGTATGACATCAAGTTGGTTCGGGGCGATGGATAAGCCGATCTACTGTGTTTCGATGTATCGTTGATACTGAGTTTTGTTCACGGATCAACTGGCGCATTACGAAGAATTGAACCGCGTTTTAAGGATGCCGCAATGCCTGTTCGGACCGTCAAAGGCCCCGTTTTCACCTTGATTGTTGGTGGTCAACAGATCGTGGTGAAACATGTCAATGCGAAGGGAAAACGCTGTCGCGTGTTTGCTCCAGAGGGTGTGTTGATCGAGCCTGGTCTCGTCACCCTTGGAGAATATGGCCGGCGTATTTCGGTCAATGAGCGTGTTGACGCTTGCGTGCCGCGAATCGACGGCGTTTCCGATGTTGATGAACAGCGACCATTGTCCAGTGAGAAATCTCAGTGAACAATCTTTCTCCATTCATGTCGTCGCGTTGTGCTAGTGCCATGAACTTGGCGAGTTGATCTTCCTGAATGGGGAATATTCACCCTGAGGTCGAGATCAGAATTCTGTGGCTGCCATACGAGCTGATCTTCGTACATCCTCGCTCCAATTCTGGCAACGGATGTCTGCTTGAGGTTCAGGGTGCCTTGTTCAATTGTTGGCCTGTTCCGTTGTTGAGTGCGCAACAATCGATTCGACATGTCCCCATGCGACGGCACTAAGATAGGCGCTCTGCATCGCGGAGTCGGTTGCGCCGAATTCGCGAGTCGCATCCCAGTCTCCGCGTTCAAACGCCATTACTGAGCTCAGCAGCCGGCCCATTGGGCCCGAATGTTCGAGCAACGCATCGCGAATTTCTGGCGTGATCGGAAGTTGCGTCAAAATCTCTGGCAATGGTCGATCAAGAAACGCATCGAGAGTTGAGAAAAGGCCAACGGTGAAGCAGATTTCAGCCGCGTCGGGGCGAATTGAACTCCCCAAAACTTCACACATTTTGGCTCGAATCAAAGCCGTTTCGAGGATTGGTCTCGGCTTGGTAGAAAGGCCGTTCATTGCCAGAAGCGTGACGATCTGGCAAATCTTCTGTAGTCCGAGTCGGATTGCGGCCTGGCGTACCGAGTCAATTTGGCGGCGTACTCCATGTGCCAACGAATTCACGTATCGCAACAGTTTAATGCTGAGCGACACGTCTCTTTTTAATAGATCGACGACATCGTCAAATGCAACGGCAGGCTCTCGAAGTTTGACGAGCAACTGGAGGATCGAAAGTTGATTGTTGGCCAGGCTCTTGCCTTCAACAACTTGCGGTCGTGACAAAAAATATCCCTGGAAATAGTCAAAACCAAGCGACTTGCAGAGTTCGAATTCTTCGACGGTCTCCACTTTCTCCGCCAAAAGCTTCAACGGGAATTCTTTAAGGCGGGTGACTTCACTCTTCAGCCTCTCACGCTTAAATCCGAAAAGGTCGATTTTTACAATATCCGCGACTTGAAGAAGTCGCGCGCGGATGTCGGATTCGATATAGTCATCAAGTGCGATTGTGAAGCCCAAGTTACGCCAACGAACCAGTGATGCGATGGTCTCGTCATCCGGTTCAACGGTTTCGAGCACTTCAATCACCAGAAGCTCTGGATCGAACGGGATCTCGCACTTTCCATTGAGAAAATTCTGCGTGAAATTGACGAACGCGGGAAGGCCGAACACTAAGTTCTCAAGCCCAATCTCGATGACAGAGTTTATCAAGAGTTGGGAAGTTGCCACATCCGCATCTTGAATGGCTGCCTGGTTCTCTGTCGTCGATCGGAAGAGTAGTTCATACGCGACAATGTTGAGTTCTGTATCGTAAATCGGTTGGCGACCGACAAACACGTCTGATTGGGGCGGCGATGTCATGGCTTTCGGTTCGCTTCAATCTGGCTGCGAATCGTTCAATTCAATCGACACACACTCGCGCTTCTGAGTGTCACTCGCCCAACAGGAACGTGTTCATGTGAGCATTGACTATGTCATATGTTGTTTGTCGGCAGATCTCCGGTCTTGTCATGAGCCACTTGGGAAGCGACTAGCAGTAACACTGCAGCAGAATTTGCTCAGGGCGAGAATTCTTACGGTACAGCGCGACATTCGCGCAATGTGTGTGGATCGACACGTCGCTCTACACGCATTTGTCAGCTTTTTTCACTTCGAACCGTTCAATGTATCGTGGTTCTCAACTTGAGTTCTTCGCTTTTGCGACAAAAATAGATGTCGTATTTAAAAATAATTTAGAAATAATATTGACAGTCCTGTACGTTGGCGACATACTTATGAAGTCGCCTCTCCGGTCATAAAGGTCATAGCAAGACCCGCTGGAGGGCTGCTCACAATCCTAGCCTTGTTGCGTGGATTGTGAGCAGCCTTCTGCGGGTCTTTTGTTTTTGGGAGGGGGAGATATGACTCGAAGTGTCGTTGTGGCAGGCCTGTTTGGGGCTGCAGTTGTGAGTGGCGTGATCTTCCTCACAGTCACCGAGGCGACCGTCGTGCCAATGGTCGCCCGAGGAACCGGGGCGGATGGGGTGCAAGTCACGATCGGTGGCTGGGTTGCCTGGGGTTTGTCGATTCTCAGCACGAGCGGATTCACGACCGCTGGACTGATCACATTTCTTGCGGGGCGTTTTGGTGGTCAGATTCGGCAGCCATCGTCGAAATCCTTGAGTGCCGAAGTGGTCGAGCTGACTGCATCGTTCCTTGCGTTGATGAATGATCGAGCAAATCGCGCCGTTCAAAGGCGATTCTTTTTCGCACTCGTTGATGCCGCGAATCTGATTCAGGGGTGTGAGACTTCACACGAAGCCGGAGTCGTCACGATTCGATACCAAGGGTATGCCGATCCTGTCACACCCTTTCAACAAGGGGGAGCAGCATGATGAATGTGATGTTGTTTCTTCGTTCTCTTGTCCGTTCGACGTTTCTAATCGGTGCGATTTCTTCCGTGATCTGCGGTTGCGCACTGACTGTGCCCTTGGCGCCAAATACCACAGACAATCAATCGACGGTTGACGAAAGTCTCATTTCTGCTGAAGAGATTTGGGGACAGGTCGCCTCGGCCGTAAAGCGGCGCACGATCAACCGGACCACCCAACTCGCTCAGGTTGTTCTTGTTCTCGTCAAAAATGGTGATCTGTCAGAGCGTGATGCGAAACTGTTCGACAAAACGTTTCCGGACGCGACCACCGTGAGCAGAGATTTGACGGATGCAGACGTCCGGTTACTGAGGAGTTTGAAATGAATATACCCTCAAACTTCGTCAGTGGCTGGGTCAGTGATCCACATCGTGTTCAAGATTCAATTTTGGAACGAGCAGGACGCGGTGAGCCCGTGATGGGGGCAACATTCTGTCTTCAACATGCACAAGAGCTTCCGGGCACGTGGGAGCGAATGAAAACTCGAGGGTGTACCGGAGTGTTCTTGCGAGATCGAGAGTTTGTTGTACGAGGCAAACATCGTCGACCGATGCTCCAAAGGGCGGGGACTTGCGTCAGTCGGGGAACATGCAGAGGCCTTCAAACTTCTCTTGATGTCGCGATTGCAGACAATTTGGCATTGTTGAAAAGCGTCGAATTGACATTTGCGCCGATCTACACACTCGCTCGCCATGAGGTCGGGAAAGATCGCTGTGGACGTGGTGACGGAGCGATTCTTGCGGATGCCATGAAGGCCGTTCATGATTTTGGAGTGGCAACCACAGAGCTGTTCCCGGGCCTGACCGAGGATCAAGTTGAGCGATTGGCCGTTCAGTATGCTGCTCCTGGAGTCGGTACACCGGCCAATTGGCTGGCTGCATGCAATCTCCATACATGCGTAACCTTCTGGCCCGAGACGTTGGATCTGTTGTGCGACTGTCTTGCGGCTGGATACGCAGTTCCCTATGCGCATTCCTATATTACTGGGGCGCCGAATTCAAAAGGGGTCTCAGATCTCGGGTTGTTCGGGCCGCATTGTCGATGCTTCGTCGGCGTATTCCTCGACGAGAATGGTGAAACACAACTGGAATCGTCCGAGAGCTGGGGCCGATTCCCCGCTGGCCAGCCGACAGACGCTGACCAGACGATGCCGGTTGAGCAAATCCCTTGCATCAATCTTCACTATGCCGGTGGCGTCAAGAAACTCGCGCCGGGCGATGTTGGCGTAAATGCCAAGCGATTTTGGTCGCAGATCAAGTCTGGGGGCGAAGCATGGGCGGTTGGACCGCCAAGATTCGAATCGCTCGGAATTGCTGATCTCACGAGAAAGGTCCAGGTGATTTGATGGAAATTAAGAATCGATACGACTTGTCCAATCCGTCGGGAGGTGTATGGACTCGTGCGAGTCGCTCGCCATTCCTTTTATTGGCGGAAGCGGTTGTTCTTCAGGGTCTCATTGCATTTTCGGGCGGCGCATCGTGTTGTGTATACGCAGGTACGATACGCGAGAGAGCGATTGCAACGGTTGCTGTGGCACGCGCCCAGGTTCACGTGGCGAATTCGCGTCCTCAGTTGCCCGATTCACGGGAGAGATTCGCTAAATTCAACCCACGAGAGGCGCATGATGCGATCCTTGGCACGGATGCCACTCGTGTGGTTCCTATGGCGATAGTATTTCCTAAAGTTGCTGCCGTGTCGGAGGTCAAGCCCGCACAACTTGTGATTGAAGTATGGGAATCGGGGTGTCCGCACTGTGTACGTCAAGAACGAGACATAGTCCGAATTCTCGGCAAACTCGGCTGGACAATTGGCAACTCGAACGCGGATCAGATTCAGTTTGTGATCATTCCACAGACGAAGGCTGCACCACAGTCTGTGTTGTATCAGAACGGAATCGAAGTGAAGCGTTGGGAGGGCTATCAAGATCCCGCAACGCTTTCGGTTGAATTGCGACGGGCCTGGGATGAATCGCCGCCGTCGAGCGAGCAGATCAGTGCTGTTGGCTCAGCCGGTGCGATTCAAGGCAAATCGCAGATTAGGACATTGCTCGATTGGTTCGCATGCAATGTCGGTGAAGGTGTGAAAGCCGAAATTCGGTGGGACCGCTCTGGTGCCCAGTCTTTTCCACTGCTTGCCAAGGGTGATTGGTCGGCTGTCGCATTGTTCGGAAAATTCGGCCATATCAAACTCTCGGCCGTTGGGGCTGCAAACCTGCCACTCGAGACGATTGGCTTTACGTATGTCGTTGATGGTGATGATATCACGTTTGATGTCGACGCGGTCACGATTCGGGGGCTGGCGCTGAGGCTCGGGCCGGATTCTCAGAATCCGAGGTCCATGATGCCTGCCGAAACAGCGCCAGCTCCCTCGCAGATTGGACTCGTCAGCGTGTGGACGGTGCTTTCGGTGGTACGGGACATCTGGCGTCTACTTCATCCCAGTTGCGATTTGCAGTTGGGGGGAAATGTCTCCGCGTCGGCCGTGCTTTTGGACGACATGTTGGCGATCGATTTTCAGCAGATGCCGTCAATTCGGCTTGTGGCACTGTTCACGTTTCAGCTCGGTGTCAAGCGGATCGAAATCACAGAATCGAACATTCACGTGGAGTTCAGCGGTAGCCGCCTCGTGAAGTCGCGTGATTTCAAGGTGCAGTGAAGGAACGCAGTCAACGGATGTCGACGTTGCCTCCAATGTGTTTGATTGCTGCCAAACACGTTTGTGTTCGGCATTCGAGTGGAGTGCCAAACCTGAATTGACACGTTGATGAAGTCGTCGTGTGCAGAACAATGAGCTTCCGCACGATGTTCACGAAGCTGTCAGGTCGGGATGGCTGTGCTGCTCTCTAAGCATTGCCACGTAAATGGCACACCGTGGACGACGTGTGCCTGTGTCAGGCAGCTCTCTTTGATTCGTTTCCAGCTTGAACAAGCTGCCAAGGGGATCGCGCCTGCCGTAATCGATTTGGTTCGCAATCTCAAATCTCACGAGAATGAAAATGACACCACAACAACAGTCGAAACATGAGCTGCGGCCAATGATCCGTCGTCTTTGGGCGATGCTTGCGATCGTTGTTGCGATCGAGCTGGCCTTCGCCGCCATTACACGTTCGATCCACGTTCAAGGTAAGGAGGCTCGGCGTGCTGATTCTCCTCTCTGACGCCGTATCTACGATGAGCGTCGCAGACGTCATGCCCGCGATTTCGTCTGTGGGATCGTTGGGGTTCGCGATCTGGTTCGCGTACTACACGACGACGACGACACTGCCGACACAGCAGAAGCAACATCAAGAGCAGCTTGAAAAGATCACGGAAACACATGCTCAGACGATCAAGGAATTGGTGGCGGAGCTGCGCCTGGGCCGTGAAGCGTATGACCGATGGCGTCAGGGAACGCACTGATAATGCGGCCTAAGTGCCCGGCTCAAGGCGCTTTGGTGTCAACGATGTCATGGCTTGTTGAATCGGTGCGGAGCCAGTCCACGTAGTTTCAACAGGCTGCGAACAGAGAGCTGTGTTGGACCAAACGTTCAATTTACATAAGACGAGATTGAAAATGCTGACGATCGAAGAAATTGTTGCTCGGCTTGAGTTTGAAGAGCTAACGGACCAGCAGGTGCTGGACTATGGCAATCAAACCACGGTGATTGGCGGCACGGACGAGTTGTGGTCATACAGTGGCGTGGCCGTCCAATTCGGTGATGCTGCAGCCGAAGGCTTGCTTCAAGCAATTCAAGGGGCCGGGCTCGCAGGTGCGGCGCAGGTGTATCTGACACGCGGCATGCAACTGAGTTTGCCTCAGGTGCAGGATAAGCTCACCGCGATCGGGTTGGCACATCCGGAACTGACGGCTGTCTGTGACGCTCTCAAAGAG